>NZ_MSGP01000547.1 GCF_002078235.1 Streptomyces viridosporus
TCGCCGCCTCCGCGAGGGCCGCCGGACCGCCGCACATCCGCAACGCCGGCACCCTGGGCGGCAACATCGCCTCCGCCGCCCCCACCGGGGACGCCCTGCCCGTACTGGCCGCGCTGGAGGCGACGCTGATCATCGCGGGCCCGGGCGGCGCCCGCCGCGAGATCCCGGTGTCGCACCTGCTGGCCGGGGTGGACATGCTGCGCGCCGGTGAACTCATCGGCTACGTGCGCGTGCCGCTGCTGCACGCCCCCCAGGTCTTCCTGAAGGCGACCGGCCGCACCGGTCCCGGCCGCGCGGTCGCCTCCGTCGCCCTCGTGCTCGATCCCGCCCGCCGCGGGGTCCGCTGCGCGGTGGGCGCCATAGCGCCGATGCCGCTCAGGCCCCTGGAGGCCGAGCAGTGGGTCGCGCAGCTCATCGACTGGGACAACAACCGGGCGATCGTGCCGGAGGCGCTGCACGCGTTCGGGGAGTACGTCGCCGCGGCCTGCATCCCCGACGCCGCCCCCGGAGAGGACGGCGCCGTCCCACCGCTTCCGCCCGCGGTACTGCACCTGCGGCGCACCGTCGCCGCGCTGGCCCGACGAGCACTGGGGAGGGCGCTGTCGTGACCGACGACCAGCACGGAGAGGGCACGCCCCGGGGCGGCGGCCGCTGGGACCCGCTGCCCCAGGGCGACTACGACGACGGCGCCACCGCCTTCGTCGAGCTTCCCGAGGGGGGCGTCGACGCCCTGCTGGACTCCCTGGAGAGTCCGCTCGCCGCGCCCGGCCACGGTTATGTGCCGCCGCAGATCACGGTGGCCCCCGCGACCGGCGCGGGCACCGACCCCGCGGCCATGGGCACCTGGCCCGCGCCGGGCGCGCCCGGCGCCGGGGCCCAGTGGCACGACCCGCAGGCCGGGCCCCCGCGGCAGGAGCCCGGGACGGACGCGGCCCCGCGACGCGCGGGACAGGACGACCGGTTCACGTACCCCCCCGGCCCCTCCGGCCCTTCGGGTTCTCCCGGGGCCCCCGGGACCGCCGGCCAGTGGGGCTTCGAGGAGACGCCCGCCGCGCAGGGGCACCCCGCGCCGAACCACCCTGCACAGGGCCACCCCGCGCCGGGCCAGGACGTCACCGGCCAGTGGTCGATCCCCGTCGCCGGCGGCGACCTCCCGGACGAGTCGGGCGAGTTCACCACGTCCGCCCTGGCCGAGCAGTGGGGCGGCACCCCTCCGGCCACCCTCCCGGGCGGCGCCTCCGCCCCCTGGGCCGACCAGGCCATCGGGCAGCCGTGGGGACCCGGCGTACCCGGGGTCCCGCAGGAGCAGCAGGGCGGTGAGCCCGGGCCGGCGGACGCGGGTCCCGGGAACGAGGGCCGGGAAGCCGGCCCCGAGCGGCACCGGGCCCCGCAGGAGCGGCAGGAGGGCGGACCGAGGCCGGGCGGCGAGCACGCGCCCGGGCAGCCCGCGCACACCGGCCCCCGGTCCTCCGGCGCGCCCCAGCCGTTCGCCACCGATGGGTACGCGGAACCCGCGGCGGAGCCGCAGTGGCGGTCCGGCGCGGAGGCGTACCCCGGCACCCAGGACGACCCACGGCCCGCTTCCGGCCCCGAGGGCACTCCCGAGGCCGCCGAGGCCCCTCGGGCCGCACACGGGGCCCAGGAGGCCGCGCACGGGGTCCCGGAGGCCGCGGACGGGGCCGCCCAGGAGCGGACGGAGCCCTCCGCCGCCGGGTCCGGCCCGGAGGCGGGCGGAGCACCGGAACCCGCCGCCGCGGACGCACCGGCGGCCGACGCCGCCTCCCCGGGCGCCGCGACCGCGCAGGCCGACCCCGACCCCGCCGGCTCCCCGGACGCCGTGAACACCCCGGACGCCTCGGATCCTTCGGGCGCCTCGAGCGCCCCGGGCGATCCCGCCCCGTCGGCGGCCCCCGCGCCGGACGGCTCGGCGCCGCCGCACGACCCGCCGCCCGGCGCCCCGCACGAGGACCACCCCCTGGCCTCCTACGTGCTCCGCGTCAACGGCTCCGACCGGCCGGTCACGGACGCCTGGATCGGCGAGTCGCTGCTCTACGTGCTGCGCGAGCGGCTCGGCCTCGCCGGCGCCAAGGACGGCTGCTCGCAGGGCGAGTGCGGGGCCTGCAACGTGCAGGTGGACGGGCGGCTCGTCGCCTCCTGCCTGGTCCCGGCCGTCACCGCCGCCGGCAGCGAGGTCCGTACCGTCGAGGGCCTGGCCCAGGACGGCCGGCCGTCCGACGTGCAGCGGGCGCTCGCGCGGTGCGGCGCGGTGCAGTGCGGCTTCTGCGTCCCGGGCATGGCGATGACCGTGCACGACCTGCTGGAGGGCAACCCGGCGCCCACCGAGCTGGAGACCCGCCAGGCCCTGTGCGGCAACCTGTGCCGGTGCTCCGGCTACCGGGGCGTCGTGGACGCCGTCAAGGAGGTCGTCGCCGAACGCGAGGCGCACGCCGCGGCCTCCGAGACCGATCCGGACGCGGACACCGACCCGGACGTGCCCCGCATCCCGCACCAGGCGGGCCCCGGCGCCGGCGGCGTCAACCCCTCGGTGTTCGGATCCACCGGGTCCACCGGATCCACCGGACCGCACGACCAGTCCCACGGCCAGGACGGAGGCCAGGCGTGAGCAACGAAGCAGCCACCGCGCAGGCCGCACGGGCCGCCGAGGCCACCACCGAGCCGGAACCGGTCCCGCACGGGCTCGGCACCTCCCTCCCGGCCGCCGACGCCCGCGCCAAGACCGAGGGCACCTTCCCGTACGCCGCCGACCTGTGGGCCGAGGGCCTGCTGTGGGCGGCCGTGCTGCGCTCCCCGCACCCGCACGCGCGCATCGTGTCCATCGACACCACCCACGCGCGCGAGATGCCCGGCGTCCGCGCGGTCGTCACCCACGAGGACGTCCCCGGCGCCCCGCTGCACGGCCGGGGCAAGGCCGACCGCCCGGTCTTCGCCGCCGAGGTCGTGCGCCACCACGGCGAGCCCATCGCCGCCGTCGCCGCCGACCACCCGGACACCGCGCGGCTGGCCGCCGCGGCCGTCATCGTCGAGTACGAGGTGCTCGACCCGGTGACCGACCCGGAGCAGGCGTTCGAGGCCGAACCGCTGCACCCCGACGGCAACCTGATCCGGCACATCCCGCTGCGCCACGGCGACCCCGGGGCGGCCGGCGACGTCGTCGTCGAGGGCCTGTACCGCATCGGCCGCCAGGACCCCGCCCCCATCGGCGCCGAGGCCGGTCTCGCCGTGCCCCGCCCGGACGGCGGCGTCGAGCTGTACCTGGCGTCCACCGACCCGCACGGCGACCGGGACACGGCCGCCGCCGCCTTCGGCCTGGCACCCGAACGGGTGAAGGTCGTCGTCACCGGCGTCCCCGGCGCCACCGCCGACCGCGAGGACCGCAGCTTCCAGCTCCCACTCGGCCTGCTGGCCCTGCGGACCGGCTGCCCGGTGAAACTCGCCGCCACGCGCGAGGAGTCCTTCCTCGGCCACGTCCACCGCCACCCCACCCTGCTGCGCTACCGCCACCACGCCGACGCCGAGGGCCGGCTGGTCAAGGTCGAGGCGCAGATCCTGCTCGACGCGGGCGCCTACGCCGACACCTCCTCCGACGCCCTGGCCGCCGCCGTCGCCTTCGCCTGCGGCCCGTACGTCGTCCCGAACGCCTTCATCGAGGGCTGGGCCGTGCGCACCAACAACCCGCCCTCCGGCCACGTGCGGGGCGAGGGCGCCATGCAGGTGTGCGCCGCCTACGAGGCGCAGATGGACAAGCTGGCCAAGAAGCTGGGCATCGACCCGGCGGACGTGCGGATGCGCAACGTCATGGCCACCGGCGACGTCCTGCCCACCGGCCAGACCGTGACCTGCCCGGCCCCGGTCGCCGAACTCCTCCAGGCGGTGCGGGACTTCCCGCTGCCGCCGCTGCCCAAGGACACCCCCGAGGACGAGTGGCTGCTGCCCGGCGGCCCCGAGGGCGCGGGCGAACCGGGCGCGGTGCGCCGGGGCGTGGGCTACGGCGTCGGCATGGTGCACATGCTCGGCGCGGAGGGCGCCGACGAGGTGTCCACGGCCACCGTGAAGGTCCAGGACGGCGTGGCCACGGTGCTGTGCGCGGCCGTGGAGACCGGCCAGGGGTTCGCCACGCTGGCCCGGCAGATCGTCCAGGAGACCCTCGGCGTCGACGAGGTGCACGTGGCCCCCGTGGACACCGACCAGCCGCCGTCGGGCGCGGGCTGCCGCGGCCGGCACACCTGGGTGTCCGGCGGCGCGGTGGAACGCGCGGCCAAGATGGTCCGCACCCAGCTCCTGCAGCCCCTCGCCCACAAGTTCGGCATGTCCACCGAGCTGCTGCAGATCACCGACGGCAAGATCACCTCCTACGACGGGGTGCTGTCCACGACCGTCACCGAGGAACTGGCGGGCAAGGAGCTGTGGGCCACGGCCCAGTGCCGCCCGCACCCGACCGAGCCCCTGGACGGGGCCGGTCAGGGCGACGCGTTCGTCGGCCTGGCCTTCTGCGCGATCCGCGCGGTGGTCGACGTCGACATCGAGATCGGCTCGGTACGGGTCGTCGAACTGGCGGTCGCCCAGGACGTGGGCCGGGTGCTGAACCCGGCCCAGCTGGCCGCCCGGATCGAGGCGGGCGTGACCCAGGGCGTGGGCATCGCGCTCACCGAGAACCTGCGCACCCCGCGCGGCCTGGTCCGCCACCCCGACCTCACCGGCTACGCCCTCCCGACCGCCCTGGACGCCCCGGACATCCGGATCGTGCAACTGGTCGAGGAACGGGACGTGGTCGCCCCCTTCGGCGCGAAGGCGGTCAGCGCGGTGCCGGTGGTGACCTCCCCGGCGGCCATCGCCTCCGCCGTCCGGGCCGCCACGGGCCGCCCGGTGAACCGGCTGCCGATCCGCCCGCAGGCCGCGGTGGTGACCGGCGGCTGACGTCCGGCGGCTGACGTCCGGAGGGCGCGTCCCGGGGACGCGCCCCGGGGACAGTCCCGGGGACGAGTTCCGGCGGAGAGGCAACGCACGGGGGCCGTTCGGGCGTCTGTGAGAACGGGGCGCCGTGCGGGTCCCCTGGTCCGGGGGCGTTGTCAGTGCCGGCGCGTAGGGTGCCGAGTGGTGGGGGACGGCCGCCGGGTCCGGACGGACGGGGTCCGTCCGCCCGGGTGGGACGTTCAGGGGCCCGGGACCGAGCAGACGTATCGCGGGGGAACCATGAGCACGACCGACACCGTCGCCACGGCGACCACATGCACCGGGGCGTACCTCGGCCCGTACGCCACGCACGCCTCCGCGCGCCGCCGGCCGGCCGGCCCCGGACTGCCCGGGGACGGCGGCCTGTTCGACTTCGCGCGGCTGTGCGACGAGGGCCTGCGGATCGCGGCGGACCCGACCGGCGGCCGGTTCCCCCGGCTGGTCATCGGCGGGCTGCCGGGCCCGGCGGGCCCGGAGCCGGAGCCGGTGCCGCTCGACGGGGCGACCGGCGAGGTCCCGACCCCGTACTTCTTCCACGACCGTCCGGACCTGATGGACCGCCGACCGCTCGCCCCGTCCCTGCCGACCCTGGTGCGGTTCGCCGCGGCGACGGACGAACTGGCGGGACTGCGCCGCCAGTTCGCCGCCCGCGCGGGCCGCTGCGACACCCGGGCGGTCGCGGTCGCGACGCGGCGGCTGCTGGCGGTGTTCGAGGAGGGCGCGGGCGGCGGGCCGGCGCCGCTTCGACGGATGGCGGCACTGATCCGGCCCCTGGCCCTGGCGGCGGGCCCGGACACGGCCTCGGGGCTGGCCCTCGACCTCCCGGTGCGCCTGCTGGACCGGGAGTTCGGCCGGGGCGGTGTGGTCCGCTTCGAGGAGGTCGACTTCCCCGCCACGCTCACGCACGAGCCGACCCGCCGCTTCCTGCGCGGGACGGGCCTGCCGGAGGACGTTTTCTTCTTCCGGCTGGACACCGACCCGCCGCTGCGGACCCTCACGGAGCACTACGCCGACGGTGAGGGCGCCTTCCCGCCCGGCCGCCTCCCCGCCCACGCCGACCGCCTCGTGCGCCTCGGGCACCTGACCGAGGGCGACGGCCTGGTCGTCGACGGAGCCACGGGCGCGGTGCTGCACTGGAGCGAGCCGGACGCCGTCCTCCGCCCGCTGAACACGGACGTCTCCACCCTCGCCTTCACCCTCTGGCTGCTCCACCGCGAGCACGACCTCGACGAGGCGTCGGGCCACGCGCTGACCGGCGCGGCGTACGACCGGCTGGTGATGACGATGATCCAGGCCCTGTCGTCGATCGACCCGGCGGGCACGACGGCCGACCCGCGCGGGCACTGCCGGGCGTAGCTCTTCCGGGACGGGGCGGGCGGGGTGCTCCGAGCCGGTCCTTCGGCCCCGGCCCCCGCCTCAATCGCCCGCCCGCAACGGGCATCCGGTGCCGGCCCGCGCGGTGAGTTCGGCGCGCAGGGCGGCGAGTTCCGCCATCCGCGCGTCGACGACCCGGATCTTCTCCGCGAACAGCGCGGACAGCGCCTGCGCGGTGTCCGGGGCGTCGCGCAACTCCTCACCGTGCCGTGCGATCTCCGCCAGGGAGAACCCGAGCGTCTGCGCGGTGCGGACGTACTGCAGCCAGACCACCGTCTCGGGCGCGAAGTCGCGGTAACCGCTGGACAGCCGCCGGCTCGTGACGAGGCCGAGCTTCTCGTAGAACCGGACGGTGTCCTTGGACAGGCCCGTTCGCGCGGCCAACTCCCCTATCAGCATGGCCCTCCGTCGGCCGGTGGCTTGACCTTGGACCCTACTCCACTGTTTAGCGTGCGGCATCGCCACCGCCGACCAGCAGGAGCTTCCTCGTGCCTCTCTTCCCCTCTCCTTCCCGGGCCCCCTACCTCCGTGTCGTACGGGCGAGCGCCTGGTACGACCTCGTCGTCACGGCCGGATTCGCGACCCCCTGGACCTACGCACTGGTGCACGGTCTGCTGTCGTCGGCGGGTGACGCCCTCGGCCTGGGCGCCCTGCCCGACCGCGATCCGGTACAGACCCTGTACGCGAACCTGATGGGTTCGGTCGTGGTCGTCTGGTCCGTCCTGCGCCTCAGGGGGACACGGCCGGCGCACGGGGTCTACGACGGCGCCGCCCGCATGCTGTTCGCGGCCTGGCAGGCGTACGCGCTGGCCCGTGGCGCCACGGGGGTGCTGTGGCCGTTCCTCGCCGTGGAGGTGGCGTTCGGCGTGGTCCAGCTCGTGCCGTGGTGGTGTCGGACGGACGAGCGGAAGGACGGGGCGGAAGCGGCGCTCGGGGGAACGGCGGGGTGACCCTCACGAGGACCCGGCGGCCCTGCGGCGCCGTACGGCCACGACCAGGAGACCGCCGAGCGCCGCGGTGCCGGCCGCCGCGGCGGCGAGGAGCGGGGCGCCGTCCGAGCCGGTGTGCGCCAGGTCGCCGCCGGGGGAGGCGCCGGTCGCGGTCGGGGTGCTGGACGCGGAGCCCGAGGTGCCCGAGCCGTCGGCGGCCTGCCCCTGCGGGGTGGTGCCGCTCCCGCCGGTGCCGGAGCCGCCGTCGTCTCCCGCGCCGCCGCTGCCGGAGCCTCCGGCGGTGCCGTCCGACGGGCTCGGGCCGGGTTCGTTGTCGGTGGGCAGGTCGATGCGGATCAGGTCGGTGTTGTTGGCGCGGTTCTTGTCGTACTCGGGGGCGATGTCGTACACGGAGGTCGCCTTCACCTCGCCCCTGGGGCTCCGGGCGTCCTTGTCGATCCTCACCGAGAAGGTGTAGGAGAGCGACTGGCCGACCTCGAGGGTGCCGTCGGCGGGCCAGCAGACGTACCGGGGCCTGCCCGGCACCGGCGGTCCGCTCGGGCCGTCGGTGCCGAACGGCGCGCAGCCCTCGGGGACCTCGGTGGCGACCGTGCCGGACGGGACCGTGACCAGCAACGCCGGCTGGTCGTCGCTGTCCTGGACCTGGACCCAGCCGGGGCCGTCGTTGCGGAGGCCGACCGTGAACGACTGGCTGCCGCCGGGGAGCGCCTCGGTCCACTCACCGACCGCGACGAGGTCGGCCGTGTTGTCCGCGGCCAGCGTCAGTCGCCGGTAGCTGTCGCCGAACCCCTCGCCCGGTTCCCCGCCGGTGGGTCCGGTGCCGTACTCGACGGCCTCCATCAGCGCCTTGGGCAGCGCCTCGAACCGCACGGGCACGGTGACGGAGGCGCCGGGCCCGACGACCGTGTCGAGCGTGCACAGCGCCTGTCCGACGCGGTCGCCGACGGTGGAGTAGGTGCAGCCCTCGACCGGCTCGGGGAAGTCGAGGCCACGGGTCAGCCGTATCCGGAAGGTGACGCCGTCCGCGGCCGCCGTCCCCCGGTTGGTGATCGTGACGGACTCCTCGTACGTTCCGCCGGGCGCGGGAGCGGTGCGCGGCAGGGCCGAGACCACCAGGTCGGGCCCGGTCTCCTCGGCGGCCGCCGGGGGCGCGGCGACGGCGGGAACGGCGACGGCGATGCCGGCGGCGGCCACGAGGGCGGCCGAGGGGCGGACGCGCTGGCGCACGGTTGTCTCCTCGTCGAAGTCGGACAGGAAGGCACGGAGACCGGGCGCCGATCGCCCGGACATGTCCTGGACAACCGGAGGCCGCCCGGGGTTGTGCTCCCGTTCGTGAGGACGACGTGAGAGACGTGGGAGGAGGAAGGCGAGGAAACTGAGGCAAGCGAGGCAAGGAAGGTGGAGGCCGTGGCGGGATTCGAACCCGCGTCACTCGCTTTGCAGGCGAGTCCCTCAACCACTCGGGCACACGGCCGTGTCCGTCGGGGTCCGTCGGAACCGGTGCACCGACCGTAGGCCGGGCGGGAGCGGTGCTCAAGGAAACGGCGGGCGCCGCAACGGGACTGCCACGCGCCGTTCACACAGGGGCGGCGGGGTCGTACGTCCGAGGTCCCGGTACGGTCCCGACCCCCGACAGGGGTCAAAGCAGTCCGTGGCCCTTACTCTGGCGGTCATGACCGCC
>NZ_MSGP01000548.1 GCF_002078235.1 Streptomyces viridosporus
CGCCAGTCCACCGTCGCCGTACGTACCTGGCGTCCCGAACGCGACCGCCACATCCTGCTGGTCCTCGACACCGGCCGCACCTCCGCGGGCCGTGTCGGTGACGCACCCCGCCTGGACGCCTCCATGGACGCGGCCCTGCTCCTGGCGGCCCTCGCCTCCCGCGCCGGCGACCGCGTCGACCTCCTCGCCTACGACCGCCGTCTGCGTGCCCTGGTCCAGGGCCGCACCGCGGGCGATGTCCTCCCGTCCCTGGTCAACGCCATGGCCACGCTCGAGCCCGAGCTCGTCGAGACCGACGCCCGGGGCCTGACGGCCACCGCCCTTCGTACGGCACCCCGCCGCTCCCTGATCGTGCTGCTCACGACACTCGACGCGGCCCCCATCGAGGAGGGCCTGCTGCCCGTTCTGCCTCGACTGACCCGGCGACACACGGTGCTCCTGGCGTCCGTGGCAGATCCGCATGTCGCGCGAATGGCAAAGGCCCGCGGAAACACCGACGCGGTGTACGAAGCGGCCGCCGCCGCCCAGGCCCACTCCGAGCGCGACCGTACGGCGGAGCAACTCCGCCGCC
>NZ_MSGP01000549.1 GCF_002078235.1 Streptomyces viridosporus
CCCTGCCGCAAACCCCGGCCGCCCACAGGATCCTATGCCCGGCCGGGGTTTGCGGCAGGGGCAGCCGTCGCCGGGCCCGTGCGGGCAGACCGCCCACACGTCGAAGGGGCCGAGGAGCGCGTCGACGCGCTGGTTGACGCGGCGGACGTCGGCGACGGTGAGCAGTCCGCGGGCGACGCCGGACTGGTTGGTGACGACGCCGGTGCGGACGCCGCGGGCGCGCAGCGCGCCCAGCGCCTCGCGGGCGCCCTCGACGGGGCGCACCCGATCCGGGTCCGCGTTGTAGGGGACGTCGTGGACGAGGGTGCCGTCGCGGTCGAACAGCACCGCCCTCACCCGGCTCACCGGGCCGCCTCCGGCCAGGCGGGGGCGCGCCGGTGGCGCCAGGCCCCGGCGATCCGGTGCCAGGTCGCGGCGGGCGGGATGAGCACGCTGGTGGCCAGCATGGTCGTCACCTCGTCGCGGGTGCGCGGGCCGGGGGCGATGCGGGCGCGGGCGAACTCCGCGGTCCCCGCGGCCCAGCCGAGGGCGCAGGCGGCGGCCGCCCGGCGGTGCCCGGCGGCGGCGAGGGCGCAGGCGGCCGCGCCGGCGGCGGTGATCGCGGCGTGCCGGCGGATCCGGCCGCGCGGCGCGACCGCCTTGTCCCACCAGTCGGGTCCGTGCAGGCGCCGCATCAGGGCGTCGTCGGCGTTGCCGCGCTGCTGCTTCACCGACGCCCAGCGGGAGGCGGGGCGTACGGGGTGCAGGGTGGTGCGCCGGCCCCGGCGGATGCGCCAGCCGGCGTCGAGGAGGCGCAGCGCGAGGTCGGCGTCCTCGCGGAAGGCGCGCGGGAAGCGCTCGTCGAAGCCGCCGACCCGCTCGAGGGCCTCGGTGCGGTAGGCCATGTCGGCGGTGATCCAGCGGGCCCGGGCGAGGCCGGCGGTGCCGCGTTCCCAGTCGGTGGGGCGGCGCCCGTCGGGCAGCGGGACGGTGATGACGCCCTGGACGCCGGCGGTGTCGGGGGACGCCTCCTCGAGGTCCTGGACGAGCTGTGCGCACCAGCGCGGGCCGACCTGGACGTCGTCGTCGAGGAAGGCCACCCAGGGCTCGGTGACGGTGCGCAACCCCGCGTTGCGCGCGGCGGCGGGCCCGCGGCCCCCGCCGATGACGACGGTGGTGCGTGTCCGCAGGTCGCCGAGGACGCTCAACGCGTGCTCCAGCGGTCCGGGGTCGGGGTCGGGTTCGGACCGGTCGTCGACGAGGACGATCGCGGCGGGGGGCGGCCCGGTCGCGGCGGCCAGCGCGGCGAGGCAGTCGGCGAGGGTGTTCCGCACCAGGGTGGGGACCACGACGGCGTACGAGGTCATCCGAACGCCCTCCACCCGCGCACCGCGTACCGCCCGGTCACCGACGGGCCGGCGGGGCCGAGGCGCTCCGGGGCGTCGCGCGAATCGTCGGCCACGGTCCGGCCGTCGGCGAGCAGGGCGGCGGGATCGTGGGACAGGGCGTTGGTACCAGGGGTTCGCATGGGGCTGTGCTCCGTCCCTGCGATATGGGTGGTGTTCTCCGGGACGCGAGTGCCGCACCGCAGTTGTCTCAAACACTTGGAGACAACTCGCACCACTATGCGATGCTTCGTCCGCCCGTGCACCTTTTCCGAATCGGAACAAAGGGGCAGGTCGGACCCGGCGGACGGACGTGTGCGGCCGCCGACCGCGAGAACCGGCCGACGGCGCACTCCGGCCCCTCACCCCTCCCCGGGGGTGCTCATCGACGCTCCGCACGGGAGCGCGGGCGCCCCCGTGACGACCGTCACACACCCCCGCCCTCTCGCCCGTGGGTACGCGAAACGGACTATGCACGGCGTGTATAGACGCTATGTATAGTCCCGGCATGCCTTCTCCGACCAGGAAGATGAAAAGACCGGGGGCCGCGTTCCGGGTCATGGCGAGCGTCCTGACGGCCACGGCCGTCACCCTGGCGCTGAGCGGCTGCACACGGGTGGAGACCACCGCCCCCAGCGCCGTCCGGTCCACCGACGTCCGGGCCCGGTTCGGCACCGTCGACTGCCGCGAGGTCAAGTGCATCGCGCTCACCTTCGACGCGGGACCGGGCGAGCACTCCGCGCGGCTGCTGGACATCCTGAAGCGGGAGCAGGTCCCGGCGACGTTCTTCCTGCTGGGCGAGCGGCACATCGAGAAGTACCCCGAGCTCGTCCGGCGCATGGCCGACGAGGGCCACGAGGTGGCCGGCCACACCTGGACCCACCGGATCCTGACGAAGCTGGGGCCGGAGGAGATACGCGAGGAACTGGAGCGCCCCAACGAGGAGATAGAGCGCCTCACCGGCCGCCGCCCCACCCTGGTGCGCCCGCCGCAGGGCCGCACCAACGACACCGTGCACGAGATCTGCCGCGAACTGGGCCTCGCGGAGGTCCTGTGGAGCGTGACCGCGAAGGACTACACGACCACCGACTCCGACCTCATCACCCGCCGCGTCCTCGCCCGGTCCTCCCGCGACGGCATCATCCTGCTCCACGACATCTACGACGGGACCGTCCCCGCCGTGCCCGGCATCATCGACGCGCTGCGCAGGCGCGGCTACGTGTTCGTGACGGTCCCCCAGCTCTTCGCGCCCGGCAGGGCGGAGCCGGGGACGGTCTACCGTCCGTGAGGCGGCCCGCCGGGCGCCGGGAGCGACCCGAGCGGGTGACCCGCACGGGAACGACGGTGGTGACGTGGGCCGGACTCCTTAGGATCCCCCCGTGGCCACCTTCCAGATCCGGCGCACGGCGCCCCTCCCCCCCGACGAGGCCTGGCGCCGGCTCACGGCGTGGCCGCGCCACGGCGAAGCGGTCCCGCTGACCCGGGTCACCGTGACGACTCCCCCGCCCACCGGCGAGGGCACCGTCGTCGTCGCCCGCTCGGGCCTCGGCCCGCTCTCCTTCGACGACCCGATGGAGGTGACGGTGTGGCGGCCCCCGCTGGACGACTCCCCGGGCCTGTGCCGCCTGGAGAAACGCGGCCGCGTCGTCACCGGCTGGGCGGAGATCGAGGTACGGCCGGGGCCGGGCGGCCGGGCCCGGGTGGTGTGGCGGGAGGAGATCCGCGTCCGCGCCGTGTCCACCCTCTTCGACGGCCTGGTGGGACGGGCCGGCCGCCATGTCTTCGGGCGGGCGCTGAACCGGCTCCTGAGACAGCCCTGAAGCGACCCTGAGGCGGCCCCGAGGACACCGCGCGCTTCAGGCCACCGAGCCGATCCGGCCCCCGGGCGCCGGGCCGCCGTCGTGGTGGATCGGCGTGTGCGCACCGGTGAGGGGGACCCCGCTGCCGCCGCGCCGGTTCGCGACGATCTCCGCCGCGATGGACAGGGCCGTCTCCTCCGGTGTGCGGGCGCCCAGGTCGAGCCCGATGGGCGACCTGAGGCGGGCCAGCTCCAGGTCGCTCACCCCGGCTTCGCGCAGGCGCGCGGTGCGGTCCAGATGGGTGCGGCGGGACCCCATCGCGCCGACGTAGGCCACCGGGAGGCGCAGGGCCCGTCGCAGCAGCGGCACGTCGAACTTCGCGTCGTGGGTCAGCACGCACAGGACCGTGCGGGCGTCCACGGCCGTCCGCTCCAGGTACCGGTGCGGCCACTCGACGACGATCTCGTCCGCCTCCGGGAAGCGGGCCTGCGTGGCGAACACGGGGCGCGCGTCGCACACCGTGACGTGGTGGCCGAGGAACTTGCCGACCCGGACCAGCGCCGACGCGAAGTCGATCGCACCGAAGACGATCATCCGGGGCGGCGGCACCGACGACTCCACCAGCAGCGTCAGCGGCGCTCCGCGGCGGGAGCCCTCCGCGCCGACCTCCAGCGTGCCCGTGCGGCCCGCCTCCAGCAGCGCGCCGGCTTCGGCCGCCACCGTGCGGTCCAGTGCCGGGTCGGCGTCGAAGCCGCCCTCGTACGAGCCGTCCGGGCGGACCAGGAGCGCGCGGCCCCTCAGCTCCGCCGGGCCGCTCACGATCCGGGCCAGGGCCGCCGCCTCCCCCCGCGCGGCGGCGCCCAGCGCGGACGCGAGCACCGGGCGGGCGGGGTCCGCCGCCCGCACCGGCGCGACCAGGACGTCGATGGCGCCGCCGCAGGTCAGGCCCGTGGCGAAGGCGTCGTCGTCGCTGTGTCCGAAGCGTTCCAGGAGGGTTCCGCCGTCCCGCAGCGCCTGCTCGCACAGCTCGTACACCGCGCCCTCCACACACCCGCCGGAGACCGAGCCGACCACCGTGCCGTCGGCGTCCACCGCGAGCGCGGCACCGGGCCGGCGGGGCGCGCTGCCGTCGACCGCCACCACGGTGGCGACCGCGAAGTCACGGCCCTGCCCGGCCCACCGGTTCAGCTCCTCGGCGATGTCCAGCATCTCTCTTTCTCCTTGGCTGCGGTGGCGTGGAGGGCGGCCGGGGCCGGCGCGCGCCCGCCCGGCTCTCGACCGGGACGGGGACGAGGCGGACGAGGAGGACGAGGAGGACCGGCGCCGGGCCCCGCGCGAAGGCGCCGGTCTCCCGCGCGGGTCAGGCCGTGCCCGTGAGGTGTTCCGGGCGGACCGGTGTCCTGTTCAGCTCCAGGCCCGTCGCGTCGCGGATCGCCGCGAGGACCGCCGGGGTCGAGGACAGCGTGGGGGCCTCGCCGACGCCGCGCAGCCCGTACGGCGCGTGTCCGTCGGCGAGTTCGAGCACGTCGACGGGGATGGTCGGCGTGTCGAGGATGGTGGGGATGAGGTAGTCCGTGAAGGAGGGGTTCCGCACCTTCGCGGTCCGCGGGTCGACGAGGATCTCCTCCATGACCGCCATCCCCAGGCCCTGGGCGGTGCCGCCCTGGATCTGGCCGACGACGGACAGCGGGTTGAGCGCCTTGCCGACGTCCTGGGCGCAGGCCAGCTCGACCACCTTCACCAGGCCGAGCTCGGTGTCGACCTCGACGACGGCGCGGTGCGCGGCGAAGGAGTACTGGACGTGGCCGTCGCCCTGGCCGGTGCGCGGGTCGAAGGGCTCGGTCGGCCGGTGCCGCCACTCCTCCTCGGCCTCGACGGCCTCGTCGCCGAGGACGTCCACCAGGTCGGCGAGGGCCTCGCCGTCGTCGGTGACGACCTTGCCGCCCTCCAGCAGGAGTTCGGCGGTCGCCCACGCGGGGTGGTACGAGCCGAACCTGCGCCGGCCGAGCTCCAGCACCTTCTCGCGGACCAGCGCGCAGGCGTGCCGGACCGCGCCGCCGGTGACGTAGGTCTGCCGGGACGCGGAGGTCGAGCCCGCCGAGCCCACCCGTGTGTCGGCCGGGTGGATCGTCACCCGGGTGACGCCCAGCTCGGTGCGGGCGATCTGCGCGTGGACGGTGACACCGCCCTGGCCGACCTCCGCCATCGCGGTGTGCACGGTGACGACCGGCTCCCCGCCGGCCACCTCCATGCGGACGCGGGCGGTGGAGTAGTCGTCGAAGCCCTCGGAGAAGCCGACGTTCTTGATGCCGACCGCGTAGCCGACCCCGCGCACGACGCCCTCGCCGTGCGTGGTGTTGGACAGGCCGCCCGGCAGCTGGCGCACGTCGGCACCCTCGCTGCTCTCCCACTGGCGCTCCGGCGGCATCGGCATCGCCTTGACGCGGCGCAGGAGTTCGGCGACCGGCGCCGGGGAGTCGACCCGCTGCCCGGTGGGCATGACCGTGCCCTGCTCCATGGCGTTGAGCTGCCTGAACTCCACCGGGTCCAGGCCGAGTTCCTTCGCCAGTTTGTCCATCTGCGCCTCGTAGGCGAAGCACGCCTGGACCGCGCCGAAGCCGCGCATGGCGCCGCAGGGCGGGTTGTTGGTGTAGAGGGCGACGGCCTCGATGTCGACGTCGTCGACGACGTACGGTCCGATGCCGAGCGAGGAGGCGTTGCCGACCACGGCCGGGGAGGCGGAGGCGTACGCGCCGCCGTCCAGGACGATGCGGCACTTGACGTGGGTCAGCCTGCCGTCGCGGGTGGCCCCGTGCTCGTAGCGCAGCTTCGCCGGGTGGCGGTGGACGTGGCCGAAGAAGGACTCGAAGCGGTTGTAGACGATCTTGACGGGCCTGCCGGTGCGCAGCGCGAGCAGGCAGGCGTGGATCTGCATGGACAGGTCCTCGCGCCCGCCGAACGCCCCGCCCACTCCGGCCAGTGTCATCCGCACCTTGTCCTCGGGCAGGCCGAGCACGGGCGCGATCTGGCGCAGGTCGGAGTGGAGCCACTGGGTGGCGATGTAGAGGTGGACGCCGCCGTCCTCCTCGGGGACCGCGAGACCGGACTCGGGGCCGAGGAAGGCCTGGTCCTGCATGCCGAAGGTGTACTCGCCCTCGACGATCACGTCCGCGCGCCGCCGGGCCCCGGCCACGTCGCCGCGCACGATGGGCTGGCGGTGGACGATGTTGGGGTGGGGGACGTGGTGGCTGTGGTGGTCGGTGCGGTCCTCGTGGACGAGGACCGCGTCGGGGGCGAGGGCGGAGGCCTCGTCGGTGACCACGGGCAGCTCGCGGTAGGCGACCTCGATCTTCGCGGCGGCGCGGCGGGCGGTCTCCGGGTGGTCGGCGGCGACGATCGCGACGGGCTCGCCGTGGTGGCGGACCCTGCCGTGCGCGAGGACCGGGGTGTCCTGGATCTCCAGGCCGTAGTGCTTCACGTCGGCCGGCAGGTCGTCGTACGTCATCACGGCGTACACGCCCGGTACGGCGAGGGCCTCGCCGGTGTCGATGGAGACGATCTCGGCGTGCGCGACCGGGGAACGCAGGATCTGGCCCCAGAGCATGTCCTCGTGCCACAGGTCGGACGAGTACGCGAACTCACCGGTGACCTTGAGGATGCCGTCCGGACGGAGGGTGGACTCGCCGATGCCGCCCCTGGTCCCGGAGCCTTGCGTGATCTTCGTGGGAACGCCGAGGGGGGCACCGCCCTGCCCGGACGCGGCGGAGGGCTCGGAGGGTCGCATGCTCAGACCCCCTCGGACCGGCGGGCGGCCGCCAGGCGGACCGCGTCCATGATCTTCTCGTAGCCGGTGCAGCGGCACAGGTTGCCCGACAGGGCCTCGCGGATGTCCGCGTCGGTCGGGTCGGGGTTGAGCTCCAGCAACGCGTCGGCGGCGATCAGCAGACCGGGCGTGCAGAAGCCGCACTGGACGGCGCCGGCGTCGATGAACGCCTGCTGGACGGGGGCCGGCCCGGTGCCCTCGCCGGCCTGCGGGCCGGCTCCCTCGGCGGCCCCTCCCACGGCCTCGTCCGGGGAGGTGCCGCGGGCCCCGGTCCCGCCGGAGCGCTGCCCGGCGTAGTGCGCCAGGCCCTCCACGGTGACGACCTCGCGGCCCTCGGCCTGCCCGGCCGCGACGAGGCAGGAGCACACCGGCACGCCGTCCAGGCGGACCGTGCAGGAGCCGCACTCGCCCTGCTCGCAGGCGTTCTTGGAACCCGGCAGGCCGAGCCGCTCGCGCAGCACGTACAGCAGGGACTCGCCCTCCCAGACGTCGTCGGCCTGCCGGGGGCGTCCGTTGACGGTGAAGTCGAGTCGCATCACGCAGCTCCCTCGGTGACGCGGCCGGGGCCGCGGTACGACTCCCAGGTCCAGGCCAGGGTGCGCCGGGCCATGACGCCGACCGCGTGACGGCGGTAGTCCGCGGTGCCGCGGACGTCGTCGATCGGGTTGCAGGCGGCGGCGCACAGGTCCGCGAACCGCCGGGCGACCGACGGGGGGATGATCTTCCCGTTGTCCCAGAAGCCGCCCTCGTCGAGCGCCGCCCGCAGGAACTCCTCGGCGGTCCTCGCCCGGACGGGGGTGGGGGCGGCGGAGCCGATGCCGGTGCGGACCGTCCGGGTCCCGGGGTGCAGGGCCAGACCGAAGGCGCACACCGCGATGACCATGGCGTTGCGGGTGCCGACCTTGGAGTACTGCTGCGGGCCGTCGGCCTTCTTGATGTGGACGGCGCGGATCAGCTCGTCGGGCGCCAGCGCGTTGCGCTTCACGCCGGTGTAGAAGTCGTCGATGGGGATGCGGCGCGCTCCGCGCACCGACTCGGCCTCGACCTCGGCACCGGCGGCGAGCAGCGCCGGGTGGGCGTCGCCGGCCGGGGAGGCGGTGCCGAGGTTGCCGCCGACACCGCCGCGGTTGCGGATCTGCGGGGAGGCGACCGTGTGGGAGGCGAGGGCGAGGCCCGGCAGCTCGGCGCGCAGGTGCTCCATGATCCTGGAGTACGGGACGGAGGCGCCGAGCCGCACGCTCTCCTCGCCGACCTCCCAGTCGTAGAGGTCGGCGACGCGGTTCAGGTCCATGAGGTACTCGGGCCGGCGGCGGTCGAAGTTGATCTCGACCATCACGTCGGTGCCACCCGCAATCGGCACAGCGGTGGGGTGCTCGGCCTTCGCGGCGAGCGCCTCCTCCCAGCTGGCGGGGCGAAGGAAGTCCATGACCGGCTCTCTTCTTCGTCTCGTGGAGCGTACGGATCGCGGGACGCACGAATCGCGGAGCGTACGGATCGCGGAACGTACGGATCGTGGCGCGTACGGATCGAGCCGATCCGTGTGCGGCGGGGTGGGCCCGCTCTTGGGGGATTCACACGGATTGGGCTCAGTACACCGCCCTGTACTCCACCGGGGTCAGTCACGGAAGCCATGAAGGAGTTGGCTGGCCAGCGAGGTCATCTTGTAGATTCATATGAAAGGAGGCCGTCCGAGCCTCCCCACCCTCCTCCGGAAACGGAGGACACGGCGCAGGGGACGGCCGGCACCGCGGATCGGCCACCCACCGGGCCCTCGCCGGAGGATCCCCCCACGTTTCACCCTGGACATCGAGACAAAGAACGGCGGCGACGAGAATGCGGCTGCGCGCACTGCTGGACACCGACGCGCTGGGCCTGAAGCTGCTCGGCGGCGAGGACGAGCTGGACCGCACGGTGCGCGGGGTGATGACCACCGACCTGAGGGACCCGAGCCGCTACCTCTCGGGCGGGGAACTGGTGCTCACGGGGCTGGCCTGGCGCCGGGGCGCCGCGGACTCCGAACCGTTCGTGCGCATACTGGCGCAGGCCGGGGTGGCCGCCGTCGCGGCCGGCACGGCGGAGCTGGGGCACGTCCCGGACGACCTGGTCGTGGCCTGTGCGCGGCACCGGCTTCCCCTGTTCGAGGTGCACGAGTCGGTCGCCTTCGCGACCGTCACCGAGCACGTCGTACGGCAGGTGTCCGGCGAACGCGCCGGGGACCTCGCGGCCGTGGTGGACCGGCACCGGCGGATGATGACCTCGGGCCCGGCGGGCGGTGGCCCGGAGGTGGTGCTCGACCTGCTGGGCTCGGACCTGGACCTGCGGGCCTGGGTGCTGTCGCCCACGGGCCGGCCGATCGCCGGCCCGAAGGCGGCGGGCCCCTCGGCGGGGGAGCCGACGCTGCCCGCCGAGGTGCGCGCGCGGCTCGCGGCGGAGCACCTGGCGACCGCCCGCACCGGGCGGCGCGGACCGCACCGGGTGACGGTGGGACAGACGACGTACAGCCTCTTCCCGGTGCGCACCGGCCGGCGCGCACCGCAGGGCCCGCCGGCCGGGCAGTCCGCGCGGGACGCACAGGACGTGCGGGACGCGCGCGAGACGGTGCTGTCGGAGTGGCTGCTGGCGGTCGAGGCGGACGCCGCGGACTGGACCGAGGAGCGGCTGGACCTGCTGCACGGGGTCACCCAGCTGATCGCGGTCGAGCAGGAGCGCCGGGACGCGGCGCGCACGGTCCGGCGCCGGCTCGCGCAGGAGGTGCTGGAGCTGGTGCAGACGGGCGCCGCGCCGACCGAGATCGGGGCCCGTCTGCGGGTGGCGGCCCCGGTGCTGCTGCCCGGGCTCGGCACCGCGCCGCACTGGCAGGTGGTCGTGGCCCGCGTCGACTGGGCCGGCGAGGCGGACGGCGGTCCGGTGGCCCAGGCGCTGCTGGAGGAGATCCTGGCCGACCCGGCGTCGGCCGGACCCGAGCAGTCGGACCGCATCGCGGTCGCCCACACCGGGGACGAGGCGGTCGCGCTCGTCCCGCTGCCCGCGGTGGCGGGCGAGCGCGAGGGCTCCGGGGCGGGGGTCCTCGCCGACGCGCTCCTGGAGTCCGTACGGGAACCGCTCACCGCGGGGCTGGAGGACGACGGCCGGGTCACGCTCGGGGTCAGCGCGGCCGTGCACTCGGCGGAGGGCCTGCGCGGGGCCCTGGAGGAGGCGCGGCACGCGCGGCGCGTGGCCGCGGCCCGGCCCGGCCGGGTCTGTGCGGCCGGGCACCAGGAACTGGCCTCGCACGTCCTGCTGCTGCCCTTCGTCCCCGACGACGTGCGCCGCGCCTTCACCGCCCGCCTCCTGGACCCCCTGCGGGACTACGACCGCCGGCACCGCGCCGAGCTGATCCCGACGCTGGAGGCGTTCCTCGACTGCGACGGCTCCTGGACCCGGTGCGCTTCCCGGCTGCACCTGCACGTCAACACGCTGCGGTACCGGGTGGGCCGCATCGAGCAGCTGACGGGCCGTGACCTGTCGCGCCTGGAGGACAAGCTGGACTTCTTCCTGGCCCTGCGGATGAGCTGAGGCGCGCGACGCGCCGGACGGCGCACGGGACCCCGCGGACGGCGCAACACGGCGGTGGGCGCCGGGAGATGGTGTGCGGGCGCCGTCGGCCGGGCCGGCGTTCGCGTCCGTCGCCCCCGACTTTGTGAAATCCTTCACCCGCCCTCTTGGCCCGGCCCCGCTGTTCGTGCTGAGATGCGGCCACCACTCAACAGCTCGATGGCGTGCTCGGGGAGGGCAACGTGGCGCATACCGCCATGTCTGGTAACGGAACGACCGCCGGCGACGATCCTCTCCAGACCGCGGTATGGCGGCTGCGCTCCCGGGCCTGCTGGGCCGACGCCGCCGCCCTGCTCACCCCCGACACCCCGGCCGCCGCCCTGCAACGGGCGTCGTTGCTGGTGGAGCGGTGCCTGTACACCGAGGCGGGGTGGGAGGAGGCCGAGGACGCGCTGCGCACGGCCGAGGCGCTGGCCCACACCGACGAGGAGCGGGGCGCCGCCGCTTGTGAACGCGGGTACGTGGCCTACGCCGCCACGCTGTTCCAGGTGCGCGACCGGTCCGACGAGGCGCGGGCCGCGCTCGGCCGGGCGGCCGCGCTGATCCCTCCGGGAGCGGTGGGGCGGGCGCTGCTGGACTTCCGGCGCGGGCTGATCGCCGAGAACCTCACCCGGTCCCCGCAGGCGGCGCGGGCCGCGTACCGGCGGGCGCACGCGGGCGCCGCCTCCCACGCCGATCCACTGCTGCTGTCCGCCACCTGGCGTCATCTCGCCGGACTCGCCCTGCGTGAGGGGGAGTTGGCGGACGCCCGGCACGGCTTCGCCGAATCCCTGCGGATCCGCGAGGAGTTGGGCTACCTCGTGGGCACGGCCCCGGCCCTGGTCTCGCTCGCCGACACGGAGACCGAGCCGGAGGCGTCCCGCCTGCGCGAGGAGGCCCGCCGCCTGTTCCGCCTCCTGGGCGGCGTCCCCACCTGGCTGGCCCACCGTCTGGCCCCGCCGGCCACGGGAGCGGCGACGGCGTAGTCCGTGCGGCCGACGGCCGGTCCGCGCGGTCCGTCCGCTCAGACGGCCCCGGTGAAGTGCTCCCCCACCAGTGCCCGCACCACGTCGAGGTCCTGCGCGATCAACGCGTCCAGCAGGGCCGTGTGTTCATGGGCGTCGGCCACCAGCTCCGCCCGGCCGCGGGCGCCGGGGACGGCGCCGACCAGGGGCCACTGGGCACGGCGGTGGAGGTCCTCGGCGATCCGGACCAGCTGTTCGTTCCCCGCGAGGGCGAGCACCGCGCCGTGGAAGGCGCGGTCGGACTCGGCGTACGTGGCCCGGCAGCCGGAGGAGGCGGCGCGGACCGTGGTCTCGGCGAGGGGGCGCAGCTCGGCCCAGCGCTCGGCGGGCACCGTGCGGGCCAGCCGCAGCATCACCGGGACCTCGATCAGCGCCCGGACCTCGGCCAGCTCGGCCAGCTCCCGCGCGCCCCGCTCGACCACCCGGAACCCGCGGTTCGGCACCACTTCGACCGCGCCCTCGAGCGCGAGCTGCTGCATGGCCTCCCGGACGGGCGTCGCGGAGACGCCGAACCGCTCGGCGAGCACGGGCGCGGAGTGCACCTCGCCGGGCCGCAGCTCGCCCGAGACCAGCGCGGTGCGCAGGGCGGCGAGGACCTGCCCGCGCACGGAGGACCGCTGGACGGCGGGCCGGGGAGGCGGAACGGCCGGTTCGCCGTGCGTGTGCTCACCGCGCACGGCCCCGCTCCCGGCGCCCCGCGGCCGGCCGCGTTCCCGCTCCGCGGTCCGGGGCCGGGGCTGGGCGGGCACCCGGAAGCGGCCCTCGCCGGCCCGGCCGGTGTCCGTTCCCTCCGTCCCGCCGGAGCCCTGCGTGTCCTGCTTCACGGGGTCCTCCTGCGGACGTGTCGGTACTTGGGGTCATTACTGCGGGTTGGCGCCCGCCCGTCAAGCACCTTAAGCGCACCGGCCGCCAGTTCCCATATCGGCGATCTTCGGTAAGGTGAGGCTTACCTTTATTGGCCCGTCTCTCCGAGACGCGGCCCCACTCGTCGTGAAGGGGAATCGCATGTCTGTGCCCGGTTCGGCCGTCGCGAACGCGTACGCCCGTCTGGCGGAGGCCTTTCCCGCGCTGGACGTCGTCGAACTCGGCACCGACGAGGAGCTCCCCCGTGGCGGCGGCTGGGTCGCGGCGGCCGCGCTCGCCGGGGACGGAGCCGCCCTGGAGGCGTTCCTGTCCTGGGACGACACCCAGGTGCTGCGGGACTACGGGCAGCAGGCCCGGCCGGACGTGGTCGCGAGCTTCGGCCTGCACCGCTACGCCTGGCCCGCCTGCCTGCTGATCACCGTGCCGTGGTTCCTGCACCGCCGCGTGCCCCGCTACCCCGCGACGCACGTCGCGTTCGACCGCACCGCCCCGGGCCTCGCCGTGGGCCGCATGGCCGTGCGGCCGGACGGCTTCGCCTGCCTGCCCGGCGACCCCGCGGCCGCGCTGCCCGGCGCCCGGGTGGTGCCCGACGAGGAGGCGCTGCGGGCGGAGGTGCGGGCGGCGGTCGCCGACCACCTCGAACCCGTCCTGGCCGCCTTCGGTCCGCGCATGCGGCGGCGCGGCCGGGCCCTGTGGGGCATGGCGACCGACGAGATCGTCGAGAGCCTGTGGTACGTCGGCCAACTGCTCGGCGAGGAGGAGCGGGCGCTGCGCGAACTGGAGCTGCTGCTGCCGGGCGCGACCAAGCCGTACGTCGGCGCGGCGGCCTTCCGCCGGCTGACCGGACCCGGCGGGGAGCCGGTGCGCACCCGGGACCGGGTCAGCTGCTGCATGTTCTACACCCTGCGCCCCGAGGACATCTGCGCCACCTGCCCGCGCACCTGCGCGACGGAGCGCGCCGACCGCCTGGTGGCCCAGGCGAGTTGACACCGTGTCGGACAGCGGCGCCGCCGCCGTCCCGTAGGATCGCCGGGCACCGGGACACCCCGGGGTCACGGGTGCTTCACGATTTCCTCACGCTCCACGGGAAATTTCCGCGGAACCATCCGCACGGGTAGTCTTATTCGAACTCAACTCCCGCCTCTCACGCGGCAGTTCGAGCAGAACGCCGCCCTGGGAACACCCCTGGACCTCCTTGGCGGCCTCTTGCCCCGAAACCCCCTGAGAGCCAGTGGGATTGGTCCACTATGGCGGGCGTTACGCCCTATCCCAATGCAAGGGACCCCTAGATGAGACTGACCGACATATCGCTGAATTGGCTGCTTCCGGGCGCCGTGCTGCTCCTGGGCATGCTGACGGCGATGGCGGTGCTGGCGCGCGGCAAGCGCTCCTCGGTCAAGGACACGAGCGCGGACGACTCGTGGGAGCGCAGCGAGGAGCGCCGCAGGCGCAAGGAGGCCATCTACGGCACCGTCTCCTACGTCCTGCTGTTCTGCTGTGCGGCGGTGGCCGCCGCGCTCTCCTTCCACGGACTGGTCGGCTTCGGCGAACAGAACCTCGGCCTGTCCGGCGGTTGGCAGTACCTCGTCCCGTTCGGCCTGGACGGCGCGGCGATGTTCTGCTCGGTGCTCGCCGTGCGCGAGGCCAGCCACGGTGACGCGGCCCTCGGCTCGCGGATCCTCGTGTGGACGTTCGCCTTCGCCGCGGCCTGGTTCAACTGGGTGCACGCCCCCCGGGGCGCCGGACACGCGGGCGCCCCGCACTTCTTCGCGGGCATGTCCCTGTCGGCGGCGGTGCTGTTCGACCGCGCGCTGAAGCAGACCCGCCGGGCCGCGCTGCGCGAACAGGGCCTGGTGCCGCGTCCGCTGCCGCAGATCCGCATCGTCCGCTGGCTGCGCGCCCCCCGGGAGACCTACCGGGCCTGGTCGCTGATGCTGCTGGAGGGCGTGCGCAGCCTCGACGAGGCGGTCGAGGAAGTGCGCGAGGACAAGCGCCAGAAGGACGAGGAGCGCCGGCGCAGGCGCGACCAGCAGCGGATGGAGCGGGCCCGGCTGAAGGCGATCAGCCGCGGCCACCGCGGCTTCGTGGGCCGGGGCGGCGGGCGCGAGCTGGAGACGCCGACGGTGGAGCGCGGCTCCGACCTCGACGTGGTCGCCGCGGAGCCCGCCATATCGGCGACGGAGTCCCTGCCCGTGCGCGCGCGTCCCTCCCTGCAGCCGGTGCGCCGCGGCGCTGACCCGGTGACCGTCGACCTCACCGCCGAGGACGACACCCAGGCGCTGCCGCGTCTGGACTCCCTGGAGCGCAAGCTCAAGGACTTGGAGCAGCAGTTCGGCTGACGGCACGACGGCCGGACGAACGGGGCGGGGCGCGGTC
>NZ_MSGP01000055.1 GCF_002078235.1 Streptomyces viridosporus
GAGGCGGGGATCTCGGGGAGGCGGGAGGCGACGTCCGGGCAGGAGACCGTGCCGGGTCCCGCCAGGGTGCGGGCGCTCGTGCCGCCGCCGTCCCCGGAGGACTCCCCGGCGAGGGCGGAACCGGCGATCACCGCGCCGGACAGCGCCACGGCGGCGGCACCGCCGATGAGGCCGACGCGGCGCTTGTTGTACTTCGGAAGAGCCCTGGACATGCGGATGCCTCACTCGGAGTCGGGGTGTCTCGGGTGGAGCGACGCGGCGCCTGCGTGCGGTGGGTGATACGGGAAAGCGATTTCGCGCGTTCACGGGCCGTCGGATTCCGGCCGCGAAGTGGCCGGAATCCATGCCTCCGGGGGAGCGGATTGACGAATCATGCGGACTCCTGCATACTCATGCATGTCAGCGAATGCACTGTGAGGAGAAACCCGTGACCGAGCGCGTCGTACTCGCCTACTCAGGCGGTCTGGACACCTCCGTCGCCATCGGCTGGATCGCCGAGGAGACGGGCGCCGAGGTCATCGCCGTTGCGGTCGACGTCGGCCAGGGCGGCGAGGACCTGGACGTCATCCGCAAGCGCGCGCTCGCCTGCGGTGCCGTCGAGGCCGAGGTCGCGGACGCCAGGGACGAGTTCGCCGAGGAGTACTGCCTCCCGGCGATCAAGGCCAATGCCCTCTACATGGACCGCTACCCGCTGGTCTCCGCCCTCTCCCGGCCGACGATCGTCAAGCACCTCGTCGCCGCCGCGCACAAGCACGGCGCCACCACCGTCGCCCACGGCTGCACCGGCAAGGGCAACGACCAGGTCCGCTTCGAGGCCGGCATCGTCGCCCTCGCCCCCGACCTCAAGTGCATCGCCCCGGTCCGCGACTACGCCATGACCCGCGACAAGGCCATCGCCTTCTGCGAGGAGAAGGGCCTGCCGATCGCGACCACCAAGAAGTCCCCGTACTCCATCGACCAGAACGTCTTCGGCCGCGCCATCGAGACCGGCTTCCTCGAGGACATCTGGAACGCCCCGATCGAGGACATCTACGAGTACACCCAGAACCCGGCCGCCGAGCGCGAGCCCGACGAGGTGATCATCTCCTTCAAGGAGGGCGTCCCCGTCGCCATCGACGGCAAGCCCGTCACCGTCCTGCAGGCCATCCAGCAGCTCAACGAGCGGGCCGGCGCCCAGGGCATCGGCCGGATCGACATGGTCGAGGACCGCCTCGTCGGCATCAAGTCCCGCGAGGTCTACGAGGCCCCCGGCGCGATCGCCCTGATCACCGCCCACCAGGAGCTGGAGAACGTCACCGTCGAGCGCGAACTGGCCCGCTACAAGCGGCAGGTCGAGCAGCGCTGGAGCGAACTGGTCTACGACGGCCTGTGGTTCTCCCCGCTCAAGCGCGCCCTGGACGGCTTCGTCAACGAGGCCAACCAGCACGTCACCGGCGACATCCGGATGACCCTGCACGGCGGTCGCGCCGTCGTCACCGGCCGCCGCTCCACGTCGTCGCTGTACGACTTCAACCTGGCCACGTACGACACGGGCGACACCTTCGACCAGGCCGCCGCCAAGGGCTTCATCGACATCTACAGCCTGTCGGCGAAGATCGCGGCCAAGCGGGACCTGGCGTAAGCGCCCGACGGCCCCCCCCGCACGCACCAGCCCGGCCGCCGCCTCCCCCCTGACCGGCGGGGAGGCGGCGGCACATCCGCACATCCTCGAGGAGCACGCAAGTGAGCAGCAACAGCGGTGACGTACGGCTCTGGGGCGGCCGTTTCGCCGACGGGCCCGCCGAGGCCCTGGCGAAGCTGTCCGCGTCCGTCCACTTCGACTGGCGGCTCGCGCCCTACGACATCGCCGGCTCCCGCGCCCACGCGCGCGTGCTGCACCGGGCGGGGCTGCTCACCGAGGACGAGCTCACCCGCATGCTCGCCGGCCTCGACCGGCTGGAGGCGGACGTCGCCGACGGCTCCTTCACCGGCACCATCGCCGACGAGGACGTGCACACCGCCCTGGAGCGCGGCCTGCTGGAGCGCCTCGGCCCGGACCTCGGCGGCAAGCTGCGGGCCGGCCGGTCGCGCAACGACCAGGTGGCCACCCTCTTCCGCATGTACCTGCGCGACCACGCCCGCACCGTCGGCGGCCTGATCGCCGACCTCCAGGACGCGCTGATCGGCCTCGCCGAGGCCCACCCGGAGGTGGCCATGCCCGGCCGCACCCACCTCCAGCACGCCCAGCCGGTGCTCTTCGCCCACCACGTCCTGGCCCACGTCCAGGCGCTGTCCCGGGACGCCGAGCGGCTGCGCCAGTGGGACGAGCGCACGGCCGTCTCCCCGTACGGCTCGGGCGCGCTGGCCGGGTCCTCCCTCGGCCTCGACCCGGAGGCCGTCGCCGAGGACCTCGGCTTCGAGCACGGCAGCGCGGCCAACTCCATCGACGGCACGGCCTCCCGGGACTTCGTCGCCGAGTTCGCCTTCATCACCGCGATGATCGGGGTGAACGTCTCCCGGATCGCCGAGGAGATCATCATCTGGAACACGAAGGAGTTCTCCTTCGTGACCCTGCACGACGCCTTCTCCACCGGCTCGTCGATCATGCCGCAGAAGAAGAACCCGGACATCGCCGAGCTGGCGCGCGGCAAGTCCGGCCGGCTGATCGGCAACCTCACCGGCCTGATGGCGACCCTCAAGGCACTGCCCCTCGCGTACAACCGCGACCTGCAGGAGGACAAGGAGCCGGTCTTCGACTCCATCGACCAGCTGGAGGTCCTGCTGCCGGCCTTCACCGGGATGATGGCCACCCTCACCGTGCACCGCGAGCGCATGGAGGAGCTGGCCCCGGCCGGGTTCTCGCTCGCCACCGACATCGCCGAGTGGCTGGTCAGGCAGGGCGTGCCGTTCCGCGTCGCGCACGAGGTGGCCGGCGAGTGCGTCAAGGTCGCCGAGGCCGAGGGCAAGGAGCTCGACGAACTGACCGACGAGCAGTTCGCCGGGATCTCCCCCCACCTCACCCCCGAGGTGCGCACCGTCCTCGACGTCCCCGGCGCCCTCGCCTCCCGCAACGGCCGGGGCGGCACGGCGCCGAGCGCGGTCGCCGTCCAGCTCGCCGAGGTCAAGGCGGACGTGGCCGCCCAGCACGCCTGGGCGAACGCCAGGAAGTAACCGATCAGGTGCCGCGGGGGCATCGCGGGTTACGTTGGTCCGGCAGCCGCAAGGAGCCGACCGAACGGAGTCCGCGATGCCCTTCGCCCGACTGGCCTCGGCCACCACCCCCACGTGTCACATCGGCCTGGGACTGGCCGCCGTCGGCCGGCCCGGCTACATCAACCTGGGGCGTGACGAGGACCTCGGAGCCGACCGCGGTGTCGACGCCCTGCGCGCCCGCACCCACGAGCTCCTGGACGCCGCCTACGCCCAGGGCGTGCGCTACTTCGACGCCGCCCGCTCCTACGGCCGCTCCGAGGAGTTCCTCGCCGAGTGGCTGAAGGACCGGCCCGGCGCCGCCGACGTCGTCGTCGGCAGCAAGTGGGGGTACACCTACACCGCCGACTGGACCACCGACGCCGAGCGGCACGAGGTCAAGGACCACTCCCTCGCCGCGTACGAGCGGCAGCGCGCCGAGTCCGAGGCGCTGCTCGGGGACCGGCTCGACCTCTACCAGATCCACTCGGTGACCCCGGACAGCCCCGCCCTCACCGACAAGGAGCTGCACGCCCGGCTCGCCGAGGCCGCCGCCCAGGGCCTCACCGTCGGCTTCTCCACCAGCGGCCCGGCGCAGGCCGACGCCGTCCGCGCCGCCCTCGCCGTCACGGTCGGCGGCGAGCCGCTCTTCCGCACCGTCCAGTCCACGTACAACGTGCTGGAGACCTCCGCCGGGCCCGCGCTCGCCGAGGCGCACGACGCCGGACTGACGGTGATCGTCAAGGAGGGCATGGCCAACGGGCGGCTGGCCGACCCGAACGCCCCGGAGGCGCTGCGGGCGGTCGCCGAGGAGACCGGCCTCGGCTGCGACGCCGTCGCTCTCGCGTTCGTCCTGCGCCGGCCCTGGGCCGGCGTCGTCCTCTCCGGGGCGGCGACCGCCACCCAGCTCGCCTCCAACCTGCACGCCCCCGCCGTCGACCTCACCGACGACCACCTCTCCCGCCTCGCGGCCCTGACCGAGGAGCCGCACGCCTACTGGGAGCGGCGCGGCCGGCTGCCCTGGCACTGAGGCACCCCGGCGCACCCGCCGCCTCCGCGCGCCGTGAGACGTACACGCTCAGGACGAGACAAGCGTGTCCAGCGTGAGACATGAATGTCTCACATGGTCTACACTCGTCTCATGGCTGTCGATCGTGATCACGTGCTGCGCAGTGCCGCCGCCCTGCTGACCCGCAAATCGACCGCGACCATGGACGAGGTCGCCAAGGCGGCCGGGATCAGCCGTGCCACACTGCACCGGCAGTTCGCCGGACGGGACGCGCTGGTCCGGGCCCTGGAGGCGCTCGGCATCGCGGAGTGCGAGGCCGCCCTGGAGGCGGCCCGGCCCGAGGAGGGACCGGCCGCCGACGCCGTGCGCCGACTGGTGGCCGAGTTCGAGCCGCACGCCCCCCTGCTCGCCTTCCTCTACACCGAGAACCAGCTGTTCGAGGGCGAGGAGCAGAACGAGGGCTGGACCCGGATCGACGAGCGGATCGCCGACCTCTTCCGGCGCGGCCAGGCGAGCGGGGAGTTCCGTATCGACCTCACCCCGGCCTGGCTCACCGAGGCGCTCTACGGACTGCTCGCCTCCGCCGCCTGGGCCGTGGCCGAGGGCCGCGTCGCCCCCAAGGACTTCACCCACATGACCGTCGAGCTGCTGCTCGGTGGCGCACGACGTCGGAACGACACATCACCGAGGTAAGGAACCATGACCAGCACCCTGCAGCCGACAGGCTCCACCGAAGTGGTGAAGCGGCCGGGCCGTTGGCTCGCGCTCGGCGTCCTCGTGCTCGCCGTGCTGCTGGTGGCCGTCGACGCGACCGTCCTCGGCCTCGCCACCCCGTACATCAGCGAGGACCTGGCGCCCTCCGGCACCCAGCTGCTCTGGATCGGCGACGTCTACTCCTTCGTGATCGCCGGTCTGCTCGTCTCCATGGGCAGCCTCGGCGACCGCATCGGCCGCAAGCGGCTCCTGCTCCACGGCGCCACCGCGTTCGGCGCGATATCCGTGCTCAACGCCTACGCCACCACACCCGAGACGATGATCCTGGCGCGGGCCCTGCTCGGTGTCGCCGGCGCCACCCTGATGCCGGCCACCCTCGCCCTGATCCGCAACCTCTTCCACGATCCGCGCGAACGCAGTCTCGCCGTCGGGATCTGGGGCGCGACCGCCTCCGCGGGCACCGCCGTCGGGCCGATCCTCGGCGGCTTCCTGCTCGAGCACTTCTGGTGGGGCTCGGTCTTCCTGATCAACCTGCCCGTGATGGCCGTCCTGGTCCTCGTCGGCCTCAAGCTGCTCCCCGAGTCCCGGACGCCGGACCCCGGCCCCTGGGACCTGACCAGTGTCGTCCTGTCGCTGGTCGGCATGATCGGCGTGGTGTACGCGGTGAAGGAGGCCGCCGCGCACGGCGTCGGCTGGCCCCCCGCGGCCGCCGGACTGCTGGGCGCGGGCGCCCTGTACGCCTTCGGACGCCGTCAGCTCCGGCTCCCCGCGCCCCTATTGGACATGCGGCTGTTCAAGCACCGCGGCTTCAGCGGCGCCGTGCTCGCCGATCTGCTGACCATCCTCGGACTGTCCGGGCTGGTGTTCTTCCTTTCGCAGTACCTGCAACTCGTCCAGGGCAGGCGCCCGCTGGAGGCGGGACTGGCCGAACTTCCCGCCGCGATCGGCGCGGTGGCGGCCGGTCTGGTCGCCGGCCGTGCCGCCCGGCGCTTCTCGGTGCGTTCCGTCGTCGCCGGCGGACTCGCCGCCATCGGCCTCGCGCTGGCGACCCTCACCGTCATCGGCCAGTCCACCGGCTATCCCCTGCTCGGGGCGGCGCTGCTGATGGTCGGGACCGGCGCCGGCTTCTCGTTCACCGTGACCGCCGACGTGATCCTCTCCAGCGTGCCCAAGGAACAGGCGGGCGCCGCCTCCGCCGTCTCCGAGACGGCCTACGAACTCGGCGCGGCCCTCGGCATCGCCGTGCTCGGCTCCGTCGTCACCGGCGTCTACCGCGGCTTCACCGGTCCCGCGGGCACCCCCGCCGCCGCGCACGAGTCGCTGGGCGGGGCCGTCGAGGCGGCGTCCGGGCTGCCGGCCCCCACCGCCGAGGCGATGCTGGACGCGGCCCGGCAGGCCTTCGTCGACGGTCTGGCCCTCGCGGCCGGCGCGGGCGCGGCCGTGCTGCTGGCCGCGGCGGTGGCCGCCTGGTTCCTGCTGCGCGGTCAGCGGCTGGAGGACCTCGCGGAACACCCCTGACCTGCCCCGCGTGAGGCTCCGAGCCCGTTCTCGCCTCCGCCCGACGGCCCCGGCCCCGTGCCCGGCCCCGCACTCGGCGCCGTTCCCGACGGCCGGGGGAGCCACCGGCCATGACGCTCCGTGCGAAGGAGGCGGTCCCCACCGTCACCGTGCGGGCCGCCGCGGGCCGCACGGGCGGTGGGGCCGCGCCCGCCGGGTATGCCCGCCCCCGAACGGCCGTCCCGCACACGGGGCCGGCCCGCGCCCCACCCGGGCGCGCCGGACGGCGGCGGACACACCGACGGCGGGCCGCTCGAGGAGCGGCCCGCCGTCCGGGGGCGAAGTGACCGGCAGGTGCCTACGCGGCCTTCGCCTTGCTCGCGTACATGTCCACGTACTCCTGCCCGGACAGCCGCATCACCTCGGTCATCACCGAGTCGGTGACCGCGCGCAGGACGTAGCGGTCGCGGTCCATGCCGTCGTACCGGGAGAACTCCATCGCCTCGCCGAAGCGGACCGTGACCCGGCCCGGCCGGGGCAGGCCCGCGCCGCCCGGCTGGAGCTTGTCGGTGCCGATCATGGCGAACGGCACGACGGGCGCGCCGGTCATCAGGGTGAGCCGGGCGATGCCGGTGCGGCCCCGGTAGAGGCGGCCGTCGGGGGAGCGGGTGCCCTCCGGGTAGATGCCGAAGACCTTGCCCTCCTCCAGCACCCGACGCCCGGTCATCAGGGCCGCGACTCCGCCCCGGCCGCCGTCCCGGTCGACCGGGATCATGCCGACGCCGGTGAAGAACCAGGCCATCAGCCGGCCCTTGAGGCCTTTGCCGGTGACGTACTCGTCCTTGCCGATGAAGAAGACCTGGCGCTCACAGACGATCGGCAGGACGATCGAGTCGATGAACGTCAGGTGGTTGCCGGCCAGGATGACCGGACCGTCGCCGGGAATGTGCTCCGCGCCCTCCACCCGTGGGCGGAACATCAGGCGCATGGCGGGGCCGAGCACTGCCTTGATGAGCGCGAAGCGGGACAACAGGCCCTCCGTGGGAAGCGGACGTCGGTGAATGCCGTATGTGTCTGTGCAGGTGAGGACATTACTCGCGGTCCGGGGGCGCGCGCACGTCGGGCTCACGGGACCGGCCGAGGTCTTACGCCCTCTTGACCGGGGGTTCACCTGCCGGTGCCGACCCCCCGACTGCCCGGAACACCACCGTCACACGGTGATGGAGCTCACCCTCACCCGCACACCGGACGGGTGCCCCGAACCGCCCGGCCGAACCGGACGAGCCGTCAGATCACCGGCGGAATACGACACGCGTACGGCGGACGCAGGACGCGGGCCCGAGGGGCGTGCGCCATGCAACATCATCCGTGTGTTCCGTCCCGGGTCTCCCGCCCGTCACGCACGCACCCCTACGATCGGCCCGCACTGGACGAGCCGACGGCAGGAGGACGCTCATGGGAACGCGGGAGTCGAACGAACAGGCGGGCGGAACAGGACGGCGAGCCCTGCTCGGCGCGGCGGTGCTCGGCGCGTCCGGAGCGGTCCTGGGACCGGTCGGCACGGCGAGAGCCGCCGACGCCCGGCGGGGCGGCGGCCGGGGACTGAAGGGCCTGCCCGTCCCCACCGTCATCGGCCACCGCGGAGCCAGCGGCTACCGGCCCGAGCACACCCTCGGCGCCTACCAGCTCGCCCTCGACATGGGCGCGGACATCGTCGAGGCCGGTGACCTCGTCCCCACCCGGGACGGCCACATCGTCTGCCGGCACGAGCCGGAGATCGGCGGCACCACGGACGTCGCCGACCACCCCGAGTTCGCCGGCCGCAGGACCACCAAGACCCTGGACGGCGTCCCCGTCACCGGCTGGTTCACCGAGGACTTCACCCTCGCCGAACTGAAGCGGCTGCGCGCCGTCGAGCGGATCCCGGCCAACCGCCCGCACAACACCCTCTACGACGGCCGCTGGGAGATCCCCACCTTCGAGGAGGTGCTGCGCTGGCAGGACGAGCAGACCCGCAAGCGCGGCAAGCAGGTCTGGATCTACCCCGAGGCCAAGCACCCCACCTACTTCCGCCGGCTGGGCCTCGGCCTGGAGGAGCGGGTCGCGAAGCTGCTGCGCAAGCACGGCAAGGACCGCCGGAACTCCCCGGTCGTCCTGCAGTCCTTCGAGCCGACCAGCATCCGGCGGTTCGGCCGGCTCGTCGACAACCCGCTCGTGGTGCTCCTGTCCGGCGCGGGCAGCCGCCCCTGGGACTTCGTCGAGTCGGGCGACCCGCGCACCGTCGCCGACCTCATCACCCCCGAGGGCCTGGAGGAGATCGCCTCCTACGCCCAGGGCATCGGACCCACCCTCGACCTCGTCATCCCGCGCGACGCCGGCGGCCGGCTCACCGAGCCCACCACCCTGGTCCGCGACGCCCACCGGGCGGGCCTGATCCTGCACCCCTACACGCTGCGCAACGAGAACCCGTTCCTGCCCGCCGACTTCCGCAGGGGCACCGACCCCGACGCCTACGGCGACGTCTTCGGCGCCTACCGGGCGTACTTCGCCACCGGCATCGACGGCATCTTCACCGACCAGCCCGACACCGGCCTGCTGGCCCGCGAGTACTTCGTCAACGAGTGAGCGGATCGTCCCGGTTGGGGTGATCTTCGGCTGCTCCGTGCAACTTCGCGCGGGGCGGCCGGGTCGTCGTGCGTATGACGCACCAGCCGGTCATGACGCACGACCCGGTCGCCTCCGACCTGGTCGCCTCCCTCCGTCCGCTGCTCACCGCGGAGGCCCTCGCCGAGGCGCCCGGTTCCGGGGCCGAACCCGGTGACCTGGAGCAGGCGGTCTGGCTCCGCCTCCTGGAGCGCCTCGACGCCCAGGGCCCGCCGCACGACCCTCAGGGCTGGCTCCGCCGGGCCGTCCGCGCGGAGGCCCGCCGCACCCGGCGCACCGCCCGCCGTGAAGCACCGTTCCGCCGCGACCCCGCCGACGACGGCGACCGCGACCCCGAACGCCTCGCGCTCGCCGCCGCCCGCCGCCGCGCCCTGCGGGACGCCGTGCGGCGGCTGCCCGGCCGCTGCCCCCGGCTGATGGAGGCGCTGCTGTCCCCGCGTGATCCGACATACCGGGAAATCGCAGGGGAGTTGGGTATCTCACAGGGCAGTCTCGGTCCGGAACGTTCCAGATGCCTGGGATGTCTGCGTCGTTTGCTCGCGCCGGAGGTTGCGGCCCGCTGAGGACGGGGATAGGAGTGGGGGACGACAGGTGATCAGGTGAGCGGGAGGCATGCGCACATGGGCATGAGCGTGACCATCTCGGCAGCGGCCGAACAGGACGCGGAGCAGATCTTCAGGTTGCGGTACCTGTGCTTCCAGAGCGAGGCGGCGCTCTACGGCAACTACCGCATCGACCCGCTCGTCCAGACCCTCGACTCGGTCCGCGAGGAGGTCGCCGCCGACTGCGTCTTCGTCGCCCGCCTCGGCGACGAGGTCGTCGGTTCGGTGCACGGCAGGATCACCGAGGACGGCGCCGCCGCCATCGGCAAGCTCTGCGTCCACCCCCGCCTCCAGGGGCACGGCATCGGCGCGCGTCTGCTCCGGGCCGCGGAGTCGGCCCTCGCCGGCGAGCGCGGCGCCCGGACGTTCCGGCTGCACGCCGGGCACCGCAGCGAGAGCAACCTGCAGCTCTACAGCAAGGTCGGCTACCAGCGGGTGGGGACGTCCCGGGGCGCGGACGGCGTACCGATGATCGTCCTGGAGAAGAGGGCGGAGGCGTACGCGACGACGGCCTGACGGGCGGTCAGGACGCCGGCCGCTCCGTGCGTGCCCTGCGCAGCCAGTACAGGGCGGTCAGGGGCAGCAGTACGGGGATGAAGAGGTACCCCATCCCGTAGTCCGACCACACGGTCGCGTCGGGGAAGGCGGACGGCTCCACCAGGGTCCAGGTGCCGATCGTCAGGACGCCCACCAGCTCGGCGGCGCAGCACACCAGCGCCGCCCTGCGGGCCGTCTCGCCGCCGCGGACCAGGGTGTACGTGATGAAGCCGTAGACCACGCCGGCCGCCGCCGACAGCGTGTAGGCGAGCGGCGCGCGGTCGAACTCGGTGGCGATCTGGTACACGGAGCGCGACACGGCGCCGACGACCATCACCCCGTACAGCCACACCAGCAGCAGACCGGGCCCGCCGATCAGCCGGGTCCGGTTCGGCCTCTCCTGCGTCCCGGTCATCTCAGCCTCCCCAGATGTCATGGAGCCGCACCTCGAGCACCGCCAGCACGACACCGCTCGCGGCGACCGTCACCGACCCCCAGCGGGTGCGCTCGCCCAGCGACATGAAGCCGGCCGCGGGGACGCACGCGAACGAGCCGAGCAGATACGCCACGAAGATCGTCGTCCCCTGCTCCGGCTTCTCGCCGCGGGCCAGCTGCACGATCCCGACGACCAGCTGGACCAGCACCAGCAGCGTGACCACGGCCATCCCGATGAAGTGCCAGTCCTTCGTCGGCTGGTCACGGTAGGCGGCCCAGCCGCACCAGGCGGCGAGCAGCAGCGCGGCGACGCCGGTCACCAGCGTCAGGACATCAAGCATGGCAGCGACCCTATTACGCCGAAAACTCCTTGCGCCCTCCGGCCCCGCCCAGGCGCCGCGGCGGTCCCCGGCCCGTCGGCCGGTCGGCGCCGTAGGGTCGAGAGCATGACGATCCACGCACAAGCCCTCCTGTTCGACAACGACGGAACCCTCGTGTCCTCCCTCGAATCCGTGCGCCGCTGCTGGACCCGGTGGGCCACGGAGTACGGGATCACGGCCGAGGAGTTCGGCCGGATCGAGCTGCACGGCCGGCCGGCCGCCGAGATAGCCGCCGACCTGCTGCCCGCCCACGTCGTCCCGCAGGCCGTCGCGCGGATCGAGGACCTGGAGGTCGAGGACGTGCCGGACGGCGGCGTCCATCTGCTGCCGGGGACCAGGGACTTCCTCGACGCGCTGCCCGCCGAGCGCTGGGCCGTCGTCACCTCCGCCACCCGGCGGCTGGCCGAGGCCCGTCTGGGCGCCGTCGGCATTCTGCCGAAGACCCTCGTCGCGGCCGACGACATCACCCGGGGCAAGCCCGACCCCGAGCCCTACCTGCTCGCCGCCCGCACGCTCGGCGTCGACCCGGCGCACTGCGTCGTCTTCGAGGACGCCCCCGCCGGGCTCCAGGCCGGCCGCGCCGCCGGCATGACCACCGTGGCCTTGGCCACAACCCACCGGGCCCACGAACTCACCGCCGACCTCGTCGTCGAGGACCTGTCCGCCCTGTCCGTACTGGTCACGGACGCGGGAGTGGAGATCTCCGTACGTCCCTGACGTGCGCACACGGGTGTCCACGGCTGTCCACTATGCGGACAGCCGTGTTCGGTCAGGGGTGGACATCTGCTTTACTGGCCGCATGACCACGACGAGCGACCGCACCCCTGCGACCGAGGCGATCACGACGCCCGGTGCTCGCCGTATGTGTCCGCGCCGAATGCGCGCCTTCTAGAGGGCCCCTGCACCACCTGAGCCTCGCGCCCCGAAGCGAGAGCCGCTCGAGTCGGCCCGCGTGCCCCGCACGCGCGACTGAGCCACGCCCCCCACGTGCACGTCTCCCCACGGTGCGGTTCCTCCTGCCGCACCCGCGGGAAACGCTGCCGTGCCACGGCTGCTTTCGACCCGAACGCCCCGTGCCCGGCGCCCGACGGCGCGCCGCGCACTCGACAGTGACGGAATCCCACGTGATCACCACCACGGGCCTCACCAAGGTCTACCGCTCCCGCGGACGCGAGGTCACCGCCCTGGACGGCGTCGACCTGCACGTCCGCGAGGGCGAGGTCTACGGCGTCATCGGCCAGTCCGGTGCCGGCAAGTCCTCGCTGATCCGCTGCGTCAACCTGCTGGAACGCCCCACCGCGGGCACCGTGACCGTGGCCGGCCAGGACCTCACCGCGCTCGCCGGCCGCGGCCCGCGCGCCGGCCGGGACCTGCGGCGGGCGCGCAGCCGGATCGGCATGGTCTTCCAGCACTTCAACCTGCTGTCGACCCGCACCGTGCAGGACAACGTCGAACTGCCGCTCGAAATCCTCGGCACGTCGGGGAAGGAACGTTCCCGCAAGGCGCTGGAACTGCTCGACCTGGTCGGTCTCGCCGACAAGGCCAAGGCCTACCCGGCCCAGCTCTCCGGCGGTCAGAAGCAGCGCGTCGGCATCGCCCGCGCCCTGGCCGGCGACCCCAAGGTGCTGCTCTCCGACGAGGCCACCAGCGCCCTGGACCCGGAGACCACCCGCTCGATCCTGGCGCTGCTGCGCGACCTCAACCGCCAGCTCGGCCTCACCGTCCTGCTCATCACCCACGAGATGGACGTGGTGAAGTCGATCTGCGACTCGGCCGCCCTCATGGAGAAGGGCCGCATCGTGGAGTCCGGCACGGTCAGCGACCTCCTCGCCACCCCCGGCTCCGAACTCGCCGCCGCGCTGTTCCCCGTGGGCGGCGAGGCGTCCGGCGACGACCGCACCGTCGTCGACGTCACCTTCCACGGCGACAGCGCGACCCAGCCGGTCATCTCCCAGCTGTCGCGCACCTACAACATCGACATATCGATCCTGGGCGCCGCCATCGACACCGTCGGCGGCCTCCAGGTCGGCCGGATGCGCATCGAACTGCCCGGCCGCTACGAGGACAACGTCGTGCCGGTCGGCTTCCTGCGCGAACAGGGCCTGCAGGTCGAGATCGTGGGTCAGGAAGCACCCGCGCTGGTGAAGGAGGGGGTCAAGTGACCTGGTCCCAGATGCAGCCGCTGCTCGAGCAGGCGTGCGCCGAGACACTGGTCATGGTCGGCTGGTCCACCCTGATCGCCGTCGTCGCCGGCCTCCCGATCGGTGTCCTGCTCGTCCTCACCGACAAGGGCGGCCTGCTGCAGAACACCGTGGTGAACAAGGTCATCGGCCAGGTCGTGAACATCGGCCGCTCGATGCCGTTCATCATCCTCATGGTCGCCCTGATGAGCTTCACCCGCTGGGTCACCGGCACGACCATCGGCAGCGCGGCCGCGATCGTGCCGCTCGCCATCGGCGGCATCCCGTTCTTCGCCCGCCTCGTCGAGACGGCCGTGCGCGAAGTGGACCACGGGCTCGTCGAGGCCGTGCAGTCGATGGGCGGCAGCACCTGGACGATCGTCCGCAAGGTCCTCGTCCCCGAGGCGCTGCCCTCGCTGATCGCGAGCACCACCACCACGATCATCGCCCTCATCGGCTACTCGGCCATGGCCGGCACCGTCGGCGGCGGCGGACTCGGCGACCTCGCCGTCCGCTACGGCTACCAGCGCTTCGAGACCGGCCTGATGTGGGTCACCGTCGCGGTCCTCGCCGTGGCCATCTCCCTCATCCAGTTCGCCGGCGACTACGCCGCCCGCGCCCTGCACCGCCGCGGCGGCCGTTCGGGCCCCTCGCCCAGGCTCCGGTTCCTGAAGGCCAAGGAGCCCGCCGCGGCCGACATCAGCAAGGTCGCGTGAACCCCACAGACTCCCCGTACCACCCGAGACGGGGCAGCACCACCCAAGGAAAGGCACTTTTCGTGCGTAACACCGCCAAGATCACCACCGCCGTCCTCGCCGCCGGAGCCCTCACCTTCGGCCTCACCGCCTGCGGCTCGGACCAGGACGCCGCCTCCGACGGCTCCGGCCCGCTGATCGTCGCCGCGAGCCCCGTCCCGCACGCCGAGATCCTCACCTTCGTCAAGGACAACCTGGCCGAGAAGGCCGGCCTCGACCTCGAGGTGAAGGAGTTCACCGACTACGTCACCCCGAACACGGCGACGGAGGACGGCTCGGTCGGCGCCAACTTCTTCCAGACCCAGCCGTACCTCGACGACTTCAACAAGAAGAACGGCACCCACATCGTGTCCGTCGTCGACGTGCACCTGGAGCCGCTCGGCCTGTACTCCCACAAGGTCAAGAAGGCCGACGAGCTGAAGAGCGGCGCGACGATCGCCCTCCCGAACGACACCGTCAACGAGGGCCGCGCCCTGCAGCTGCTCGCCGCCAACGGGCTCCTCACCCTCAAGGACGGCGTCGGCACCGCGGCGACCCCCGCGGACATCACCGAGAACCCCAAGAAGCTCAAGTTCAAGGAGCTGGAGGCGGCCCAGACGCCGCGCTCCCTGGACGACGTCGACGCCGCGGTCGTCAACGGCAACTACGCCATCGAGGCCGACCTCAAGCCCGCCGAGGACGCCCTCGTCCTGGAGTCCGCCGAGGGCAACCCGAACGTCAACCTCCTCGCCGTCAAGGAGGGCCAGGAGGACGACCCGCGCGTGAAGAAGCTCGCCGACCTCCTCACCTCCCCCGAGGTGAAGAAGTTCATCGAGGACAAGTACGCCGGTTCCGTCGTCGCCTCCTTCTGATCGACGCGACCCGCGCGACCTGCACGGCACCCCCGGGGTCCGCTCCGCTCACCGGAGCGGACCCCGTGGTGCGGTTCAGTGCTTTCATGCTGCATGCTGGGCAGTTCAGCAGCACCCGACGGTCTCTCAGGTTACGGAGCGGCGCATGACGAGCACCTTCCCCGGCATCTCCATCAGCACGGAGCGGTTGGTGCTGCGTCCCCTCGAGACGGACGACGTGCCCGCCCTGGCCGCGATGATGAACGACGAACAGGTCGCCGCCTGGACCGACGTCCCCCAGCCCTTCACCGAACAGGCCGCCCACGCCTGGATCACCGAGTACGCCCCCGCCGAACGCACGGCCGGGCGCGGGCTCGACCTCGCCGTCACCGAGTTCCTCACCCAGCGTCTGGTCGGCGTCGTCCGGCTCGCCAGGACCGACTGGCACGTCCGGTCCACCGAGATGTCCTACATCATCGCCCCCTGGGCGCGCGGTGAGGGTTACGCCTCCGAGGCCGCGCTCGCCACCGCCCGGTGGCTCTTCGGCGACCAGAAGCTCGAACGCGTCGAGCTGCGCACCGCCGCCGACAACACCGCCTCGCAGCAGGTCGCCCAGAAGATCGGCTGCATCAACGAGGGCGTGCTGCGCAACGCCTGCATAGCCCACGTCCGCACCGAGGACGGCGGCTGGACCGACGTGCGCACCGACTACATCGTGTGGAGCCTGCTGCCCGAGGACATCGAGGGCGCGGACGGGCAGCCGGCCGACCCGGACGGGTTCACCGCCTACGCCGACTGGAACTGACCTTTCCGGGGAGCCGCGACCCACGACCGGGGGTACCGCCGAAGCGGTCCACCGCCCGCACCGGGTACGCTCACCGGACCCGCCCCCGGGCGGAACAGCCGACGACGACCTGCGAAGACCCCAGGAGACTGACGACGATGGCCGACCGGGTCACGGTGATCGGCTGGGACGGTTCGCCGCTGACCGCCGCGGCACGCGCCGCGCTGGGTGCCGCCTCCCTGGTGGCCGGCGCGGCCCACCACCTGGCGCTCCCCGAGGTGCCCGCCGGCGCCGAGCGCATCCGGCTCGGGTCCGTCACCCTCGCCGCCCGCCGCATCGCCGCCCACCGCGGCACCGCGGTCGTCCTCGCCGACGGCGACCCCGGATTCTTCGGCGTCGTGCGGACGCTGCGCGCGCCCGAGTTCGGCCTGGAGGTCGAGGTCGTCCCCGCCGTCTCCTCCGTCGCCGCCGCCTTCGCCCGCGCCGGAATGCCCTGGGACGACGCCCATGTGGTCGTCGCGCACCCGCGCACCCTGCGACGCGCGGTGAACGTATGCCGGGCCCATACCAAAGTGGCGGTGCTCACCTCACCCGGCGCCGGCCCCGCCGAGCTCGGCCTGCTGATGGAGGGGGTCCACCGGACCTTCGTCATCTGCGAGGAGCTCGGCACCGAGCGCGAGCGGGTCACCGTCGTCACCTCCGACCGGGCCGCCGACCACACCTGGCGCGATCCCAACGTCGTCATCGTCGTCGGCGGCCCGGTCGGGGCCGGCGAGTCCACCGGCTGGATCGCCGGGCGCGACCCCTCCGTCGGACCGCGCGGCTGGTCCCTGCCGACCGAGGCGTACGGCGGCGCACTCGGCGAGGGCGAGCGGGAGCCCCTGCGCGTCACCCAACTCGCCCGGCTCGGACCGCGCCTGGGCGACCTGGTCTGGGACATCGGCTGCGGCAGCGGCGCCTTCGCCACCGAGGCCGCCCGCGCCGGAGCCGCCGTCATCGCCGTCGACAGCGACCCGGGGGCCTGCGCCCGCACCGAGTCCGCCGCCCGCCGCCACGGTGTCCTGCTCCAGACCGTCCACGGCACCGCCCCGCACGTCCTGGAGAACCTCCCCGAACCGGATGTCGTCCGGGTCGGCGGCGGGGGAGCGGCCGTGGTCTCCGCGGTCGCCGACCGCCGGCCGCAGCGCATCGTCACGCACGCCGGCACCCGCGACGCGGCCGAACTCATCGGCCGGAACCTCGCGGAACACGGCTATCAGGTCGAGTGCGCCCTGCTGCAGTCCGTGGAACTCGACACCCGGGCCTGGACGGAGAAGGAGCGGAGCGTCGCGTTCCTGCTCAGCGGGGTCCTGCCCGCGCGCAGCGGCTGACCCGGTTTCCGTCCCCGTGATCGGGTTGTCGTACCGCGCGCGGTAGGCTGGCCGATTGTTGTACCGCACTCGGGCCCCCGGCGCTTCGTCGGTCAATGTCCGGAAAACGCGTCCGTTTTGGGGTGGGTCGTGGTACGGCAGAACCGGAGGGCGCGCAACGTGGCGCAGTCCACAGCGGAACCGTCGCCGATCAAGCTGACGCGACGGCCGTGCGGCCGCGACAATGCCAGTGAATGGCTTTGTCGCCTTTTCGGGCGGGCCGTTCGTGCCGCTGGGGACGCACGCTCGTTCTTCAGTGTGGGGCGGTCGGTGCGCCGTTCCGGGTGAGCTGGTCGTAGGGAGCACTAACCGATGGGCGAGGGGTACGCATGACCGACACCGGCCAGGTCCCGGGCGAAGGACTGCCGGAGAACGCAGGCATGGTGGAACAGCCGGGCGTTCCCGCGCCCGATCCGTACGCCTATCTCTCCGAAACCTCCGTCGAGGACGAAGACCTGCTGCTGCCCGGAGCCCAGGGCGCCTGGGGCAACGAGGTCGCCCCGCCCGTCCCGGAGCCGGTCGTCGAGACCGTGCACGAGCCGGGCCCGCACGAGATGTCCGGCCGCGACAGCGGCTCGGTCGACCTCGGCGGCGTCCGTCTGCCCGACCCCGGGCAGGCACCGGCGCCCGCCGCCGCGGCCGCGCACGAGCAGGCGGCGCCGCCCGCGCCGCGCCGTCCGCTGCACCTCGGGCCGCCCGTTCCCAACCTCTCCGCCGGCCCGGTCCGCTCCCTCGCCGACCGCGGTCCCGCCCAGGTGCCGGTCCGCCAGACCGGGACGCCGACCCTCGGTCCCGAGTACCTCGACGTCCCGCGCGCCCGGGAAGCGACCGCCCCGCAGGCGACC
>NZ_MSGP01000550.1:0-289 GCF_002078235.1 Streptomyces viridosporus
AGGCGTCTTGCGGATCTGCCGCACCAGGTCGAAGGCCCGGGCCAGCGCCTCCTCCCCCGTCTTCTCGCCCTTGACGATCTCCACCGGCGGCATCTTGTCGACCGGCGAGAAGAAGTGCAGGCCGATGAAGTCCTGCGGCCGCTCCACGCCCTTGGCGAGGACGGTGATGGGCAGGGTGGAGGTGTTCGAGCACAGCAGCGCGTCCGGGGCGACAACCTCCTGGATCTCCTGGAACACGCCGTGCTTGACGCCCGTGTCCTCGAAGACGGCCTCGATGACCGCGTCGCAG
>NZ_MSGP01000550.1:332-815 GCF_002078235.1 Streptomyces viridosporus
GAACGCCTGGATCATGTTCTTGGTGATCTGCCCGGTGACCAGTTCCGTCAGGTACCCGGCTTCCACCACGAAGGCCGTGTCCACGTCGACCTGGGAGCTCTCCACGGCCGCCGCGAGGATGTTGCGCGGGGCCGGGTACGGAGCGCCCCCCGTCTTCTTCTTCAGCATCGCGGTGAGGGCGGGGAGTTGCACGGCCAACTCCGGGTTCGCGGGGGTGCCGCCGGGGATGCGGTACCCGGGGGCGTCCCAGGGCTGCGTGGACTGCGGGTGGGCGTCGACGAACGCCCTGGCCCTGGCGAGGAGTTCGTCCGGGTCGGCGGCGATCTCGTCGACCAGGCCGGCCTCCCGGGCGCGCGCCGGTCCGTACCGGGTGCCCTCCAGGAGGACCTTCCGCAGGGCGTCCACCACACCGAACATGCGGACCGTGCGGGTCACTCCACCGCCGCCGGGCAGCAGGCCCAGGGTGACTTCGGGAAGCCCGAC
>NZ_MSGP01000551.1 GCF_002078235.1 Streptomyces viridosporus
CCGTCGGCATATGCCGACGGCATCTCGGAGCCGTCAGCGTCCCGCCCGGTCTGCGGAAACGGTTCGCTGTGCGGCAATCGACGGGCTCCCTCGACACGAGAGGCTTAAGGGTGCCTTAAGGCTCCCATAAACCGCTCCGCCGAGGGGCCCGGATGAGACATCGCGTCAATTGCAAGACCCGGAACGGGTTTTCGGAGGTTCCGTGGGGCTCAGAGGAACTTCGCCTTGCCGGGGCCCTCCTCCACGAAGCTGCGCATCCCCCGCTCGCGGTCCTCGGTGGCGAACAGCCCCGCGAACCAGTTGCGCTCGATGGCGAGGCCGGTGTCGATGTCCGTCTCGAGGCCGGCGTCGACGGCCTCCTTGGCGGCCCGCAGGGCGATCGCCGGGCCCTGGGCCAGCTTCGCGGCCCACGCGTGCGCCTGCGCGTAGACCTCCTCGGCGGGCACCACGCGGTCCACCAGGCCGAGCGCCAGCGCCTCGTCGGCCCTGACCTGACGGCCCGTGAAGATGAGGTCCTTCGCCCGGGACGGGCCGATCAGCCGGGACAGGCGCTGGGTGCCGCCCGCGCCGGGGATGAGGCCGAGCAGGATCTCCGGCTGGCCCAGCTTGGCGTTCTCCCCGGCGATGCGGTAGTCGGCGCAGAGCGCGAGCTCGCAGCCGCCGCCGAGCGCGTAGCCCGTCACCGCGGCCACCACCGGCTTGGGGATGCGGGCCACGGCGGTGAAGGAGTCCTGGAGGCCGCGGGCGCGCAGGACCATCGCGGTGTGGTCCATGGCCTGCATCTCCTTGATGTCCGCGCCCGCCGCGAACACCTTCTCGCCGCCGTAGATCACCACGGCGCGCACGTCGTCGCGGCGCGCGGCCTCCTCGGCGAGTTCCTTCAGCCGGTCCTGCGTGGCGACGTCCAGCGCGTTCATGGGCGGACGGTCCAGGCGCAGCGTGCCGACGCCGTCCGCGACTTCGAGGTGTACGGTCATGCCAGCAGGTTAACGGCGACTAACGGAAACCGGGTCGGTGCGGTCGCTCACACCCGGCCGGGGGCCCGGGGGTCGCCACCCGGGCGAACACAGCACGGCGACTAACGGAAACCGGGCCGGTGCGGTCGCTCACACCCGGCCGGGGGCCCGGGAGCCGCCCCCGGACTGACACAGCACGGCGACCGACGGAAACCGGGTCGGTGCGGTCGCTCGCACGCAGACGGCGACGGCCCCGGTGCCATGGGTCGCACCGGGGCCGCGCAGGTCGGACGGCGGTTACGCCTTCCACTTCTCCCAGGACATGTTCCAGCCGTTGAGGCCGTTGTCCGGAGCGATGGTGGCGTCCTTGGAGTTCTTGACGACCACCACGTCACCGATCATGGAGTTGTCGAAGAACCAGGCGCCCGGGGCCTTCTTGTCCCAGCCGCCGCGGGTGTCGCGCAGTCCGATGCAGCCGTGGCTGGCGTTGTAGTTGCCGAAGGCGTCGCCGCCCCAGTAGTTGCCGTGGATGAAGGTGCCCGAGGTGCTCAGGCGCATGGCGTGCGGGACGTCCTTGATGTCGTACTCGCCGCCGAACCCGACCGTCTCGCCGTTCATCCGGGTCACCTTGAGCCGCTCGGTGATGACCATCTGGCCGTTCCAGGTCTCGGTGCCCGGGGCACCGGTGGTGACCGGGATGGTCTTGATGACCTTGCCGTCCCGCTTCACCTCCATCGTGTGCTTCTTGGCGTCGACGACGGAGACCTGCTCGCGGCCGATGGTGAAGGAGACGGTCTTGTCCTGCTCGCCGTAGACGCCGGGGCGGCCCTCCACGCCGTCGAGGTCGAGGTCGACGGTGACCTTGGTGCCGGCCTTCCAGTACTTCTCCGGGCGGAAGTCGAGGCGGTCGTTGCCGAACCAGTGGCCCGCGACCTCGACGGCCGGCTCGGTCGTGATGCGGATGGCCTTCTCGACGTCCTCGGGGTTGGTGATGCCCCGGGTGAAGCGGAGGGAGAACGGCATGCCGACGCCGACCTTGGAGCCGTCCTCGGGCGTGAAGTGGCCGATGAAGGTGTTCTTCGGCGTCAGGGTGGTGAAGCGGGAGTCCTCGGCGGCGGTGCGGCCCTCGGAGTCCTCGGCGACCGCGTGCACGGTGTACGTGGTGGAGGCGGCCAGGTGGGTGGAGGGCGTCCAGGTGGCGCCGTCGCCGGATATCCGCCCCTCGACCCGCTCGCCGTCCGGGTCCTTGACGACGACCTCGGTCAGCTTGCCCCGAGCGGCGCTCACCTTCAGCGCGCCGCTGGTCTTCACGGACTTCGCGCCGTCCTCGGGCACGATGCCGACGACGGCCTCGGACTGCTTGCTCTGCGCCGCGGCCGCCTCCTTGCCCTTGCCCTTGCCCTCACCCGCGCCGGACCCCGGGTCCGCCTCCCCGCCGCAGGCGGTCACCGCCAGCATCACCCCGAGCGCCAGCGCCGCCACCTTCCGGCCACCGCGCCCCCGTGCGCCCACCGACGCCCCCGATATCGGCCCCACGTTCAACTTGTTCTCCCCTCGGCGGGCCCCGACCCCGGCCGACCCGCGCCCCCGCGCGCCCCTCGCGCGCTCCGGCGCATAGTAACCACAGGCCAGGGGCGTGGGACGAGGCGGAATGGTCACCGTTCCGTCCCAACTTCGCCGCCCGGGGAGACCGGCCCGCCGGCCGGGTCATTTCACCGCACTGCCCGCCGTCCACTCCTCCCAGCTCATGTTCCAGCCGCCGAGGCCGTTGTCGGGGGCGACCTCCTTGTCCTTGCTGTTGACCACCTCGACGACGTCGCCGACGAGGCTGCGGTCGAAGAACCAGCCCGCCGGGGTGTCCGCGCCGCCGCCCTGCACGTCGCGCAGGCCGATGCAACCGTGGCTGACGTTCCGGCGGCCGAACACATCGGTCTCGGTCCAGTAGTTGCCGTGCAGGAAGGTGCCGGAGCTCGTCAGGCGGATGGCGTGCGGGACGTCGGGGATGTCGTACTCGCCGCCGAAGCCGACCGTGCGGCTGTCCATGCGGGTGACCTCGAGCATCTCGGTGATCACCATCTTGCCGTTGTACGTGGTGGTCTTCGGCGCCCCGGCCGTGATCGGCACGGTGGTGAGCAGTTCGCCGTCCCGTCTGACCTGCATGGTGTGCCGGGAGGCGTCGACCACGGAGATCTGGCTGCGGCCGACGGTGAAGGTGAACATGCGGTGCTGGAGGCCGTAGACCCCGGGGGCCCCCTCCACGTCGCGCAGCCGCAGCTCGACGGTGACCCGGGTGCCCGGCTTCCAGTAGCGCTCGGGGCGGAAGTCCAGACGGGTGTCGCCGAACCAGTGCGGGCGGACCTCGACGGCGGGACGGGAGGTGACCCGGACGGCGCGTTCGACGGCCGCACGGTGGACGATCTTCCGGTTGAACTCCAGGGAGACGATCATCCCGGTACCGACGGTGGAGCGGTCCTCCGGGGTGACGTAGCCGATGAAGCGTTCCGCCGGGACATGGGTCGTGAAGGTGGTGTGGCGGGCCGAGCGGCGTCCGTCGCCGTCCACGGCCACCGCGTCGACGGTGTACTTCGCGGCCAGTACCAGCCGTTCGTCGTCGGGCCTCCAGGTCAGTCCGTCGGCCGAGACGCGCCCGGGGACCGACGACCGGCGCGCGTCCTGCTCCACGACGACCTTCACCGACTCCAGCCGCCCGTCCGGCACCCGCACCCGCAGACCGGCGTCGGGGCGCACGCCCTTGCTGCCGTCGTCGGGGGCGACGTGGATGAACTCCTCGGACGCCGGCGGGCCGAGCGCCCCGCCGACGGAGCCGCCCGGGGTACAGCCGACGATCACGGTCAGCAGTCCTGCCCATGCCAGTACGGCGGCCAGTGCAACCCTCGCGCGCCGTGCGCGCCCTTGTACGTGCCTCACGCGGTGCCCAACGACGGTCCGTGTCCCCGGGAAACGACCATGCCCCCTCCCGGGGAAACGTGAGTGCGAGGCACGCTCTGGGCAGAACAGTGGGGAGGACGACGCGCCGGGAGCCGCGGCCGGATCCGGGAGAGAGGGCCGCCGCACGCCCCTGTCCGCCGTCGTTCCACGAGCCGCGGGAGGCTGACAGGTGTCCAGCGCAGCCGAGCAGGAGGCGATGGCCGGGGAGCGGGCCACCGGGAACGGGCGTCCGGCGGCCGTCGTGAACGGCGCGCGGCCGACGGCGCCCGTGCCCACGGTGCCCGTGCGACCGGGCCGGCCGACGCCGCTGGGTGCCCGGTTCCGGGTGGGACCGGACGGGGTGGCGGGGACCGACTTCGCGTTGTGGG
>NZ_MSGP01000552.1 GCF_002078235.1 Streptomyces viridosporus
CCACCTTCGCCCCGCGCGCGGAGAGCTTGCGGGCCAGCAACTCCCCCACGCCGCGCGCGGGGCGAAGGTGGCGCTGGTCGGGCTGGAGCCGGACGCGCTGAAGCAGGTCTCGGCGCGGCTGCACGGCGACAGCGAGCACTGGCACGCCGACGTCACCGACCACGAGGCGATGACCCGGGTCGCGCGGGAGGTCGGGGAGCGGTTCGGCCGGGTCGACATCGTGGTCGCCAACGCCGGTGTGGCGACGGGCGGTCCGTTCGTCGACTCCGATCCGGAGTCCTGGCGGCGGGTGATCGAGGTCAACCTGATCGGATCGGCGGTCACCGGGCGGGCGTTCCTGCCGCTGCTCGTCGAGAGCCGGGGCTACCTGCTCCAGATAGCCTCGCTCGCCGCCCTCACCCCGGCGCCGATGATGACCGCGTACTGCGCGTCCAAGTCCGGTGTGGAGGCGTACGCGCACAGTCTGCGGGCCGAGGTCGGGCACCGGGGCGTGCGGGTCGGCGTCGGGTACCTGTCGTGGACCGACACCGACATGGTGCGCGGGGCCGACCAGGACGAGGTGATGCGGGAGTTGAGGCAGCGGCTGCCGTGGCCGACCAACAAGACCTATCCGCTGGGACCCGCGGTGGACCGGCTCGTGGACGGGATCGAACGGCGGGCCGCCCACGTGTACGGGCAGTGGTGGCTGCGCGGGATGCAGGGGGTGCGCGGCCATCTGCCCGGGCTGATCGGGACGGTGGGGCAGCGGGAGATGCGGCGGTTCGCGGACCGGCTCTCCGGCATCCGCACGGGGCTGGTCGGAGCCGGCGGCAGCGCCGACGAACAGCACCGCACTACGGTGCGTAAGTGATCGACATGCGCAGGGTGATGGGCCGTGTGAATCTGGTCGGGCAAGTTCCCCCCACCCCACACGGGAGTGAACCCACATGGGTATGAAGGATCAGTTCCAGGAGAAGACCGAGCAGTTCCAGCAGCAGGCCAAGCAGCGTGCCCAGCAGGGCAAGGAGCAGATGCAGAACCGCGGCCGCCGCCAGGACGAGGACCGGGAGCACCCGCAGCGCCGGCGGGAGTCCGAGGAGCGCTTCGACCAGGACTACGACGCCTGACGTCCTGCGCTGATCCGGAAGGGGTGCCTCTGGCGAAGGGCGCCCCTTTCGGCGTTCCCGCGACCCTTCCCCGCCCGGAACGGTCGTCCCGTCAGGCGCGCGGCGGCAGCTTCGGGCGGGAGCGGTCGGGGACGTCGCGGTAAGTCGGGGGAGTGGCCGGGGGGTTGGTCTCCAGCAGGTCGACGGCCAGCCGGACCGCGTCATCGAGCTGGGCGTGGCGTCCCTCGGCCCAGTCCAGCGGGGTGCGCAGCGCCTCCAGGTCGGGCTCGACGCCCTTGTTCTCCACCGACCAGCCGTAGGCGTCGAACCAGGCCGCGTTCATCGGCACCGTGATCACCGTGCCGTCGCCGAGCTGGTGCCGGCCGGTCATGCCGACCACGCCGCCCCAGGTGCGCTGGCCGACCACCGGGCCGAGCCCCAGCAGTTTGAACGCGGCGGTGATCATGTCGCCGTCGGAGCTCGTCGCCTCGTCCGCGAGCGCCACCAGCGGGCCGCGCGGGGCGTTGGAGGCGTACGACACCGGCTGGGCGTCGCGCGTGAGGTCCCAGCCCAGGATGGTGCGGGTCAGCTTCTCGACGACCAGTTCGCTGATGTGGCCGCCGGCGTTGCCGCGCACGTCCACGATCAGGGCCGGGCGGGACACCTCCCCGCGCACGTCGCGGTTGAACTGGGCCCAGCCCGAGCCGCCCATGTCGGGGATGTGCAGGTAGCCGCACCGGCCGTCGCTCAACTCCCGCACCACCGCGCGCCGTTTGGTCACCCAGTCCTGGTAGCGCAGCGGCGTCTCGTCGACCAGCGGGACGACGGCGACCCGTCGGGGCGGGCCGTTTCCCCCCGCCGGACGGAACGTCAGCTCCACCGTGGTCCCGCCCGCGCCGGCGAGCAGCGGATCGGGGCCGGCGACCGGGTCCACCGGACGGCCGTCGACATGGGTGAGGACCGCGCCCTCGCGGATGCCGGTGCCGGCCAGCGGGGAGCGGGCCCGGGAGTCGGAGGAGTCACCGGCCAGGATGCGCTTGACCGTCCACCCCTCCTCGCGGGGCACGAGGTTGGCGCCGAGCAGGCCCTGGCGGCGCTGGTAGTGCGGCGGGCCCTCGTTGCGGCGGGCGGCGGTGACGTAGGCGTGGGAGGTGCCGAGCTCGCCGAGCACCTCGCGCAGCAGGTCCGCGAACTCGTCGGGGGAGGCGACCCGTTCGACCAGGGGGCGGTACTGCTCCAGCACCCCGTCCCAGTCGATGCCGCACATGCCGGGCTCCCAGAAGTAGGCGCGGATCAGCCGTCCGGCCTCCGCGTACGCCTGGCGCCACTCCGCCGCCGGGTCGGCCTCGTGCAGGATGCGGCGGGCGTCGATCCACACCGTGGAGTCGCTGTCGCCGGCCTCGGTGGAGGGGACCGCGCGCAGCTCGCCCTCGTCGACCACGACCAGCCGGGTGCCGTCGCCGCTGACCGCGAAGAAGTCGAGGTGGTCGACGAGTTCGGACCGCTTCGCCCTGGTGATGCCGAAGTGCTCCAGGGTCGGCCGGCCGCTGGTGTCGTCCGGGTTGGCGAAGGTCTCGCCGAGCGCGCCGGAGATCGGCCAGCGCAGCCACACCAGCCCGCAGCCCGCGACCGGGTGCAGCGCCGAGTACTTGGAGGCGGCGACCGGGAAGGGGGTGACCCTGCTCTCCAGTCCCTCGACCTCGACGGTCACCGCGCCGCTCTCCCCGCTCTCCTCGGCCTCCTCGCGCTCCGCCGGGTCCAGGCCCCCGG
>NZ_MSGP01000553.1 GCF_002078235.1 Streptomyces viridosporus
TGCGGGGCCGGAGCCGACGGCGGGACGGTTCCGGTGACGTGCATGGGGTGGTGCGCCTCTCTTCGAACTGCTGCCCGGGGTCGCCGGGGCGGCGCCCATGGTCCGGTATGCCCCGGGGACGCTCCAAATCGGGCGCTTTTGTCCTGTGTGAACCCGTCCGGCACCGTAAAAGGTGCACTCTCACCGGCCTCTGGCCGGGAATCGTCCGGGACCCCCGGGGACGTCCGACCCGCGCGGCCTGCGGCGCGGGACCCGGTACGAGCTGGGCGCCCTCCTCGCCGGGCCGGAGATCGACGGGACCGCAACGGCGGGGGCGGACGCGGCTCCTCGGACAGTGGCGCCCGCCCCGGTCGCCGGTGATGGCCTGACGCGTCGAGAAGGGCGCCCGCCCGGCTTCGGCCGAGGTCAGGCGCCCTTCTGTCGCGGCTGGAAGGAGCCGAGCTTCTTCGGCGAGTACGACACCGGGAGGGTCTTGGTCTGCTGCTGGTACGGCGTTTGCGTGTACCTGACCTGCGTCGATGACGTAAGTCGCTCCTGGTGCGGCTTCGTCTGCCGTTGCGGGAATATGTCGACTGTCGTCGAGACGCGGTTCACGGCGGGGTACATCACAGTCTCCACCAGCCCCGGAGCGGTTCACGTGGCCGCCGGCCCCGACGCCGGCGACCCTCATGGCCGGTCCGCCGCCGGCGCGACCCCCTAGGCGTTCGTGGCCGACGTGTGGGGCGCGCCGGTGGCCGGGAGGGTGGGGTCGAGGACGATCTTGATGGCGCCGTCCTGCTTCTTCTGGAAGGTCTCGTACGCTCCCGGCCCGTCTTCCAGGGAGAGCCGGTGGGTGCGCAGGTCCAGCACGCCGAGCGGGTCGGCCGGGTCGCTCACCAGGGGCATGAGGGTGTCGGTCCAGTGGCGCACGTTGGCCTGCCCCATGCGGAGGTTCACCTGCTTGTCGAACAGCTCCAGCATCGGCACGGGGTCGACGACGCCGCCGTAGATGCCGGAGAGGGAGATGGTCCCGCCGCGGCGGACGGTGGAGATGGCCAGGCGCAGGGCGCCGAGGCGGTCCACGCCGAGGTTCTTGAGCATCGGGCGGGCCAGCGCGTCGGGCAGCAGGTTGGCGCCCTTCTGGATCGCCTCGGCGACGCGCGAGCCGTGGGCCTCCATCCCGACGGCGTCGATGACGCTGTCCGGGCCCCGGCCGCCGGTCAGGTCGCGAACCGCCTCGGGCAGGTCGTCGACGTCGCGCAGGTCGAGGGTGGCGATGCCGTGGCGGCGGGCCATCGCCAGCCGCTCGGGCACGAGGTCGACCCCGATGACCTGGGCCGCGCCGCGGTGGCGGGCGATGCGGGCGGACATCTGCCCGATCGGGCCCAGCCCCAGGACGACGACGGAGCCGCCGTCGGGGATGTCTGCGTACTCCACCGCCTGCCACGCGGTGGGCACGACGTCGGAGAGGTAGAGGTACCGCTCGTCCGGCTCGCCGTCGTCGGGGACGGGGATGGCGCCGTAGTGCGCCTGGGGCACGCGGAGGTACTCCGCCTGGCCGCCGGGGACGTCGCCGTAGAGCTTGCCGAAGCCGAGCAGTGAGGCCCCCGTGTTCTGCTCGCGCACCTGGGTGGTCTCGCACTGGCTCTGCAGCCCGTGGGCGCACATCCAGCAGCTGCCGCAGGAGACGTTGAACGGGATGACAACCCGGTCGCCGGGCTTGATGCGGGTGACCTCGGGGCCGACCTCCTGGACGATGCCCATCGGCTCGTGGCCGAGCACGTAGCCGGGATCGATGAAAGCCCCCAGCGGGCTGTAGAGGTGCAGATCGGAGCCGCAGACGGCGGTCGAGGTGACCTTGATGATGGCGTCGGTCGGCTCGGTGATCTCCGGGTCCGGGACGTCCTCGACGCGGACGTCCTCCTTGCCCTGCCAGGTCAGTGCGCGCACTGCGTCTTCCCTTCGTGGTGGTGCCGCCGGCCGTGCGGAGGCCCGCGGGCGCCGGCGCTGTGGTTCGGGCTCCTCCGGGACTGGGCCCTCGCCGGACTCCTCGTCCTCGCCCGGCGAGGGCCAGTGGGCGGCCTCGTGGGGTCATGGACTCGGGGTCGGTGTCCGGGTCATAGGGCACATGGGGGAGGTTCCAGGCCGGGTTCCCGCTCGGGCCTCCACCATGTCAACGGTCCCGGGCGGCCGCATCCGGTGACCCCAGGAGTACTCGGGGTCGCGATCACAGAGCCGGTCGAGCAACTCCACGCAGTCCACCCCGGGCGATCGGGCGCTGTCGCACCGCTGTCCGTGCCCGAGGAGGGATCCGGAACCACCGCGGGCAGCAAGGCATCGGAGGTCGTGCCGGGCGGATGTCGTGACCGGCAGTGACGGTTCTCACCTCCGCCACCGGGCAGCTGCCTGGCCGCCTCCGCGCGGTCTTCGCGTCTGCCGAAGCGCGCAACCACGCCGACAGCCTGATCGAGGAGTCCATGCGGCGGCGGGAGGAGCCGACGGACGATGCGGAGGGTGCGTTGGAGGAGACCCTGGCCCGGAAATGCCCCGGAACCGCTGGTCGAAGCCGGGACACCGGTGGGAGGCATCGGGAGTGAGGCAGTGTTTCGACTCGCTGCTCAGGCGTGCGCCGAGAAGGGCGCCTGACGGGCATCCGCCCTGGTCAGGCGCCCTCTTTCCGTGCCTAGAAGAAACCGAGCTTCTTCGGGGAGTACGACACCAGGAGGTTCTTCGTCTGCTGGTAGTGGTCCAGCATCATCTTGTGCGTCTCCCGGCCGATCCCGGACTGCTTGTAGCCGCCGAACGCCGCGTGCGCGGGGTAGGCGTGGTAGCAGTTCGTCCAGACGCGGCCCGCCTGGATGGCGCGGCCGGCGCGGTAGGCCGTGTTGATGTCGCGGGTCCACACGCCCGCGCCGAGACCGTACGACGTGTCGTTGGCGATCCTGATGGCGTCGTCGAAGCCGTCGAACGAGGCCACCGAGACGACGGGGCCGAAGATCTCCTCCTGGAAGATGCGCATCCGGTTGTCGCCCTCGAAGATGGTCGGCTGCACGTAGTAGCCGCCCTTCAGGTCGCCGTCGTGATCGGCGCGTTCGCCACCGGTGAGGACCTTGGCGCCCTCCTGTCGGCCGATGTCGATGTAGGACAGGATCTTGGCCAGCTGCTCGCTGGACGCCTGCGCGCCGATCATCGTGTCGGTGTCGAGCGGGTGCCCGGGCCTGATCAGCTCGGTGCGGGCGACGGCCGCGGCCAGGAAGTCGGGGTAGTTGCCGCGCTGGATCAGCCCGCGGGACGGGCAGGTGCACACCTCGCCCTGGTTCAGCGCGAACATCGTGAACCCTTCGAGGGCCTTGTCGCGCAGTTCGTCGTCCTTCTCCCACACGTCGTCGAAGAAGATGTTCGGCGACTTGCCGCCCAGCTCCAGCGTGACCGGCTTCAGGTTCTCGGCCGCGTACTGCATGATCAGCCGTCCCGTGGACGTCTCGCCGGTGAAGGCGACCTTCGCCACCCGCGGACTGGAGGCGAGCGGCTTCCCGGCCTCCGGGCCGAAGCCGTTGACGATGTTCAGCACGCCCGGCGGCAGCAGGTCGGAGACGAGGCTCAGCCAGTAGTGGATGGAGACCGGCGTCTGCTCGGCGGGCTTGAGGACGACCGCGTTGCCCGCGGCGAGCGCGGGCGCGAGCTTCCACGTCGCCATCAGGACGGGGAAGTTCCACGGGATGATCTGGGCGACGACGCCCAGCGGCTCGTGGAAGTGGTAGGCGACCGTGTCGTCGTCGACCTCGCTGAGCGAGCCCTCCTGGGCGCGCACGGCGCCGGCGAAGTAGCGGAAGTGGTCGATGGCCAGCGGGATGTCGGCCGCCAGGGTCTCCCGTACGGGCTTGCCGTTCTCCCAGCTCTCCGCGACCGCGAGTGACTCCAGGTGGGCCTCCATGCGGTCGGCGATCTTCAGCAGGATGTCGGACCGCTCGGCCGCCGGCCTGCGCCCCCAGCCGGGCGCGGCCGCGTGGGCCGCGTCGAGTGCCGCCTCGACGTCCTCCGCCGTACCGCGCGCCACCTCGGTGAACGGCTGCCCGTTCACCGGACTCGGGTTCTCGAAGTACTGCCCCTTGACCGGAGGTACGTACTCCCCGCCGATGAAGTGGTCGTAGCGGGGCTGGTAGGAGACGATCGCGCCCTCGCTTCCGGGCGACGCGTAACGGGTCATGCGGAACCGGCCTCCTTCAGCGGCGCTGCCCGCCGTTGGGCAGCTCTGCGCCGGAGCGTAAGGACGCGGACGTTGCATCCACGTTGCGGGCGGGCGGGCTGCGACGCTACCGGCCCTCGGGGCGGGCCCAGCCGTCCGGGGCCGCCAGCTCCGATTCGAGCGCGGCCAGCCGGGCCCGGTTCGATGCCGTCGGCCGGGACGCGGCCAGGGCCCGCCACACGTCCAGGTCCTCCTCGCCCCACGGCGCGTGGGCCCAGTCGGCCAGCAGGTCGGCGTCCGAGCGGGCGATCAGTGCCGCGCGCAGACCGTCGGCGAGGCGGCGCCTGAGCCGTACGACCGCCGGTGCCCGGGAGGCGGGCAGCAGCGGGCCCGCGTAGGCGGCCAGGGCGGTGGTGACCGCACCGGCCGCCAGCCGGCGTTCGACGACGGCGATGTCCGACTCCAGGGGCGCCGCGAGCCGGTAGGGGCGCGACGCGAGCAGTCCCGGGCCGAGCACCTGACGCAGCCGGGCGAGCTCCGCGCGCAGCGTCACCGGTGTCACCGACTCGTCCTCGTACAGGGCGCACAGCAGTTCGTCGCCGGTCAGGCCGTCGGGGTACCGGGCCAGGAGGACGAGGATCTCGCTGTGCCGGCGGCTGAGCCGGATCCTGCGGCCGTCTGCCGTCAGTACGGCCCGGTCGCGGCCCAGTGCCGTCAGTCCGGGCCCGCCCGTGGCCGGGCGTCCTGGGGCCAGCAGCGCCAGCTGGGACTCCGCCGCGCGCGCCACGGCCTGGACGAACCCCAGGCTGTGCGGATGCGCGAGACCGTCCCCGCCGGTGATGTCCACGGCACCGAGCAGCCGCCCCGTGCGGGGGTCGTGCACGGGGGCCGCCGCGCACGTCCACGGCTGCACGCGCCGCACGAAGTGCTCGGCCGCGAAGACCTGGACCGGACGGCCCACGGCGACCGCCGTGCCCGGCGCGTTCGTCCCGACCGCGCTCTCCGCCCACCGCGCGCCGGGCACGAAGTTCATCCGCCCCGCCTGCCGCAGCGTCGAGGGGTGCCCCTCGACCCACAGCAGTCTGCCGTGCGCGTCGCACACCGCCAGCAGGTGCCGGCCGTCGGAGGCGAACGTGCCCATCAGCTCCCGGAACAGCGGCATCACATGGGCCAGTGGGTGCTCGGCGCGGAAGGCCCCGAGGTCGCTGTCCGTCAGTTCGATGTCGGCGGTGCCGTCCGGGTGGACCCCGGCGCGTGCCGAGCGCCGCCACGAGTCGGCGACCACGCCGCGCACCGGGCGCGGCACCGTGCCGGCCGCCGTGAAGGTCTCGTGAGCCCGGTGCAGCACGCGTACGCGCTCGGCGGGGTCGGCCCCCGGCTCCAGGGCCACCCAGGGATCGGTCAACGTGGCCTCCCACAGGGCGATGCGCTGGGGACATCGTCGCCCGGGGGGTGCGTGGCGACAACCGTTTCGACGGGGCGGCGATCCTCTGCCGTCGCCGGCCGGGTTCCCCGCGCGGGTGCTCGCCGAGCGGACGGTCGTGACCGGTCGCACCCCACGGCGCGACGCGGTCACCTGACTGTGCGTCAGGCGCACACGGCACCCGCGCGGCTCCGGCATCACCGCCCCGCAGAGCGCCCGACTCCTCCTGCCGACCGGGGAAGCGGGGCTCCCCGCACCCCACCGGCGGGGAAGTGGTGACGGGCCTGTCCACCGGCGGGGAAGTGGTGACGGGCTCGCCCACCGGCTTCGGCGGCCGCTCCCGTGGGACCCGGCCGCCGAGCGCGGCCGGGGCGCCGGGCCGTTCTCCAGCGGGAACGGGACCGTTGGCCCTCACCTTCCGGCCTCGCCCGACCCAGGGTGGAAGGACGCAGGACCGCTGTACCAGCGAAGGACGGGCCGGAGATGTACCCCGATGACGGTTTCCGCGAACCAGGGCGGCAGGAGTGCCTGCGGCTGATGACCCAAGTGCCCGTCGGCCGCGTCGTCTTCACGCGCCGGGCCCTGCCCGCCGTGCTGCCGGTCAACTTCTGCCTGGACGCCGACGGCGCGGTCCTGCCGCGTACCGCCTCGGCCTCGGAACTGGTCCGCGCGATCGACGGCGCGGTGGTCGCCTTCGAGGCCGACCACGTCGACGCGGTCCGTCAGGCCGGTTGGAGCGTCGTCGTCACGGGCCCGGCCACGGTGGTGACCGACCCTGCCGAGCACGAGCGCCTGACCCGCGCCGGCCCGGTCTCCTGGGTGCCCGCGCCGCGGGAGGTCGTCGTCCGTGTCGAGCCCGAGCCGGTCACCGGACGCGAACTCGTCGGCGGACGCGCCCTGTACGGGGTGAACCTGGCAGCGACGGGCGGATGACGGCCGCTCACGGGGTCCGGGCGGAGGGACGTCCGGCCCGCCGGGAGGATCACCCCGCAGGCAGCACGAGCGTGCACGTCTCCCCCGGGGCGATGGTGACGGCCCGATCGGCGAGTACGACGCGGATCGGTGATTCCTCCGAGGAGGGCACACCGACCCGCAACCGCCCGCTCCGCAGTCGCACGTCGACGCCCCAGTGACCGCGATAGCGCAGCGGGAACCCGTACTCGGACAGCGCCGGAAGCGGCACCGGGTCCAGCCACAGGGCGTCCTCGCGGGTCTCCAGCCCCGTCAGGCCGCGCTGGACCAGGTCGAGGGTCCCGGCCATGGCACCGAGGTGGATGCCTTCGCCGGTCGTGCCGCCCTGGAGGTCGGCGACGTCCGACTCCAGGGCCTCACGGACGTAACTCCACGCCTCGGCCCGTCTGACCCGGGCGAGGACCCAGCCGTGGACGAGTCCGCTGAGGGTGGAGCCGTGGCTGGTGCGCCGAAGGTAGTAGTCGACGGTCCCGCGCCAGACGTCGTCGTCCATCGGGTATCCCAGACGCTGGAACAACCACCGCAATTCGGCGGGCGAGAAGAGGTAGCCGAGCATGAGGACGTCGGCCTGTTTGGAGGCCTTGTAGCGGTTGACCGAGTCGCCCTCGGCCTCGAGGATCCGGTCCAGTCTCCGGATGCTGTCGTACCGTGAGCGGTAGCCGTCCCAGTCCAGCTCGGCCAGGTCGTCGTAGCCCTCGAACTGGCTGATGACGCCCCGGTGGTACGGCACGCGCAGTCGCCGGGACACCTCCTCCCACCGCGAGAGTTCGCCGCCGTCCAGCCGCACCCGTTCGAACAGCTCCTCCCGGCGCCATGCGGGAAGCCGCCGTACGAGGTCCAGAGCACGGCAGAGGACCCAGGCGGCGGTGACGTTGGTGTACGTGTTGTCGTCCAGGCCGGGCCGGGGGGCGTCCGGGTAGCCGTCGTGGTACTCGTCGGGGCCGACCACCCCGCGGATGCGGTACCGGTCCGTCTCCGGGTCGAGGACCGCGGTGTGCGCCCAGAAGCGGGCGATCTGCAGCAGCGTCTCCGCACCCTTGGTGTGGAGGAACTCGGTGTCGCCGGTGGCCTCGCAGTACTGCCACACGTTGTAGGCGATCGCCGAGCCGACGTGGTGCTGGAGCCGGGAGCGGTCCGGCAGCCAGCGCCCCGAGCGGGGGTTGAGATGCAGTTCCTGGGTCTCCTCGCGTCCGTCGCTGCCGCTCTGCCACGGGTACATCGCCCCCGCCCGGCCGGCCGCGGCCGCCGCGCGGCACGCCTGCGGCAGACGCCGGTGGCGGTAGGTCAGCAGTGCTCGGGAGACCTCGGGAAAGTGCAGGTTCAGATACGGCAGCACGAACAACTCGTCCCAGAAGACGTGGCCCCGGTAGGCCTCGCCGTGCAGTCCCCGGGCCGGCACCCCCACGTCCAGGTCCGCGGTGTGCGGTGACAGCGTCTGCAGGACGTGGAACAGGTGCAGGCGCAGGACGCGACCTGCCTCGCCGGGAACCCGGACCTCCGCGCGTCGCCACAACCGCCCCCAAGCGGCGGTGTGGGAGTCCAGCAGTGCGCAGAAGCCCGGGGCCGCGGTCACACGGTCGACGGCCGCCTCGAGCGGATTGGCGATCGCCGTGTCGCGTGAGGTGTGCAGCGCCACGGTCTTCTCCACGCCGACGGTGCGGCCCGGAACGAGGGGGATCACCAGACGGTGCACGGCACGCTGCCGGGCGGGCAGCAGCTCCGACGAGGCGGGCCGCTGCCCGGTGACCGAGGTCCGGGCCGCCAGGGCGATCGCGATGTCGGAGGAGCTGGTGCGGCAGCGCAGCCACACCGTGCGGGGCTCCTCCGTCCCCGTCTCCACCCGCGTCAGGTGACGGTGGTTGAGCGACCGGTAACGGTGCACATTGCCGTTGATCACACCGCCGTCGAGGGCGGACTCGACTTCGATCTCCCCCGGCCGGTCCTCGGCCGTGAAAACCGTCCGCAGCGCCGCCAGATGGGGGTCCCCCATGTGGACGAGGCGCGTCTGCTCCACGCTCAGCACGCCCGCCCCGTCCCGGTGGCGGAACGCGCGGGTCAACGTGGCGCGGCGCAGGTCCAGGGTGTGCCGGTGGTCGAGGAGGGCGCGGGTGTCCGGAGAGAACCACGGACCCCACGGTCCGTCGGCGGGACGGCGACGAAACCGCAGGGGCAGCCAGTTCGGCAGGTTGACCAGGTCCTCGTTCACCACCTGCCGCCCCGCGACACTCGACTCCAGACGGTTGTAGCAGCCGGCTGCGTAGGTTCCCGGGCAGTGCACCACCCCCGCTCGGCTCTCGGGCACCGCGCCGCGGGTGGCGAAGTAGCCGTTGCCGAGAGTGCACAGCGACTCGCGCAACCGCTCGGCAGCGGGGTCGTATCCCTCGTACTCCCAGGTCCACTCCGGCATCCGCGGCTGCCACCCCCTCTCCCTCCACGGCGATCACGGCGTGCGGTCCGCAGGACGGTGCTCAGGCCCGCCGGGGAACGACGGCGACCGGGCACGCGGAGTGGTGCAGCAGGGTGTGGGCGACGCGGCCGAGTTGCAGACCGAAGTGGCCGTGCCGTCGCAGAGCGCCGACGACGATCAGGTCGGCTTCGGTCGTGGTGTGCAGCAGGACCCGGTGCGCGGGGCCTTCGACCGGCCTGCGGCGCACCTCGACCTCGGGGTGCAGCCGCATCGCCTCGCTCAGCGCGTCGGTGAGGTTGGCCGAGGCGCGTTCCTCGTGGGCACGGGCGGCGTCATCGGCGAGGGAGTGGTCCGCGTGCTCATGAACCGGACTGCGCCAGGCCCGTACGGCGTCCAGGGCGCAGCCGCGTGCCTCGGCCTCGCGGAAGGCGAACCGTACGGCACTCGTGCTCGTGGCCGGGGTGCCGACGCCGGCCACCACCCGTCCGAAGAGGCCCTGCCGGTTCTGCTCCGGGCCACGGACCACGAAGACCGGGCACACGGCACGGGCCGCCACGGTGAGACCGACCGATCCCAGCAGCCGCCCGGCTATTCCGCCACGGCCGCGTGAGCCCACGACCAGGGCGTACGCCTCGTGCCCCGCGTGCAGCAGCACGGACACGGCATCGTCGGGCAGCACATCGCCCGACACCTTCACCTCGGGATCGCGGAGCCGGGCACGTTCGATGCCCGACGCGACGATGTGCTCCGCCAGGACCTCTTCAGCGGGGCGATCGGTCCTGAGGGAGGGGCGGGCCGCCTCGTAGCGCTCCCACAGCGAGGCATGGACGAGACGCACCGGAAGACCATGGCGTGCCGCTTCGTCCACCGCCCAGTCCAGTGCCTGAAGGCTGGAGTCCGACCCGTCGACACCCACCACCAGGGGGAGTTCCATGGTTCCCTCACCTTCCTGTGCGACCGCTGACACACCCCCTGTCACTACCGTCGCACTGCCCGGGACCTGCCGCGACATACGGACCACGCGGCCGGTGCCCTGCCGGTCCCGGGCCGTGGGGGACGCGACGCGTCATCGGTCCGGGACCGCAGGCCCCGCCCGGCTCGGCCGGTGATCTCGATGCGGTGCGGCTTGGCCTCCTCGGCCTTGGGGACGCGCAGCGTGAGGACTCCGTTGGTCAACTCCGCGGTGATGTGCTCGGTGTCGACGTCCGGGGACGGATCCGCTGCTTGCGGGGCCGGGCCCCCGGGCGGGTGCCGGGCCCTCGAGGTCGTTCCGGCTGATGCGCCCGCCCTGCGGTCACGCCGGCCAGCCGACGGCCGGGCGGGGGCCCGGCCCGGCCGCGCCCGTGCCCTCGATGTCGCGTTCGGCGATCCCCACCAACTGCCGGCCGAGGTCCTGCATGGCCCTGCCCGCCGCCAGTTCGTCGCCGATCTCCGGCACGTCCGTGTCCGCCGGATTGCGGTGCGCGACCCCGTGGCCGGTGAGCTCCCTGGTTCCGGTGTCGACCACCGCGCGGGCCTTCGTCGTCCCCCCGTCCTGGAAGAGGTGGAGGCGGACCTTCCATTCCCCTGTGTGCGGCATCGCTCTCCTCCTCAGCTCGGTACGGACCGGTGCGATCCGGATGCGGCTCGTTCGGACACCCCGTGCCGCGCGGCGGGTGCCGCCGTCCGCTCCGCGAGACGGCGCCGGACGTGGTCGGTGAGGGTGCTCAGCCGTTCGGAGGGCGTCGCACGAGGTGCGACGGGGGCCCGGATCCGCCGGGCGGCCGGCGGCAGCGCGGCCAGGTCCGCGGCGAACCTCTCCCGGCACTCGCCGAGCGTGGACCTCTCGCCGGTGCGCCGCCCGTCCCGCATCACCGTCTCCAGCAGCGGCGTGCCCTCGCGTGGCGGCCGCTCATCGGCGAGGCCGATCACGTCGGCGCAGCCGGGACGACGGAACACCTGCTTCTGCCCGGGCGCCGTCACCTTCGCCGACGAGAGTTTCATGACCGGTCGCCCGTCGTACTCCACCATCTTGTAGGCCGAGTCCAGGTACGGAGCGTCGGCCGAGACCCCGACGCGAGTGCCGACCGCGTAGACGTCGATCGGTGCCCCGGAGCGGACCAGGTCGTCCACGGCGTACTCGTCGAGACCACCGCTGACGGTGATCCGCACGTCCCGCAGGCCCGCTCCGTCGAGGACGGCCCGGGCCCGCACCGCCAGGGCCTCCAGGTCGCCGCTGTCCAGGCGTACGGCGCAACCGGGCCCGAGGTGCAGGTCCCGCAGCACGCGTGCCGCGACGCGGACGCCCGCCTCGGTGTCGTAGGTGTCCACGAGGAGGGTCACGGGGCCGGGGTGGGCCCGGGCGAACGCGCGGAACGCCTCTTCCTCGGTCGGGAACGCCTCCACGAAGGAGTGGGCCATCGTGCCGACGGCGGGCACGTCCACGGCCGTGGCCGCGACCACGTTGCTGGTGCCCGCGAATCCGGTCATCGCACCGAGCCGGGCGGCCTGGAAACCGGCCTGCGGACCGTGGGTCCGCCGCAGGGAGAAGTCCACGACCGGGTGCCCGGACGCCGCCAGGACGCACCGCGCCGCCTTCGAGGCGATCGTCGTCTGATGGCTGAGCTGGTTGAGCACGTACGTCTCGACCAGTTGCGCCTGCGGCAGGGGAGCCGTCACCTCCAGCAGGGGCTCTCCGGCGAGGACGACCCTCCCCTCCGGCACCGCCCGCCACGGGACCTGGAACCCCTGCTGGGCCTGCGGTTCACCGGCCGGGTGCGGGCGGTGCCGGAGGGGAG
>NZ_MSGP01000554.1 GCF_002078235.1 Streptomyces viridosporus
TGCCCGGCGGGCGGGCGCGGCGCGCTGCCCGGACGAACACCGTGAACCGGCTCGCGCCGCCCCCGCCCGCCGGGCAGGATGCTGCCCGTAGTCCCTACGTCCGCCCCGGGAGGCCCGGATGACCGGCACCGCGCCCGCACCCTTCACCGCCGACGACTACCGGGCCCGCATGGAGCGTGCGGCGCGGCAGGCCGCCGAGGCCGGACTCGCCGGGCTGCTCGTGGCCCCCGGCCCGGACCTGGTGTGGCTCACCGGGTACACGCCCACCGCGGTCACCGAACGGCTCACCCTGCTGGTCCTGGCCGCGGGCCGGGACCCGGTGCTGGTCGTCCCCACCCTGGAGGCCCCGGACGCCGAGCGGGCCCCCGCCGCCCGTGCGCTGACCCTGCGCGACTGGACCGACGGCAAGGACCCCTACGCGGTCACCGCCGCCCTGCTCGACACCGAGGGCCTCCTCCGCGGCCCGAAGGGCGTGGGAGGCGCCCCCCTCGGCATCAGCGACAACACCTGGGCCCTGCACCTGCTGGGGCTGCAGAGGGCGCTGCCCGGCACGTCGTACGCCTCCCTCACCGAGGCCCTGCCGATGCTCCGCGCCGTCAAGGACGCGGCGGAGCTGGACCTCCTGGCCGCCGCGGGGGCCGCCGCCGACGCCGCCTTCGAGGAGATCCGGCAGGTCGCCTTCGCCGGCCGCCGGGAGTCCGACGTCGCCGCCGATCTCGCCGCGCTGCTGAGGCGGTTCGGGCACTCCCAGGTCGACTTCACGATCGTCGCCTCCGGCCCGAACGGCGCCAACCCGCACCACGAGGTCGGCGACCGCGTCATCGAACGCGGCGACATGGTCGTCCTCGACTTCGGCGGCCTGAAGGACGGCTACGGCTCGGACACCTCCCGCACCGTCCACGTCGGCGAACCCACCGACGAGGAGCGCCGGGTGCACGACCTGGTGCGCGAGGCCCAGGAGGCGGGCTTTCGCGCGGTACGGCCCGGCGTCGCCTGCCAGGAGGTCGACCGGGCCGCCCGCGCGGTCATCGCCGACGCCGGGTACGGGGAGTACTTCATCCACCGCACCGGGCACGGCATCGGCGTCACCACGCACGAGCCGCCGTACATGATCGAGGGCGAGGAGCGGCCCCTGGTGCCCGGTATGTGCTTCTCCGTCGAACCCGGCGTCTACCTGCCCGGACGGTTCGGCGTGCGGATCGAGGACATCGTGACCGTGACCGAGGACGGCGGGCGGCGCCTGAACGACACCGCGCGGGAGATGGTCATAGTGGACTGAGAGGTTCCGTCCGTCCCCTCCCCGCCCCTCGAATCCCCGCCCCTCGAACGGCAACGGCACGACCATGACCCAGGCACCGACACCCACCGCGGACACCGTCCGCCGACTGGCCCGCTCCCTGCTGAAGAACGGCAGGGGCGGCGGCGCGGAGGCCGCCGCCGGACCCGAGGTCCGGCCCGCCGTCGGCGGCGCCGAGCCCGCCACCTGGTGGGTCGGCACCCGCCACGTGCTGCGGCTCGCCCCGGACCGCGAGACGGGCGTGCGGTACCGCCGCGAACTGCGCCTGCGCGAGCTCGTCCGCCCGCACGTCCCGGTCGCGCTGCCGGTGAGCGTGGCGCACGGCGAGTGGGCGCCCGGTCTGTTCTGCACCCTCGACACCAGGGTGCCCGGCGGGACGGGCGAGGAGCACGCCGTGTCCGCCGTCGGCGAGGCCGACCTGGCCGGACTGCTCACGGGACTGCGCGAGGCGCCGGTGCGGCAGGCGGAGACGCTCGGTGTGCCGCGGGTGCCCCCTCGCCCCCTGGAGACCCTGCGCCGGGCTGCCGGACGGGCCGCCGAACGGCTCGCCGAGGCCGACGAGTTCGACCCCGCCCGCCTGAACCAGCTCACCCCGCCCGCCACGGTCCAGCTCGCCGCCCAGTCCGGCCCGGCGGTCCTCGTCCACCACGCCCTCACCGGCGGACACCTCGTGGTGAGCGCCGACGGCCGGGTGCGCGGCGTCCTCGGCTGGGACGCGGCGGTGATCGGCGACCCGGCCGAGGACATCGCGGCTCTCGCGCTCGCCGTGGGGGCCCCGGCCGCGGTGCGCGCGGCCACCCTGGCCGGCTACGGCGCCCGCCCCTGTCTGCGCGGCCTGTGGCTGGCCCGCTGCGACTGCCTCCTCGGCCTCGCCGAGGGGCTCGCCGGCCGGGGCGCCGGCCCGCTGCCCCTGCTGCGCACCCGGCTGCGGCGCGCCTGGGAGCCGATCCTGCTGGAGCGGGTGACGGACTTCGGCCACGGGGACGACGTGCTCTAGGGGGCGGCAGGACGCCGCCGGCCGTCATTCCTGGAGCAGGACCACCGCCGACTCCCCGGGCAGGTGCAGCACCCCGTCCGGACCGGGCGCCCGCACGGGCTCCCACGCGGCGAGCACGCGCGCGCCGGGGGCGCCCAGCGGGACCGCGGCCGGTTCGCCGGCGAGGTTCACGGCCACCCGGACGTCCCCGCGCCGGAAGGCCAGCCAGCGCCGCTCCTCGTCGTAGGCCACCTTGGTGTCGCCGAGGTCGGGGTCGGTGAGGTCCGGCTGCTCGTGGCGCAGGGCGACGAGCAGCCGGTACCAGGCCAGCACGCGCGCGTGGGGGTCGCGCTCCGGCTCCGACCAGTCCAGGCAGGAGCGGTCGCGGGTGGCGGGGTCCTGCGGGTCGGGCACGTCCTCCTCGGCCCAGCCGTGCGCCGCGAACTCCCGGCGCCTGCCGTCGCGCACCGCCCTGGCCAGCTCCGGGTCGGTGTGATCGGTGAAGAACTGCCAGGGTGTGCCGGCCGCCCACTCCTCGCCCATGAACAGCATGGGCGTGAAGGGAGCCGTCAGGGTGAGGGCCGCCGCGCACGCCAGCAGCCCGGGGGAGACCAGCGCGGCCAGGCGGTCGCCCCGGGCGCGGTTGCCGACCTGGTCGTGGGTCTGGCTGTAACCGAGGAGCCGGTGCCCGGCCACCCGGTCGCGGTCCAGGGGGCGGCCGTGGTGCCGGCCCCGGAAGCTGGAGTACGTGCCGTCGTGGAAGAAGCCGCCGGTGAGCGTCTTGGCCAGGGCCGCCAGGGGAGCGCGCGCGAAGTCGGCGTAGTAGCCCTGCGACTCGCCGGTCAGCGCGGTGTGCAGGGCATGGTGGAAGTCGTCGTTCCACTGGGCGTGCACCCCGAACCCGCCCTCCTCGCGCGGTGTGACGACCCGGGGGTCGTTCAGGTCCGACTCGGCGATCAGGAACAGGGGCCGGCCGGTGTCGGCGGCGAGGGTGTCCACGGCCTCGGACAGCTCCTCGAGGAAGTGGCGCGCGCGGGTGTCCACCAGCGCGTGCACCGCGTCCAGCCGCAGCCCGTCGATCCGGTAGTCCCGCAGCCACGCCAGCGCGCTCTGAACGAGGTACGACCGCACCTCGTCGGAGCCGGGGGCGTCCAGGTTGACCGCCGCGCCCCACGGGGTGTGGTGGGTGTCCGTGAAGTACGGGCCGAACTCCGGGAGGTAGTTGCCGGACGGCCCCAGGTGGTTGTGCACCACGTCGAGGACGACGCCCAGGCCCAGCGCGTGCGCCCGGTCGACGAACCGTTTCAGTCCCTCGGGACCGCCGTACGGCTCGTGCACCGCCCACAGCGACACCCCCTCGTACCCCCACCCGTGCCGGCCCGGGAAGGGACACACCGGCATCAGCTCCACGTGCGTCACGCCCAGCTCGGCGAGGTGCCCGAGCCGTTCGGCGGCCGCGTCGAAGGTGCCCTCGCGCGTGTACGTGCCGACGTGCAGCTCGTACAGCACCGCGCCGGGCAGCGGGCGCCCGCCCCACTGCGCGCGCCAGGCGAACCGCGCGTGGTCGACGACCGCGCTCGGCCCGTCGGGGCCGTCCGGCTGCCGGCGCGAGCGCGGATCGGGCCGCACGGGACCGCCGTCCAGCGCGAAGCCGTACCGGGAGCCGTCGTGCGCCTCGGCCTCCCCCCGCCACCACCCCTCCCGTTCGGGATCGCGCTCCATCGCGCGCGTGACGCCGTCGCACTGGAGCGTCACTCGGCCGGCCTGCGGTGCCCACACCTCGAACTGCACGGACGGTTCCCCTTCGTCTGCTCACCGTGATGTAGCCCGTCCATCGTGCTGCATGAATGATCGCGGTGCCGGTGAATTCTCCCTTTCGCGGCGGGTGTCGCCGGATGCGCGCGGGGCGGCCGTCCCGGGTTTTCTGGACAGCCCGGCCGTGCTGACCGACAATCAGCGGCGTGACGTCGTCCTTCGAGTTCCCCACCCACCCCGCGCGGGTCTCCGACGCGGAGCGCGACAAGGCGCTGGAGGTACTGCGGGACGGCGTCGCGGCGGGTCGGCTGTCCCACGACACGTACATCCGGCGCATGGAACTCGCGCTCACCGCCCGCCGCCCCGACGAGCTCGCCGCGCTCACCGCCGACCTGCCCACGGAGAGCCGGCTGTCCCGTCTGGTGTTCGGCACCGTCGAGGCGGTCTCCGGGTTCACCGTGCGGCTGCGCAGGGCCTGGCGGGCCGAGCGGCTGCCCAAACTGCTGCTGCCGCACCCGGCGACCGGTCACCCGCTGCGCATAGGGCGCGACCCCGGCTGCGGACTGCGGCTCACCCACGAGACGGTCTCCCGGGTGCACGCCGAGCTCCGCCACCAGGGCGGCATGTGGGTGCTGCGGGACCTCGGTTCGACCAACGGCACGACGGTGAACGGGCGCCGGGTGATCGGCGCGGCCGTCGTCCGTGAGGGCGACCAGGTCGGCTTCGGCCGGATCAGCTACCGCCTCTCGGGCAACTAACGGGCACCGCGCGGGACTTCGCCTTCCGCGCCCTCGCGGGCGGTGCCGCCGGTCCGGCCGTGCGGCACCCGGGCGCACGCTCCCGTTCGGGTGAGCCGGGCTGGGGTTCGGCGGCCGTCGTGCCGATGCACCGGACATGACGCACTCCTCAGTGAACGTGGTACGGGGCGGACTGCTGGCCGCCGTCGCCCTGCTCGCCTGCGCCGCTCCCGCACCGGCGGACACCGGGCACACCGCCCGGGACAACTGGCTCCTGCTCACGGTCGAGCGGGGAGAGAAGCGGTCCGCCGCGTCGAGCGGCGACCTGCTGCTGTGCGACCCGCCCCGGGGTCACCGGCACGCCGCCGAGGCGTGCGCGGAACTGGCCGCGGCGGGCGGGGACATCGCGGCCATCCCGCCGAAGGACGTCCACTGCCCGATGGTGCACGCCCCGGTGACCGCCCGCGCGCACGGGCAGTGGGGCGGACGGTCCGTCGCGTACACGGAGACCTTCCCGAACCACTGCGTGATGACCGCCCGCACCGGCTCGGTCTTCGCGCTGGACGGCCCGTAGGGCCCGTCCGGGACCGTTCGCGGGACCGGGGCGCCGGGGCGCCGGGCGGTCTCAGACCGCCCGCTCGCGCGCGTGGAGCGCCGCCGCGACCACCGTGCGGGACTGGTGCTCGACCTGGTGCTCCACGGGCACCCAGCGGGCGCGGAAGTGCACGGCGAAGGCGTCGCTCCACAGCGCGACCAGGCGCTCGAGACGCGCCGCCGCGTGCGCGTCGGTCCCGCTCAGCGCCCGCCGCAGCATGGCCGCCGCCCTGAGCGGCACCCGGCGCGCGAACGCGTCCACGCTGCCCACGTACGCCCTCGTGCCGTCGGCGGGTGGTGTGCGGACCAGGTCGGAGGCCAGGCCCGGCACCAGATCCAGCCCCCAGACGGCCGCCCTCAGCAGGGGGTCGTCGGTGTCCCCGGGCCGGGGCCGCGCGTCCCGCAGCACCCGGCGCACCTCGCCCGCGTCGCGCAGCAGCCGGTCCGCGAGCACCTGCAGCGCGGCGGCCGGCGCCGGGTGCGGCGCCGGGTCGTCCACCACGGCGCCGGCCCACATCGGCACCTCGACGACCGCGGTCAGACCGCCGTACCGGTGGGCGTGGTACCAGGTGCTGTGCCGGGCGTCGTCCGGCAGGCTCGGATAGGCCGGTCCGGCCTCCGGCGCGGGCATCACCCGCACCCCGGGACCGGACGCCGGCCAGCCCGCCGCGTCCGAGGCGCCCGCCTCCACCGGGATGTGCAGCTCCGCCGCGGACTTGGCGAACGGCTCGGCGAGCCCCGGCACGTCCCTCGTCAACTGCACCCAGCTGCCGCCCAGGTCGGTGCCGTGCAGGGACACCTGGAGATAGGGCCGCAGCTCGTCGATGACCCCGAGCAGGGCGCGGGTCTCGGGCGGCAGCCGGTCGGGCGGCAGCACCGACGGCGCCCACTCCGGCTGCTCCGGCCCCGCGGGGCGGAAGAACCCGAGATGGTAGTCGTACAGACTGCGCGGTGCCGCCATCACATGGAGGCTCGCCCCGTCGGGGTCCGCGCACAGCAGGAAGTGCCACGACGTGCCGCTGCGCAGCTCCCGCTCCTGGAGGACCCGCCGGGCCAGCGCCAGCAGCGTGCTCCCGCCGGCCGGCTCGTTGGCGTGGGCGCCGGCGACCACCAGCACGGCACGCCGGGCACGGCCCACGGACAGCAGGTGCAGCGGCCGGCCCGCGCGGGAGGCCCCCACCTGCCGCAGCACGCACAGATCGGGCCGCTGCGCGGCCAGCGCACGGGCGGAGGAGACCAGTTCGGCCACCGTCGGATAGCACCGTTCGGGCAGCGGAATCACCCCCCGTCACGACCACTGACTCCGCTCTGCGCAGTACCCCACGGCCGCGGGGCGGTGTCAAGGGCCCGGCGGACGGGGTCCGGGCGGTCCGCCGCCGGCCGCCGTGCGGGGCCACCGCTGGTGCAGTCCGCGGCCCGCCAGAGTCAGAACACCTCGCCCACCGCCTCCGAGAGCGTCGGATGCGGGTGGATGTGCCGGGCCACGTCCGACGGCTCGGCGTCCCGGCCGACGATCAGCCGGCTCCCGGCGACCATCTCCGACACGTGGGGGCCCACCAGGTGCACGCCCAGCACCCGCCCGCCGGCCTCCGTGACGACCTTCACCGTGCCGCCCCGCCCGTGCACCAGTCCCTTCGCGACGGCGGTCGGCGGCATGGTGCCGACCACCACCTCGTGCCCCCGCGCGCGTGCCTCCGCCTCGCTTCGACCGACGGAGGCGGTCTGCGGCGCCGAGTACGTCACCCGGGGTACGGCGGCGTGGCGACGGGCGCCGACGGCAGCCCCGCCGGCGTCTCGGCCACCGGCAGTCCCTCCGCGAAGGAAGCGTGGGCCGGGCCGAGCGACGGCGGCGGCTGCCGTCGGCGC
>NZ_MSGP01000555.1 GCF_002078235.1 Streptomyces viridosporus
GCCGACCTGGGCGCCCGGCAGACCTTCGAGTTCCTGCTCGGTCGGCACCTCGACGCCCATCCGCGCCAGTACACGCTCACCCCCGCCGACCTCGCCGGTCTCATGGCCGACCTCGTCGGCCCCGCCCGCACCGTCCTCGACCCGGCCTGCGGCACCGGCGCCCTGCTGCGCGCCGTCACCCCCCGCCCCGGCCAGCGGCTGTACGCGCAGGAGAGCTCCCCCGAACTCGCCGCGCTCGCCGCGCTCCGCCTCGCCCTGCACACCCGCGCCCCCGTGCACGCCGCCGCCGGCGACACCCTGCGCGCCGACGCCCACCCGGAGCTGCGGGCCGACGCCGTCCTGTGCCACCCGCCGTTCAACGAGCGCAACTGGGGGCACGACGAACTCGCCTACGACCCGCGCTGGGAGTACGGCTTCCCGGCCCGCACCGAGTCCGAGCTGGCCTGGGTGCAGCACGCGCTCGCCCGGGTGAGGGACGGCGGCACCGCCGTGCTGCTGATGCCGCCCGCCGCCGCGTCCCGCCGCTCCGGCCGCCGTATCCGGGCCGACCTGCTGCGCCGGGGCGCACTGCGCGCCGTCGTCGCGCTGCCGGCCGGCGCGGCGCCCCCGTACAACATCCCGCTGCACCTGTGGGTGCTGCGCCGTCCCGAACAGGCGCCCGCCCACCCGGAGGTGCTGCTCGCCGACGCGGGGCAGTTCGCCGGCGAGGGACGCGACGGGCCCGACTGGCAGGGGGTGCGGGAGGCGGTCCTCGACGCCTGGCGCGCCCACGACCGGGACGGCCGCCTCGACGAACGCCCGGGCCTCGCCCGCTCCGTGCCCGTCGTCGAGCTCCTGGACGACGACGTCGACCTCGCCCCGGCCCGCCGTCTGCCGCCCCCGGCCGCGGCGGACGGCGCCGGCCGGCTCGCCGACGTGCACGAGCGGCTCGGCGAGACCCTGCGGCTGACCGCCGAGCTCACCCCGCCGCCCGTGGACCCCGCGCGGTCCGCCGCCCCCGGCCGCCGGCCGCTCACCACCGTCGGCGAACTCGCGCGCACCGGCGCCCTGGTGATGCGCACGGGCGGAAACGGCGGGCACGCGCGCCTGCCCGTGCTCACCGACCACGACGTCCTCTCCGGCACCGACCCCTCCGGGACGCTTCCGGAGAGCGACGAGGAGGCGGTGCTCACCGAACCCGGGGACGTCGTCGTCCCCGTGCTCGGCGGGGGCTCGGTCGCCCGGGTGATCGACCGGGCGACCGCCGGGGCCGTGCTCGGCCGCAACCTCGTGCTGCTGCGGCCCGATCCGGCGGCGCTCGACCCGTGGTTCCTCGCCGGGTTCCTGCGCGGCACCGCCAACCACCGCCAGGCCAGCAGCTACGCGTCCACCGCCACACGGCTCGACGTACGGCGCCTCCAACTGCCCCGGCTCCCCAGGGACGAACAGCGCCGCTACGGCGCGCGCTTCCGGGACCTCGACGCGTTCGAACGGGCGCTCAGGCAGGCGGGACGGCTCGGCGAGCAGCTCGTCCGCGGGATGTACGACGGCCTGACCGACGGCACGGTCGCACCCGACTGAGCCCCCGCGCCCCGGACGAGGCGCCCGGACGAGACCTCCGGACGAGGCGCCCGGCCGAGACGACCCGGCCGAGGTGATCGGTACGACAACGGTTCGGTACAACCCGGACCGGTTGTCCCCAGGGGCCTATACGCTCGGACTTCAGCCGAGTACTGCCACACGCACACTCGCGCCCCGTCCCATCGGCTACAGCGGTCCAGGAGCAGTCATGTACGGCCACGGCGCGCCGCCCCCTCGCAACGAGGCAACGGTCATCACCCTGCGCGTGCTGTTCACCGCCGTCGGCGTGCTGTGCTGCGGCCTGCTGGCGTGCGTGCCGCTGTTCCGGATCGCGGTTCTGCGGGGACGCGTGGGCGACTGGGCGCTGGCCTGGGTGAGCATTCCGCTGTCGATCGCGTGCCTGTCCGTGATCGGCGCGCTGCCGGAGACGGACCCCCGGACCGACGTGGCCCTGGCGGTGGTCCTGCTCCTCGGGGCCGCGTCCAGCGCGTACTTCCTGACCGTGGACATCCGCTTCCACCAGCAGCTGCGCCGTCACCCGGGCCCCGCGCCGTTCCCGCCCCACGCCGCGACGATGCCCGCCTCGGGCTACTCCGCCCCGTACGGCTACCCGCAGCAGCCCCCGTCGCCGTACGCGTCCACCGCCGTGCCGCCGCGACCGCAGGCGCAGCCACAGCCGCAGGCGCCCCACACCCCGATACCCCGGCCGCCCGTGCCGCACCCCGCGGCACGGGCGGCCGGGGTATCGGGGTGTGGGGCGCCTGCGGCTGTGGCTGCGCCTGCGGTCGCGGCGGCACGGCGGTGGACGCGTACGGCGACGGGGGCTGCTGCGGG
>NZ_MSGP01000556.1 GCF_002078235.1 Streptomyces viridosporus
CTCACCCGTGACCAGCAGTTATGGGACAGCGCTTAGCCGAGATGATCGTCCGGTTCGCCATCTGGGCCAGGCCACCGGCGCCGCCGGCCGGCCCACCACGGCCTGAGCACCGGCCCGAAAACCGACCCCTGCCACGCCCCGACGCGCCGTCAGAGACCCAGGCACCCAACAACGTGACAGCGCCGTCCGGAGACCTGCAGGACGGGGCCCTTGCGGATGCCCTGGGACAGCGGGGTCGGCAGGACGGGTGCGTTCTCGGTGGTGACGACGGTTCTGGTCACGGTGTGTCCTTGCGGGAGGTGCGAAGGGGCGGCGGTCAGGTCCAGGCCTGTCGTTCCTGGCTGCGCGGGTCGTCGACCTGGGTCCACTTGGCGTCGATGCGCATCGTGGCCCGGTGCTCGGTGTCGTACGGGTCCCAGCCGGGGTTGCCGGTCGTGGCGAAGCGGACCCAGGCGCCGTGCATGCGGGCGGCGAGTTCCGTGGGGGGCTTGTCGGGGCCGAGTAGGGCGCCCGTACCCCGCAGCTGGGGCAGTTGCGCAAGATCGAAGACGAACGGGAGTTCCACCGCGTGGGTGGCGCCGAGCTGTTTGTTCAGGGCCGTCGAGCGCCAGGCGAACTCGTAAGCGTAGGTGGCGGATGCGGGGTGGGCGGCGTGTGCGCCGGCCAGGGCCCGGCTGCCCGCGCCGAACAGCGCATCGCCCATGATGGCCGACCGCAGCTCGCCGTGGGAGGCCTCGGGGCGGGCCTTGCGGTAGGTCTCGACGAGCCGCGCCGGGTCCGGGTGCGAGCGCGTGGCCGTCTCGTCGACGTCCTCGGCGGTCGAGGTGTCGTACTTGTCCACGGGGACCAGGTAGAGGTTTCCCTCCTCGGTGTTGGTCCCGACGAGCAGGTCGACGTCGGCGCCGAGTCCTGCGCCGACGGTCTCGGCGGGCTGGGTGTCGAGGACCAGGCTGAAGGGGCTGAGGCCGATCAGCGGGTCGTGGTGGGTGGCGGTCTGCAGGTCGATCCCGGCGAGGCGGGAGGCGGCCTCGACCAGACGCTCGTCGGAGACGTCCGCGAAGGCGTCCGCGTGCGGCTCGATGCCCAGGGCCGCGGCCGCCGCCTCGGTGACGCGGGCGGCTTGTTCGGTGGTGAAAGCGCCCAGGCCGCTGCCGCTTTGGACGATCGCCCGGCGGAGGAGTCCCGCGGCACCGGGGGTGGCGAGGATGCCGCCGACGATGGTCGCCCCGGCCGACTGGCCGAAGAGGGTGACGTCGGCGGGGTTGCCCCCGAAGGCGGCGATGTTCTCCCGCACCCAGTGCAGGGCGGCGACGACGTCGAGCAGGCCGCGGTTGGCGGGCGCCCCGGGGATGTCGAGGAACCCGGTGATGCCCAGCCGGTAGTTGAGGGTGACCAGGACGACGCCGTCGCGGGCGAAGGCGGAGCCGTCGTACAGCGCGGAGCGCGTCGAGCCGGCGACGAATCCGCCGCCGTGGACGAACACCATGACGGGCAGGTCGCCATTCGCGGCCGCAGCGGATGTGGGTGTCCACACGTTGACGGTGAGGTAGTCCTCCCCGCGGCTCCAACCGGCGCCGAAGTAGGGGAACATGTCGATGCTGCCGAGCTTGCGCTCGGACTGCGGTGCGTTGGGTCCGGGCGCGGTGGCGTCCCGTACACCGTTCCAGGGCTCGTGCGGCCGCGGCGGGGCGAATCGGCCGGCTCCGCGGGGCGGGGCGGCGTAGGGGATGTTCAGGTAAGCAGCGGTGCCGTCGTCCTGGCGCAGGCCGCGGACAGCGCCCTGCGCGGTGGTCACGACGGGATCGCGGTGGTGGTTCACTTCTCGTGCCTTTCCGTGGGCCTCAGACCTGCTCGGTGTACGGGGCGAAGGGCGCCCAGCCCTTGATGGCGAACTTGGTTCCGTCCCGCACGACTTCGGCGGCGCCGTGGCCGCCCAGGTGTGCGGGGACGACGAGGGCGTTGTTGTCGGCCGCCCAGCCCAGCACCTTGCGGCGCGTAGCGCGGGCGCCGGCGGGGTCCTCGCAGAAGCAGCTGTTGGCGTCCGGTTCGAGGATCTGCACCGGGCTGTGCAGCATGTCGCCGACGAACACCGCGCGGTCCGTCCCGGAGGCGAGGGTCAGCACGGAGGAGCCGGGGGTGTGTCCGGGAGCCGCATCCAGGCGCAGGCCGCCGTCGATCCGGTGGCTGTCCTCCCACAGCAGCGTCTGGCCGGCCTGGTGCACCGGGGCCACGCTGTCCTCGAACACGTTCTGGTTGCCGCGGCCGAGCAGCGGCTTGTGGCCGTTGGCCGGGTTCCAGAAGTCGAAGTCGTCCTTCGGCATCAGATAGGTGGCATTGGGGAAGGTCGGCACCCACTGCCGCCCGTCCAGGTAGGTGTTCCAGCCGACGTGGTCGACGTGGAGATGCGTGTTGATCACGATGTCCACGTCCTCCGGCTTGACGCCGGCCCGGGCGAGATTGGCCAGGAAATCGGTTTTGAGGTGGCTCCAGACCGGCGCGTACGGGCGCTCCTTGTGATTGCCCACACCCGTGTCGACGAGGATGGTCTTGCCCTCGCTGCGCAGCAGCCAGGTCTGGATCGCGGAATTCACTGTGCTGGCCTCGGAGTCCAGAAAATGCGGAACCAGCCAGGGAGTGCCGTCTTCCCAGACCTCCTCCGGGCTTTCCGGGAAAAAGGTTTCTGGCGTCATTTCGACTGAGCCGTAGTATTCCCAGACCCGGGTAATGGTGACATTGCCGAGCTTGATCTGTTCCATGTGGCTTCCTCGGAATTCGGAGCTTTCCTGGAACGGTACGAGCGGCCTTGATACGGCGGTATCCGTCACGTGACTGCACCTGCGCACATCCGCCACGCACCGCGCCCGGCCGCTTGTAGCATGAACTCGTGGAAGCGCACGAGAGAGAGCCGATCGTCGGCCGGGAGGCGGAACTGGCACGCCTTTTCCGCGCGATGGACTCGACGACGGCCGATACGGTTCTGCTGCTTCTCGGTGACGTCGGCATGGGAAAGAGCGCGCTGCTCGACCGCGTGGTGCGGCGGGCCGAAGCAGGCGGCGCCAGGGTCCTGCGTGCCGAGGGCAGCGAGTCGGAGTCGAGCCTAGCGTTCTCCGCCCTGCACCAGTTGCTGCGGCCGGTGTCGGCCGAGGTGGACGGGCTGCCGGAACGGCAGCGCGCGGCGCTGTATGGCGCCTTCGGCGCGGGCCCGGTTACGACGGACGGCGATCTCATGCTGATCGGTGTCGCCGTCCTGAGCGTGCTTTCGGCCTTGGCGGAGCGCGGGCCTGTGCTCGTGGTGCTCGACGACGCGCAGTGGCTCGACCGCGCGTCCGTGGACGTCCTCTCCTTCACCGCCAGACGCCTGGCAGGCGAACCGGTCACGATGCTGGTCGCGGCCCGCGAGGGCGATCACCTCCCGGGTTTCGACCGGCACCTGCCCACGCTCGCCCTGGAACCGCTCGATGACGCCGCGGCCGGCCGGTTGCTGGATCTGCAGCTCCACAGCCCCACCGGCCGGACCAGGACACAGATCCTCGACCAGGCCGAGGGCAACCCCCTCGCGCTGATCGAACTGGCGAGGGCGGCCGCCGCAGCCGGACCGGCCGCGGAGTCGCCGTCCGCGGGGCCTCTCCCGCTCACCGCCCACCTGGAGCGGATCTTCGCGGCCCGTCTGGACGGCCTGCCCGCCTCCACCACGCGGGCCCTGCTGCTCCTGGCAGCCATGGACACCGTCGACTCCGCGATCACCGCCCCCGCCGCAGTGCAGAACGCCGAGAACGAGGCATGGCCGCCTGCCGAGCGGGCCGGGCTGATCCGGCGCACCAGCCGCGGTCTGCGGTTCAGTCATCCCCTCGCCCGCTCCGCCGTGTACCAGGCCGCATCCCTTGATGCCCGGCACGAGGCCCACTTGGCGCTCGCCGGGCTGCTGCGGGACGAGCCCGACCGGCGTGCCTGGCACCTCGCCGCCGCGGCCACGCGCCCGGATGAGGACGTGTCGGCAGAACTGGAGCGGACCGCCGACCGTGCTCGTTGCCGCGGCGGCCACGCGGCGGCCGCCAAGGCCCTGCAACGTGCCGCCGACCTCGCGCCGCGAACTGAGGACAGCGCCCGGCTGCTCGTCGAAGCCGCCGCGGAGGCCGCGCTCACCGGTGACCTCGCCTGGGTCGAGGAACTGGCGACTGCGGTACGAGCGCGCACCGACGACGCGTCCCTCCTTGCCGAAGCCGCAGCCCAGGTCGGACGTCTGGCGGTACTGACCGTGCGCCACAGTGTGATTTTTTCCCGACTGTCGGATGTGGCCGAGGAGTTGGCCGATGCCCAGCCGTCCACCGCGCTGAACGTCTTGGCCGACGCCGCCGTGGTCCGCTACTACTCAGGACAGGACGCCCAGCAGCGCCGCATCGAGGCCGTGCTGCACGACCTGCACGAGGACGCCTCGCACGCATGGCTGCGCACCTGGGTGCGGGCCGTGTCCAACCCCTTCGGCGACCGGGCCGAACTCCTCGCCCTGCTCCCGCAGGTCGCCGCCGAGGCGCGACGCCGCCCGGACCGGCTCACCGCCTACGCGGTCATGGCCTGGCTGCTCGACGAGACGCCGCAGGCCGTCCGCGCCTTCGACGAGGCCTTTGATCGCTGGGGGTTGCGCGGAGCGCTGCCGGAGGGTCTGGGCGGCGCGGCCGCCTGGAGCTATGTGGAACAAGGCAGGTGGGGACGGGCCCGGGAGGCCTGCGCCCGCAGCAGCGCGGTCGGTTCGATGACCGGCCTGGACCACGCCGTGGCGTGCGCGGCCGCGGTGGACGCCACCGTGCTGGCCTACCAGGGGGACCCGGCGGCAGCCCGCGCCCGGGCCGACGAGGCGCTCGTCCTGATCGACCCGCTGGAGAGCCGCTCGGTGTCCGTCTTCACCCGTCGCGCGCTCGGCGCCGCGGCCCTCGCGGAGGGCGCCCACGAAACGGCGTACGCCCAACTCCGCGCGGTCTTCACGGCAGATGGCTTGCCCGTGCACTACCACGCCTCCTACCCGGCCCTTGCGGATCTGGCCGCCGCCGCGGTGCGCGCCGACCGGCACGCGGAGGCCCACGCGATCGTCGAACGTGCCGCACGCACCCTCGCCGCGGGCGCCTCACCCCGGCTGCGCGCACTGATCAACCGCGCCCGCGGTCTGCTGGCCGACCCCGAGGAAGCCGAGCCGCACTTCCGAGCGGCCCTGGCCGACCCCGTGCTGGAACACTGGCCCTTTGAACGAGCCCAGACCATGCTGGACCTCGCAGAGTGGCTACGGCGCCGTCGGCGCATCGCGGAGGCGCGAGTGCCGCTGACTGAGGCCTTGGAGACCTTCCGGCGGCTGGGCGCGCGCCCGTGGATCGAGCGCGCCCGCGCCGAATCGCGGGCCGCCGGCCTCGACGTCACCGACGCCGACCCCGACGCGCTCGCCGAACTCTCTCCACAACAGCAGCAGATCATCCGGCTCGCCTCCCGCGGACTGACCAACCGAGAGATCGGCGAGAAGCTCTTCCTCTCGCCGCGCACGGTCAGCTCGCACCTCTACCGCAGCTTCCCCAAGCTCGGCATCACCGCCCGCGCCCAACTGCGCGACCTCATCGAGGGCTCCCTGGCGACAGACAACCACCGGGACTGACCGCACGCCCGGCCACAGATGCAGTCACCTGACGCATACCGCCTGGCAGACCACCGAACCAGACTGGCCACGAGGCGAACGAGGCAACACCCCCCTCGCCTTCACACGGCCTCACCTTCCTCGCGCACGGACGGGCACGGCCCACCGCGTCGAGGGAACGGACATCCAGGTGTTGTCAGGTTGAGCGGAGCCCTTCTCCGGTGGCATGATCATCTGTCTGGTTGGGGGCGCTGGAGGGGCTGCTCGTGGACGCGCCGTCGTACCAGGGTTTCCGCTTCCCGCCGGAGATCATCGCGCACTGCGTGTGGCTGTACCACCGCTTCGCCCTGAGCCTGCGCGACGTCGAGGGGCTGATGCTGGAGCGCGGCATCGAGGTCTCCTACGAGACGATCCACCAGTGGACGCGCTGGTTCGGCCCCGCCTACGCCA
>NZ_MSGP01000557.1 GCF_002078235.1 Streptomyces viridosporus
GGCGGCCCGCGGAGGGGACGCGCACCCTGCGGCACTCCGTGCAGGCCCGCAGGACGGCCGAGCGCCTGCGGGCCGCGTACGCGGCGAAGGCTCCCTTCTGAGACCCCCGCCCGGCCCGCCGCGCCGCACCGCGCGACCGGCCACTCCCCCGACCAGGCGTCCCGCCCGGTGACCCCACCGGCCACGGGACGCGCCCGGCCACCGACACGACCGCCCAGGAGGCACCCGCGTGACCGCCGACTTGAGCACCGCCCCCGCGCCGAGCGGTGAGGACGCCCTCTTCCCGCCGGGCGCCCAGATCCTCGTACGGGACGAGGTGTGGCTGGTGCGCAACGCGACGCGGACCGAGCACGACGGGGTCCGGGTCGAAGCGGTGGGCGCGTCGGACTTCGTGCGCGACCAGGAGGCGGTGTTCTTCACCGCCCTGGACCGGATCGAGCTGCTCGACCCGAGGCGCACCCGCCTGGTGCGGGACGACTCGCCGAACTTCCGCCGCTCCCGCCTGTTCCTGGAGGCGGTGCTGCGCAAGACGCCGCTGCCGCAGGCCGAGCGGGGCCTGGCGCTCGCGGACTCCTTCCTCCTGGACTCCCTCCCCTACCAGCAGCGTCCCGCGCAACTCGCCCTGTCGGGCCGCAACCTGCGCCCCCGCATGCTCATCGCGGACGTCGTCGGCCTCGGCAAGACCCTGGAGATCGGCCTCACCCTGGCCGAGCTGATCCGCCGCGGCCGGGGCGAGCGCATCCTCGTCGTCACCCCGCAGCACGTCCTGGAGCAGTTCCAGCACGAGCTGTGGACCCGGTTCGCGATCCCGCTGGTGCGGCTGGACTCGGTGGGCATCGAGCGGATCCAGCGGGAGATCCCCGCGGGCCGCAATCCGTTCACGTACTTCAAGCGGGTCATCGTCTCCATCGACACCCTGAAGAACACCGACCAGTACAAGCACCACCTGGAGCGCATCAACTGGGACGCGGTCGTCATCGACGAGTCGCACAACCTCATCAACAAGGGCTCCCTGCGCAACCAGCTCGCCCGCACCCTCGCCCCGCACACGGACGCCCTGCTGCTGGCGTCCGCGACCCCGCACAACGGCGACGCCCGCTCCTTCGCCGAGCTGATCTCGCTGCTCGACCCGGCCGCGATCCGCGACCCGGAGCACTACCGCGCCGACGACATCAAGCACCTGTTCATCCGCCGCACCAAGGTCAGCCCCGAGGTGCGGGAGCAGATGAAGGGCCAGTGGGCGGACCGCGGCCCGTCCCGTTCGATCCGGGTGGCGGCGACGCCCGCCGAGGAGAAGGTCTTCGAGGAGCTGGCGGCGGTCTGGCTGCCGTCCGACGGCTCGAAGTCGGTCAGCGACGTCCCTCTCTTCCCGTACACGCTGCTGAAGTCCTTCCTCTCCTCCCACGCGGCGCTGAAGGCCACGGTCACCACGCGCATCAAGACGCTGGAGAAGAAGGACGACCCGGAGGCGACGGCCGCCGAACGCGCGGCCCTGCACCGGCTCCTGGAGCTGGCGTCGGACATGACGGAGGCGGACTCGGGCAAGTTCGGGGCCCTGCTGGAGCAGCTGCGGGAGATCGGCGTCGGGCCGAAGTCCGACACCCGGGTCGTGGTCTTCTCCGAGCGGGTGCAGACCCTGGAGTGGCTGGCGCGGACCGTGCCGGCCGCCCTCGGCTTCAAGGGGAAGGCCGCCCAGGAGGCGGCCCGGGTCATGCACGGCGGCCTGTCCGACGAGCAGCAGATGCAGTGCGTGGAGGACTTCGGCCTCGCGGACACCCCCGTGCGGATCCTGTTCACCGGCGACGTCGCCTCCGAGGGCGTCAACCTGCACCGCCAGTGCCACCAGCTCGTCCACTACGACGTGCCCTGGTCGCTGATCCGCATCGAGCAGCGCAACGGCCGCATCGACCGCTACGGTCAGCCGCACCAGCCGCAGTTCCGGGCGCTGATCCTCACCAGCTCCGTCGACGGCGCCAAGGACGACACGCTCGTCTCGGAGCGCCTGCTGGAGCGCGAGGCGCAGGCGCACCAGGCGCTGGGCACGGCGGAGGCGGTGTCGGGCCTGTACCGGGCGGAGGCCGAGGAGAAGTCCCTCGTCCAGGACCTGCTGCGGGGCCGCACCGTGGACGAGTCCCTGGACGCCGACCGCACGTCCGGCGCCGACGACGGTGACGGCGTGGACGACTTCCTCGCCGACTTCTTCGGCGCCGTGAACGACGAACCGGAGGAGGACGCCGCCGCCACCTCCGACGCGGGCGGCGGCGACGGCACCGGGACGGTGCCCAGGGCGCACGTGCCCCGACTGTTCGCCTCCGCCCGCGAGTTCCTCGACGAGGCGCTGCGCGAGGTCTACCCGGACGCCCACGACCGGCTCGACCTGTCCACCGACCCCGAGACCGGCCTGCTCTCCTTCGTCCCGCCCTCCGACCTGGTCCACCGCCTCAAGGCGCTGCCCCCGGACTACGTCCGCGAGCAGGGCCTGCGCGACCGCCTGAAGGTCACCTTCAACCGGCGGCTCGCCGACAGCAGCCTCACGCGCGCCCGCGCCTCGGCGACGTCGAGCTGGCCCGACATCTCCCTGCTGACCGACCTGCACCCGGTCATGGAGTGGCTCACGGACAAGGTCCTAGTCCGCCTGGACCGCCAGGAGGCGCCGGTCCTGACCGCCGACGTGTCCCGGCCCACCTACCTCGTCCAGGGCATCTACTCCAACGCCCTCGGCCGCCCGACCGTCGTCAAGTGGATGGCGGTCACCACGGACGGCGAGGTCGACGACGACATGGTGGCGGTCCTGCACCGCGCCCAGGTCGGCTCGACGATGGCCAACCCCGGCCTCGACCACGACACCACCCGCCTCGCCGAGGCGATCCCCGGCGTCCTGGACACCGCGGAGGCGTTCCTGGAACGGCACCGCGAGGCGTGGGACGAACCGCTCAGGGCCCCCATCGAGGAGTACAAGGCCCGCCTGGGCGCGTGGGAGCAGCCGACGCTGACGGCGGGCGGAGGCTCCGCGCCCACCGCCACCCGCGACCGTCTCGCCTCCCTCGCGGACTCCCTCCTCACCACCGGCCGCCCGATGCTGCGCGTCCTGGCCGTCCTGGCCCCCGCCACCGCCCACGCCGCCTGACCGCATCCCGCAGAGGTTCACGAAGATGACATTCGACTCCCTGGTCAACCGCGGCGACTACTTCTCCGCGCACTACCTCGCCGAGGTCCTCCCCAAGGACCTCAAGTCCGGTCTGCTCGCCCAGTGGAAGCAGCGCGAGGAGGACGCCGCCGGCGCCGAGCGCCCCGAGGGCGCCTTGCCGGTCACTCCGCGCGCGGGCCTGCGGGCGCTGCGCCGCCCCTACTTCGCTGCCCGCTCGTACTTCACGATGGACGAGGAGCACGCGGCGACCGGCGACGACGCCGTGACGTACGACGCCCCCGAGTGGCGCGACCGCGTCCGCGCGCTCAACGCGGAGGTGCTGCACGCCCTCGGCTTCGACGCCAAGCCGGGCACGCTCACCGTCGTCCGCGCCGACCAGTCCCACGAGGTGACGGTCGCCCACTCGGAGAAGGACCTCGTCGCCCTGGACTGCGGCTGGTCCGCCGAGCCCGACGACGCCCTGGACCCCGACGGCGCCGGACGCCTCCTGGACGAGCTGCGCCTGGACGGCCAGCACACCCTCACCACCGGTTCCAAGCTCGCCTCCTTCCTGTTCGCCTGCGAGGACGCGCCGCGCTACGTGCTGCTGCTGGTCGGCGGTGTCGTCGTCCTCGCCGACCGGGCCGCCTGGGGCGAGGGCCGCTACCTCGCGGTGTCGCTGGACACCGCGCTGGAACGCAACGACACCAAGGCGGGCGGCGAACTCGACACGGTGGCCGCCCTGTTCGGCGCCGACTCGCTGCGCACGCCTGAGGAGGGCGGCGAGAACCCCCTCGCCACGCTCGTCGACAAGTCGACCAAGCACGCGGTGGGCGTCTCCAGCGAACTGCGCGACGGCCTGCGGCTGAGCGTCGAGCTGATCGCCAACGAGGTCCTGGACCGGATCCGCGAGGCCGGCGTGCGCCCGGAGGAGGTCAAGGAACTCCCCGAGCTTGGGCGCCAGTTGACGCGGGAGTCCCTGCGCTACCTGTACCGGATCCTGTTCCTGCTGTACGCGGAGGCCCGCCCCGAACTGGGCATCCTGCCCTCGGACTACCCCGAGTACCAGCAGGGCTACGGCCTCGGCCGCCTGGGCGAACTGATCGCCGAGCGCGACCTGGTCGACGAGAAGTCCCGCAAGGGCTTCTACCTCTACGAGTCCCTGGACCTGCTGTTCCGCAAGGTCCAGGAGGGCCACCGCCCGCGCCGCACCCACGGTGCGGACGCGGAGGCGGCCGACGCCGTGGGCGCGAAGACATCGGAGGACATCGGCCTGCGGTTCGAGCCGCTGCACTCCAAGCTGTTCGAACCGGACGCGATCCGGCTGATCGGCCGGGATGCCGTCCCCGACCCGCGCGTCGACACCGAGGCCGGTGCCGATGCCGATGCCGACGGCGGGGAGCGCTTCATCGACACCCGCCTGCGCAACGAGACGCTGTACCGGGTGCTACGCCTGCTGATGCTGACTCGCGGCAAGAAGCGCGAGCGCGGCGGCTTCATCTCCTACGCCCAGCTCGGCATCAACCAGCTCGGCGCCGTGTACGAGGGCCTGATGTCCTACTCGGGCTTCGTCGCGGGCGAGGAGCTGTACGAGGTCGCGAAGAGCGGCGACCCGAAGGACGGCTCCTGGCTGGTCCCGGCGACCAAGGCGGACGAGTACCCCGACGGGGTGTTCGTCCGGCACAAGGACGAGGACACGGGCGAGGAGCGGCGCGTGCGGTACGCGCCGGGCGCCTTCGTGTACCGCCTGTCGGGCCGCGACCGCCAGACCTCGGCCTCCTACTACACGCCGGAGTCCCTGACCCGGGTGACGGTCCAACTCGCCTTGCAGCACCGCCTGGACCAGGACGACACGGTCACCGAGGCGCGCGAGATGCTGGACTGGAAGATCTGCGAGCCGGCGCTCGGCTCGGGCGCGTTCCTCAACGAGGCGATCAACCAGGTCGCGGCGGAGTACCTGCGACGCCGGCAGGACGAGCTGGGCATCGCCATCGACACGGAGAAGTACGCGGTCGAACTCCAGAAGGCCAAGGCGTACATCGCCCTGCACAACTCCTACGGCGTGGACCTCAACAATACGGCGGTGGAGCTGGCGGAGGTGTCGCTGTGGCTGAACACCATGCACCCCGGCATGGAGGCCCCGTGGTTCGGCCTGCACCTGCGGCGCGGCAACTCCCTGATCGGCGGCCGTAGGGAGGTGTACTCCGCCGAGCGCCTGAAGAAGGGCGGCTGGCTGGGCACGACCCCGGAACGCTTCCCGCTGTCGGAAGCGCTTGCGGGCACCCCGCTGCCCGAGGGCGCGGTGCACCACTTCCTCCTCCCGGCGAAGGAGTGGGGCGCGGTCGCGGCCGAGAAGGAGGCCAAGGCACTGGCCCCGGAGGAGGCAAAGGCGCTCGCCGCTTGGCGCAAGGCGATCACCAAGTCCCCCAACGCCACGCAGACCAAGCGGCTTCAGGGGCTGGCGAGGCGGGCGGAGTACCTGTGGGGGCTGGTCGTCCGCCGGCTGGAGATCTCCGAGCGGGAGATCTCGCGGCGCATCGACGTCTGGGGCGCGGAGGACGGCTGGCTGCGCTCGCCCGAGGTCGCGGTCCCGAGGGAGAAGGTCAAGGCCGACCTGGAGGCGGTCGACACCCCGTACTGGCGTCTGAAGACGCTGATGGACGCGTGGTGCGCGCTGTGGTTCTGGCCGGTGCAGGAAGCTGCGCTGTTGGACGGTTCGCATGAGTCGTACGCGCGGGCGGCGGAGGTCGCCTCGCAGTCGGCGGGGTGGACCGTGTCGGCGGCCCCATCCCCGGTCCCGGCCCAGTCGGGTGCGCCCGCGCGGGAGACGTATGAGTCGGAGGATCTGTTCGGTGACGTCCAGGTCGTCGAGGTCAAGGCGAAGGGCGCGCGGGGCGGCAGCCGCAAGGGGCAGATCCGAGGCGAGCGCCGCCCGGTGATTCCGTTGGCCTCACTGGACGACTGGCTGGACTTCGCCGAGTCGCTGCTGGGCACGCAGGACGTGGCCGCGGACTCGCTGGTGGCCCAGTTCGACACGCTGGACGAACTGGAGCGGTACGAGGACGAGTTGCCCGAGTGGATGGGCATGGAGCGGTTCACCTCGCTGGAGTCGCGGTATCCGTGGGCAGGGGTCGCTCGGGACGTGGCGGAACGGCAGGGTTTCTTTCACTGGGAATTGGAGTTCGGACAGGTCTTTGCCAGTGGGGGATATGACCTGCAAATCGGCAACCCCCCATGGGTTCAGCCTCGTTGGCTCGAAAACACAGTGCTTGCCGAAATCGAGCCATGGTTCATGTTGGCGGAGAAACCCAGCATCACTGAATGGCGACTCCGGAAGGAAGAGACACTCGGAGCAAGAGAGCGACACCTAAGGTACTTTCTCACTGAACTGACCTCGAATGTCGGCATGGTATCAATGCTCGGCAAGGCCACGACATATCCGCTGCTTGCCGGAACTCAGCCGGATCTCTATCGCGCTTTCATGACCCGCACCTGGACCAACACAGGCACGAAAGGAATGGCGGGACTCCTTCATCCTGACAGCCATTTCAGTGGCGTCAAAGAGGGGCCGTTGCGCGAGGCCGCCTATCAGCACCTTCGCGTACATGCCCACTTCGTCAACCAGCGCAGGCAGCAACTATTCTCCGAAGTTGATAATCACGTGGAGTTCGGAATCCACATCTATGGGACACCGCACCCTGTCTCCTTTGTCCAGGCAGCCTGGCTGTACGCCCCTGAAACGCTTGTCGGGTCACTGAAACATGACGGCAAGGGTTCAGTTCCTGGCCTAAAATTCCAGGGAGATTGGGACCTCCGCCCGCATCGTGCACGCCTTGTACATGTAGACTCAGAGCGCCTCACAGAATGGAACCGCTTGGCTGGGGACGAAGGAATCCCAGACACACAAGCTGCCCTCTTGTATCCAGTCACGACATACGAAGAAGGAGCAATCGCTTCACTCTCTTCCGTGCAAGTTCGCGTCGGCGGATACGACCCCTTCATCACGAGGGGTTTTGACGAAGCGGGCGGCAAGAAGGAGGGATTCATTCGTTGGGAATCTTCAGCTCCCCAAAACTTTTCCGATGTCATCCTTCAGGGGCCCCACTTCGGCGTCGCAGCCCCCTTTAATAAGCAACCCAATATTCCCTGCAAAAGCAATAAAGACTACAGCTCCTGGGATTTGGTAACGCTATCTCCCGACGCCGTGCCCCACACCAACTACGTCCGCGCCTGCTCCACAGAGAGGTACCTCGCCGAGCAGGATCGCTGGGACGACCTTCCCTACACGGAGTACTTCCGCCTCGCATGGCGCGAAATGGTCCCGCCGGCCAATGAGCGCAGTCTGTTTGGAGCCCTCTTTCCACCTGGGCCAGCCCATATCCATGCTGTCCGAAGCATGGCATTCATGGACGACACGATGACAGCACTCACAGCTGGCTTCTGGGCCGCCCTTCCTCTTGACTACCTGATGCGCATTACTGGTCGCGGTCACCTCGATGTGGCAGAGACCAAGAAAATGCCCGCACCTACACCCAAGCACCCTCTGGCCTCCGCTCTCCTTCTCCGCACTCTCCGTCTCAACGCCCTGACCAGTGCTTACGCTCCCCTTTGGAGAAAGCTGTACGACCGAACTTGGCCAGGCTATGAAAACTGGGCCAACCCCGACTGGCCGAACCTCAATCCCCTAGCTGCGGACCTCAAGCCCACCTGGGAGTACGACACACCTCTCCGCACGGAGTACGAGCGCCGGGCCGCCCTCGTTGAACTAGATGCGCTTGTCGCTGTCTGGCTCGGGATCACCGCCGATCAGCTCACAGCGATCTACACCGGCCGCTACGCCGTTCTGTATGAATACGAGTCAGAAATGTACTTCGACGCCAAGGGTCGCAAGATCGCAAAGGCATTCCACACACAGGGGGTCAGCCAGGCAAAGACAGACTACGTGAACCTCATTGCCCACCTGGAAAGCCCAAAAGCCACACCGCCGCCAGAGGGCTATACTTCACCTTTCTACAAGGCCAACCGTGAGGCCGAGATGCGCGCCGCGCACGCACACTTCCAAGCTCGCTTGGACAAGGAGATCGCCGCCGGGCGCTGGACTCCGCCTGGGGGACCTGGGGCCTGAGCACCATTCCTCATAGCGATGGCCGGCGCTTCCCCCTGAGAAGTGCCGACCATCGCGACCGCCGTACAGTTTCGCCTCTAGCCATCAAGCGGGCAACTTACGGCAGCAACGAGTTCACATCGCCTCAAGCAACGCTGCCCATGCCCCTGAGCCGATCTTCAGCACAGGCCCGCCCTGCACTACCTGCTTCGAGTCACGCACGTGCACAGCGGTAGCTTCCACAGCGACCTCAACGCACTCGCCGCCCGCGCCGCTGCTGTAGCTACTCGTGAACCAGCGCAACTCCGAGCGGGGCTGAAGGCTCGCGTCTTCCGTGTTCATAGGTCTCCCAACAGCTTCTGAACGAAGGTCAGTGACTCCGAGGGCGTGAGGCCCTGTGCTCGCAGGATGCCGTACCGCTCCTCGTACCCCCGAACCACCGGCCGCTCACTGTAGAGGTGACTGTGCTCGTTCACCTCCACATAGGCGATCCTCTGCGCCTTGCTCGTCTCCATCAAGGTGAACGGCCCGCCCATTCCGGCATGTTGGCGGCGGTCGGTCGGCATGACCTGGATCTCGACGTTGCGCTGCTGGCCGTAGAGGAGGATCTGCTCCAACTGAGCCCGCATCACCGCGCTCCCGCCCAGTGGCCGACACAGCGTGCTCTCCTCGATGACGAAGCTGATCGTCGGCATGGGCCTGCGTGAGAACAACTCCTGGCGAGCCAGCCGGGCGGCTACACGCTGGTTCACAGTCTCCTCGTCCAGGAGGGGGCGCCACATTTCGAACACCACCCGCGCGTACTCCTCGGTCTGCAACANNGGGATGCGCCGCCCCAGTTCCACCGACGCGACCATGTCCTCGCCGTAACTGAGCTTCGCACCCAACTCCGCCCGCGTCAGCCCCCGGCTCGTCCGCAGCAGCCGCAACTGTTGCCC
>NZ_MSGP01000558.1 GCF_002078235.1 Streptomyces viridosporus
GCCGCGCCGCCGAGGACGCTCATGAGCAGGGCCGGCGCGGCGGTCGACCGGTGGCCGCGGAAGCTGACGGCCGCCGTCAGTCAGGCACTGCTCGCCGCCATCGCGTTCACCACGGCCCTCCTGGTGGCGCTGGACCGGCTCGACATGACGTCCCTGATGGTGCTGGCCGCCGTCACCGGCGTCGTCGCCACCGTCGACAATCCGGCCTGCGCCCTGCTGGGCAACGACCTCGTCCCGGCCGAGGACGTGCCCTCCGCCATCGGAGTGGGCGCGCTGGTGTTCAACGCGGGCCGTCTCGCGGGCGCCGCGCTCGCCGGGGTGACGGTCGGACTCCTCGGCACCTCCGCCGCGTACTTCGCCAACGGGTTCTCCTTCCTCTTCGTGACCGCGGTCATCCCGTTCCTGCGCCCGGCGCCGGGCGCGGCCCGGCGCGTCGCCGAGGAGAGCAGGCGCGCGCGGCAGGGCATGACCGTGCGGGAGGGGCTGGCCTTCTTCGCGCGCCGGCCCCGGCTGCTCGCCCTCGCCGGGGTCACCGGGATCAGCGCGGTCTTCGGCCGCAACTACGGGCTCACGCTCGCCGTCCTGGTCACCGGGCCGCTCGCGGGCGGCGCCGGGGCGTTCGGCACCGTGTCCACCGTCCTCGCCGTCGGCGGAATCGTCGGCGCGGTGCTCGGTGCGCGGCTGCGCAGGCCGTCCGTGCGGCTCGTCGGCGCCCTCGCGGCGGCGGGCGGGCTGCTGCAGGTGGTGGCGGGGCTGTCGCCGTCGCTGGTCGTGCTGCTGGTGCTCGTCCTGCCCATGGCCGTCGTCGAGTCCGTCTCCGACACCGCCGGAACGGCCGTCCTGCAGACCGACCCGCCCGCCCATCTGCGGGGACGCGTCCTGGGTGTCTGGGGCAGCATCGGCACGGTGTGGAGCCTGGGCGGCCCGCCCGCCCTCGGCCTCCTCATGGAGCTGGCCGGGCCGCGCGGCGCCCTGGTCAGCGGCGGACTGATCATCGCCGGGGCGATCGGAGCGGGCCACCTGCTGCGGGGCCGGCGGACCACCACACCGGTGAGGCTGCGGACGGAGGAGGGCGACACGGCCGGCCGGGCCGCACTGGGGACGGCTGCCTGACCCGAGCGGCCCCACCCGGCGCGCGCAGGCCCCCGCCCCGGCCCACGGGGCGGGGGCCCGGACGGTCTCCCGGAGCCCGGGGACCGGCGCGTGCCTCTCCGGCTCTCCCCCCGGCCCCCTTCCCGTCCGGCCGCGAGCCGGAGGCCTTCTCGGGGGGCCGGCCCGCCGCCGGGCGGGCGGTCGTCGGCCCGGTCATGAGCCGGAGGCCCGCAGGGCCACCGTCGCGGCCTTCGCCGCCCTGCGGGCCAGGAGGGTCGTGGAGCGTCCGTCGAGGTAGGGCAGGACGACCGCCTGGCCGCCCCAGGTGCGCAGCAGCGCCGCCTCCGGCAGGTCCTGCGCGGAGTAGTCCCCGCCCTTGACCCACACGTCGGGACGCAGCCGCGCCAGCACCGCCTCGGGCGTGTCCTCCTCGAAGACCACGACCGCGTCCACGCTGCCCAGCGCGGCCAGCACCCTGGCCCGGTCCGCCGCCGGGGTGAGCGGGCGGCCCGGGCCCTTGCGGCGGGCGACGGAGGCGTCGGAGTTGAGGCACACGACCAGGCAGTCGCCGATCCGCCGGGCGCTCTCCAGCAGGCCGACGTGGCCCGCGTGCACCAGGTCGAAGCAGCCGCCGGTGGCGACCACGGTGCCGCCGCGGGCCCGGACGGCCTCCACCAGCTCGAACGCGTCGGCCGCCGGATCCTGCGCGGGACCGGGGGCGGCCTGCGGCCGCCACAGCTCCGGGTTCCCCGCCCCGCCGGCCGAGACGAAGGCGGCGGCCTCGGCGACCGCCCGCTGCAGCGCCTCCTCGGGAAGCAGACCGTCGGCGAGCGCCGCGACCGTCGTCGCGGCGAAGCAGTCGCCCGCGCCGCACGGGTCCCCCTCCGCCCGGAAGGGGGCCGGGATCAGCATCGGGGTCCCCCCGCCGGGCCGGGTCAGCAGCACCCCGCGGTCGCCGAGCGTGACGGCGACGCCCGCGGCCCGCCAGCGCGCGGCCAGTTCGGCCCCCCGCTCGGCGTACGCGCCCAGCGACGACCCCCCGGCCCCGGGGCACAGGGCCAGCGCCTCCGCCGCGTTGGGGGTGACGAGGCGCGCCCCCGGCACGGGCGGATCGCCCTTGGGGTGCGGGTCCCACACCAGGGGGGTGTGCCGGGCCACGGCCCGCAGGTGCGCGCGCACGGCCCCGGCGGTGTGCCGTCCGTAGTCCGCGACGAGGACGGCCCGCGCGCTCGCCAGCACCTCGCGCACCGCCTCGTCCGGTTCGCCGGGCGCGCCGCCGCCCCGGTCGATGCGCACCACGGGCCGCCCGCCCGCCAGCACCCGGGTCTTCACCGGCAGGGTGCCGTGCAGCGGGAGCTCCAGCAGCCGGACCCGGCCGCTCAGCCCCCGGCGCACGGTCTCGCTGGCCGGGTCGTCGCCGAGCGCGGTCACCAGGACCACGTCCCGGCCGCCGCGGGCCGCGAGCACGGCGGCCAGCCCGGCGCCGCCGGGGTGCCGCCGGTCACCGGTGACGTCGACGACCGGGGCGGGGGCGTCCGGGGCCAGCCGGGTGGCGACCCCCTCGATGTCCTCGTCGAGCAGCACGTCGCCCACCACGGCGAGGGGCGCGGGCCCGGTCATGACGTCCTCCCGGGGGTGGCCGCCGTACGCCGCGCGAGGGGCGTGGACACGACGGTGTCGAAGCACTCGCAGAGCAGGTGCACGGCGACGAGGTGCGTCTCCTGGACGGTCGCGCCGGTGGCGGCGTCCACGCACAGCGCCTCGTGGGCGGCCTCGGCCAGCGGGTTCGGGCCGGGGCCGGTGAGCGCCCACACGTGCAGCCCGGCCCGCCGGGCCGTCACCGACGCCGCGACCAGGTTGGCGCTGCGGCCCGAGGTGGACAGCAGCATCAGGACGTCGCCGGGCCGCCCGTGGGCGAGCACCTGGCGGGCGTAGACGTGGTCGAAGCCGTAGTCGTTGCCGATGGCGGTGACGCTGGAGGTCTCCGCGTGCAGGGCGAGTGCCGAGTAGGCGTGCCGCTCCCGGCGGTAGCGTCCGACCAGCTCGGCGGTCAGGTGCTGGGCCTGGGCGGCGCTGCCGCCGTTGCCGGCGGCCAGCAGCCGTCCGCCGCCGGTGAGGACGGTGGCGAGGCGGTCGCCCCAGTCGGCGATCCGGGGCAGGGCGTCCCGGCGGAAGCGGCCGAGGGCCTCCTCCAGCGACCGGCAGTGCAGATGTGCGGCGTCGAGCGCGGGGTGAAGGTGTTCGGTCATCCTTGTTCGGGCACACCGCCTCGGCGAGGACGGCGGCGGGACCCGCACCTCCTTTCGGGCTTTCGGGCTCTCGGGCTTCGGACGTCGGAGGTCCGACGGGGGTGGTGGCCGACGGGGTCGGCGGCCGGCGGGTCAGCCGGTCGCGGCGGGTTGCGTGTCGAGCACCTCGCAGTACGCCTCCTCGGTGGCCGCGGCGATCCGCGCCCAGTCGTAGCGGCCGAGGACCCGGCGGCGGCCGGCCGCCCCGCACGCCGCGCGGGCCGCCGGGTCGGCCAGCAGCCCGGCCACGGCCCGGGCCAGCGCCCCGGGGTCGAGGGGCGGCACCAGCCGGCCGGTGCCCGGGTCGGTGACCGTGTCGAGCTGTCCGCCGACGGCGCTGGCCACCACCGGACGGCCGCAGGCCATGGCCTCCAGCGGGACGATGCCGAAGGGCTCGTAGTCGGCGGGGCACAGCACCACGTCGGCGGAGCGCAGCAGCGGCGGCACCCGGTCACCGTCCACCCCGCCGACGAAGCGGACCCGGTCGGCGACCCCGGCGTCCCGCGCCACGCCCCGCAGCCGGCGCACCTCCGGGTCGTCGTCGAGGCGGTCCCGGGGCGGCCCGCCGGCCACGACCAGCTCGGTGCCGGGCAGCCGGGCCAGCGCGGCGATCGACACCGCGGCGCCCTTGCGCGGCACCAGCCGGCCCAGCTGCAGCAGCCGGTACCGGTGCGGGCCGCGCGGCGCCGCCGGGCCCAGCGGCGTGAACCGGCCGGTGTCGACGCCGCACGGCACGACGACGGTCCGGTCCGCCGGCACGCCCATCCGGGCCAGCTCGGCGACCTCGTCCCGGCAGGTGGCGACGACGCGGTCGCAGCCGAGGCCCACCTCGATCTCGCAGGCGATCCGCTCCGGCGGGCTGGTGTCGGCGCGTCCCTGGTGCCGCCGCTTCACCGTGCCCAGCGCGTGGTACGTGTGCAGCAGCGGCAGCCCCAGCGCCCGGGCCGCCCGCAGCGAGGCCAGCCCCGACATCCAGTAGTGCGAGTGCACCACGTCCGGGGGACGCGCCCGCCACACCCGGGCCAGGTGGTGCCCGAAGTCCTCCATGTACGGCAGCAGCCGGTCCTTGGGCACCGGTTCCGGCGGCCCCGCGGGCACGTGGTGCACCTCGACGCCCTCGCGCAGGGGCACCCGGGCGGGCAGGTCCGGTGCGTCCCGGCGGGTGTGGACGGTGACGCGGTGGCCGCGGTCGGCGAGCGCTCCGGCCAGGGCGGCGACATGGACGTTCTGCCCGCCGGCGTCCACCCCGCCCAGCACGGCGAGCGGGCTTGCGTGCTCCGAGACCAGCGCGACGGACAGCACGCCGGGAGGGAGGGGATCGGGGACCGGGGTCATGAGCACACCTCCGTGATCGGGCGTTCCCGGTCGGCCGGGAACCGCTTGGGCCCGTACCGTTCGAGGGCCGCCTGCCGGACCGCGCGCCGTTCGCGCCGGGCGGGGCGGATCATGAGCGCAGCCGTTCCCCGGCCACCGGGCGGTGCGCGGACCTCGGGTCCCCGGCCCGCCGCGTGGCGTGGGGCGGTGCGGCGCGGTGGACGAGCCGACCGCGCAGCCAGTGCCAGGCGGCGGCGGGCGGGACGAGCGCACTGGTGAGCACCACGGTGACGATCTCGTCCCGGGTGCGCGGCCCCGGCAGGATCCGGTCGAGGGCGAACTCGGCGGTCCCCGCCAGCCACCCGGCGGCGCACGCCGCCGCGGCGCGCGGCCGGCCGGACAGGGCGCAGCCCACGGCCGCCAGACCGGCCGACGCCACCGCCAGATGCACCGGCAGACGCCCCCGGGGGACCTCGGCCCGGCGCCACCAGCCGCGTCCGTGCAGCCGGGTCAGCAGCACGTCGTCGGCGACGCCCGCCTGGAGCCGGACGGAGCCCCAGCGCCCGGCCGGCCGCACCGGACGCGTGCTGGTGCGGCGGCCCTCGGCCAGCGTCCACCCGGCGTCGAGCACCCGCAGGGCGAGGTCGGCGTCCGCCCGGAACGCCCGCCGGAACCGCTCGTCGAAACCGCCCACGGCCTCCAGCACCCGGCGGCGGTACACCAGGTCGGTGGTGGTCCAGCGGGTGCCGGCGCGGCCGGTGGCGCCGCGCTCCCCGTCGGTGGGCCGGCGGTCCGGTGGCGGCGGCACCTCGATCCGGGCGGCGATCCCGGCGGTCGCGACGCTCGCCCCGGCGAGGTCGAGGGCGAGGTCGTCGGCCCAGGTGGGGCCGGGGATCACGTCGTCGCCGAGGAAGACGATCCACGGCACGTCCCCGGCCGCCCGCCATCCGGCGTTGCGCGCGGCGGCCGGCCCGCGCCCCCCGCCGGGCACGACGACGGTGCGCGAGCGCAGGGACGGCGGGACGGCGGCCGTCAGGGGCGCGCCGGAGGGGTCGGACCGGTCGTCGACGACCACCACCCGCACCGGCCCCGGCCCGTCGGACCCGGCCAGCGCGCGCAGGCACGCACCGAGACCGGGACGCCCCGGCGTCGGCACCACCACCGCGTACTCCCCGCTCGGGGCGGTGGACCCGGTCACCGCGGGTCCTCGCCGTCGCCGGTGCGGAAGAGGCCGCCGCGCCGGATCGCGTACGGGCCGATGGCCAGCAGGTCGACGGGGGAGGAGCCGAAGCACTCCAGGGCGTCGCGCGGGTCGTCCACCATCGGCCGGCCCGCCGTGTTGAGGCTGGTGTTGACGACCACGGGCAGCCCGGTCAGCCGCTCGAACTCGCTCAGCATCCGGGCCACCAGCGGCTCCTGCGCGGGGTCGACCGTCTGGATGCGGGCGGTGCCGTCGACATGCACCACGGCGGGGACGCGGTCCCGCCAGGCGTCGGCCACGTCGTGCACGAACAGCATGTACGGGCTGGGCAGCGGACCGTCGAAGATCCCGGCGGCCCGGTCGGCGAGCACCATCGGCGCGACCGGCCGGAACTGCTCGCGGCCCTTGACGTCGTTGAGCCGCTCCAGATTGCCCGCGTGCCCGGGGTGGGCCAGCAGGGAGCGGTGGCCCAGTGCCCGGGGGCCGTACTCGCTGCGCCCCTGGAACCAGGCGACGATGCCGTTGTCCGCCAGCGTCCGGGCCACGGTGGCGGCGATGTCCGCCGGCCGCTCGAACGGCACGGCCGCCGTCTTCAGCCAGGCTCCCAGCTCCGCGTCGGACCAGTCCCGGCCGAGGTCGGCGCCGGTCATCGGCTCGGGCTCGTCACCGGCGCCGGCGGACAGCAGCAGGGCGCCGCCCAGGGCGGTGCCCGCGTCACCGGCGGCCGGCTGCGCCCACACCCGGGAGAAGGGGCCCTCGCGGGCGATGCGCGAGTTGGCGACGCAGTTCAGGGCCACGCCTCCGGCGAGGGTGAGCACCCGGTCGTGGGTGCGGCCGTGCAGCCAGCGCACCAGGTCCAGCAGGGTCTCCTCCAGCACGGCCTGCGCACTGGCGGCGACGTCGGCGTGGTCCCGGGTCCACGGCTCGTCCGGGCCGCGCGGCGCGCACAGGTCGCGCCAGGGCACCCCGGTGGCGTGGAAGCCGCCGTCACCGGTCGGATACACGTGCCGGCGCAGTTCGGGCAGCATGCGCGGGGTGCCGTGGGAGGCGAGGGCCATCACCTTGAACTCGTCGGAGGAGCGCAGGAAGCCGAGGTGCTCGGTGAGCTCCTCGTAGACCAGGCCGAGCGAGTGCGGCAGGTCCTGCGCGTACAGGGGCTCGAGCCGGTCGCGCACGCGGCGGGCGGCGAGGTGGGAGGCGCGTTCGCCGCGGCCGTCCAGCACCAGGACGGAGGAGTCCTCGGCGTCCGGCGCGGCGAAGGCGGCGGAGGCGGCGTGCGCCATGTGGTGCGGTACGAAGCGGACGCGGCCGGGGTCCAGACCGGGCAGCGCGGCCCGCAGGAAACCGGGGGCCTCCCGTGCGTAGGTGAGCCGCAGGTGGTCCCACGGGTCGTCCAGGCCCATCGCGTCGGCGGGCCGGGCGAGGGACGGGTCGAAGGAGTAGGCGACCGCGTCGAGGTCCTGCGGGCGCAGCCCGGCCCGCTTCAGGCACCAGGCGGCGGCCTTCTCGGGCAGCTCCCAGGCGGAGAACGGCAGCGGTCGCTTGCCGTGCTTGCGGCGGGAGAACCGCTCCTCCTCCGCCGCGGCGACGGTCCGTCCGTCGACGACCAGGGCGGCGGCGGGGTCGTGGAAGAGGGCGTTGATTCCGAGGATGCGCATGGGCGGGGCCTTTCGCGGAAGGGGGCGGCCGGTGCGGCGGTGGTGCCCGTGGGCCGGCTCGGAGCGGCCGCGGTCAGTGGTCCGCCTCGGCGCGGAACCAGGCGATGGTGCGCCGCAGTCCTTCCTCGGCGTCCACCTCCGGCTCCCAGCCGAGCTTGTCCAGGGCCAGCGTGATGTCCGGACAGCGCACCGCCGGGTCGTCCACCGGGCGTTCGACGAAGCGGATCTGCGACTCGGAACCGGCGAGCCGGACGACGAGGCGGGCCAGGTCCAGCATGGTGATCTCGCCGGGATTGCCGATGTTGACGGGGCCGCGCATCCCGTGGGCGGCGGCCGCGAGGACGCCGGCCACCGTGTCGTCGACGTAGCACAGCGACCGGGTCTGCCGCCCGTCCCCGGTCACGGTGAGGGGCTCGCCGGCCAGCGCCTGCCGGACGAAGGTCGGTACGGCACGGCCGTCGTGGCCGCGCATCCGCGGGCCGTAGGTGTTGAACAGCCGCACGATGCAGGTGTCGGTGCCGTGGGTCTCGGCGTGGGCGGTGGTCAGCGCCTCGCCGAAGCGCTTGGCCTCGTCGTAGACGCTGCGCGGGCCGACCGGGTTGACGTTGCCCCAGTAGCGCTCGTTCTGCGGGTTCTGCTGGGGATCGCCGTAGACCTCCGAGGTCGAGGCCAGGACGAAGCGGGCCCCGGCGGCCCGGGCGAACCGCAGGGCGTTGCGGGTGCCGAGGCTGCCCGTCTCCATGGTGTGCAGCGGCAGCCGCAGGTAGTCGGCGGGGGAGGCGGGGGAGGCGAAGTGCAGTACGAGGTCGGGCGGCCGCCGGACCGGCAGCTCCTCGGCCACGTCGGCCCGCACCAGGGTGAAGCCGGGCCGTTCGAGCAGCGGGGAGACGTTCTCCGGCCGGCCGGTACTGAAGTCGTCCACGCAGGTGACGGCGGCGCCCGCGTCCAGCAGGGCGGCGCACAGGTGGGAGCCGACGAATCCGGCGCCGCCGGTGACGACGGCGTGCTCCCAGTTCCGGGATATGGCAGTGGTCATGTCGCTCAGCCCTCCGTCGGAGGCGTCGGAAACCGGGCCGGCCGGGTGCCTTCGGCACCGAGCCGGGCCGGGCTGCCGGGCCCTGGGGTGTCGGGCACCCCTGGGGGCAGCGTGGGCCGACGGCCGGGTCGCGGCACGGTCGTGTACTGCAAACCGGTGAATCACGGAGCGTGACGACGGCTGCCGGACCGTTGTTTCCGCAGGTGGGACGGTGTGACGGAGCATCCGCGGTGCGCGGTGGGCGAGGGCCGCGCATTCCGCCCGGCGCGGGCGGGGCGGCCCGGGGCTCAGGCGATGAGGGTGTGGTCCGGGTCGAGCCGGTCGAGCAGGCCGCAGTGGTGGAGCCCGGCCACGGGCGCGAGCAGGTCCGGGTGGCGCAGCAGGGCCGCCGCGCCCCGGTCGGCCTCGTCGGGGTCGAGCAGCCGCCGGAACTCGGTCGGCAGACCGCCCGCGTGCTCACCGCCCCGGGAGAGCGCGGCCACCGCGCGGGAGGCCAGTTCCGGGTCGGTGAGCAGGCAGGCGGCCCAGCTGGCCACGACCTCGTCGACCCAGGTGCGCCAGGCGTCCGCCGCGACGCCGTCGTCGGCGTCGGCGCCGGTGACCCAGTCGAGCCGCGCCGAGCCTCCCGGGCCGGCCAGCTCCAGCAGGGCCGCGTCCATCGCCGTCGGGTACCTGAGCCACGCCGCGACCGTCACGGCCTGCCGTGCCTGCGCCTCGCACAGGGCGGAGGCGAGCGCCCCGCCGGGGGAGGGGAAGGAGCGGGTCAGCCACTGCGCGGTCGCCGCGATGACCGGAGAGAGATCTGCTTGCACTGCCGGACCGTCCCGATGAGTGAGGTAAGGGGTACCTAACCAAAACGGTAGTCCCCGGCCCGCCCGTCCCGACGTGACCCGCGCCTCGTTCGGCACGTGGTCTCGGACACACCCGTTCGGGCGGACCGCCCGCTCCCGGAGTGTCCGGGCGGTCCGGCGGGGCACCCGGCGGCCATGGACGTACTCAGCCGCCCCTTGATCGACCGCACCCTGCCGCTGCTGGCCGAGGGCTACGCCTGGCTGCCCAACCGGATGCGCGACAGCACCGGCCCCGTGGTGCGCACCCGGCTCCTGGGCCGTCCCGCCCTCGCGCTGCGCGGACCGGAAGCGGTGCGGTTCTTCTACGACGAGCGCAACGTGCGCCGGCACCGCGCGATACCCGAGCCCGTGCTCGCCACCCTGTTCGGCCACGAGGCGGTGCACACCCTCGACGGCGACGCCCACCGCGACCGCAAGGCCCTGTTCCTGCCGCTCCTGACCCCCGACCGCGTCGCCGGGACGGTCGAGCGGGTGACCGAGGCCTGGGACGAGGCCGTACCGGAATGGAGCCGGCGCGGCTCCGTCGTGCTGTTCGACGAGGCGAGCACGGTGCTCACCCTCGGCGTCCACCGCTGGGCCGGGATCCCGCTGGACGACTCCGACGCCGGGGCGGTGGCCCGCGACATGATCGCGATGGTCGACGGCTTCGCCACCGCCGGACCGCGCCACCTGCGGGCCCGGCGCGCCCGAGCCCGCCAGGAGGACCGGCTGGCCCGGCTGGTGCGGGACGTACGGTCCGGCGAGGGCGCCGCCCCCGCGGACTCGATGCTCGACCTGGTGTGCCGGCACCGCGACGCGGACGGTGAGCCGCTCGACGAGAAGACGGCCGCGGTGGAACTGCTCAACGTCGTCCGCCCGACGGCCGCCGTCGCCTGGTTCGTCGCCTTCACGGCGCACGCCCTGCACCGGTGGCCGCAGCACCGCGCGCCCCTGGCGGCCGGTGACCCGGCGTTCACCGCCGCGTTCACGCACGAGGTGCGCCGCTTCTACCCGTTCGCGCCGTTCCTCGGAGGTCTGGCCGCACGGGACCTGATGTGGCGGGGGGAGTGGATACCCGCCGGAGGACTGGTGGTGCTCGACGTGTACGGGCAGAACCACGACGAGTCGCTGTGGGGCGACCCGTACGCCTTCCGCCCGCAGCGCTTCCTCGAACGACCCGCCGAACGCGACGAGTTGATCCCGCAGGGCGGTGGCGACCCGGCCACCGGACACCGTTGCCCCGGTGAGGGCGTCACCCTCGGCGTGCTGGAGGCGCTCGCGGTGCGGCTGGCCCGGCTGGAGTACACGGTGCCGGAGCAGAACCTCACGATCCCGCTGAACCGCGTCCCGACCCGCCCGCACAGCGGAGTCCTCCTGACCGACGTGCGCCCGCCGGCCGGCCGGAGCGAGGTCCGCGTCGGCCGTGGCGCCGAGGTGGTCCGGTAGGCGGGATGCGGCCCGCACACTCCTCGCGGTGCCGCGCCCCCGGGCCCCTGTCGCGGCCCGGGGGCGGAGCGGTACGTCCGCCGCGCCGAGGAACGCCCGCCGGATCCGGCCCCGCCCGGCAACGGGCCGGCGCCGGCCGCGGCACGAGGCCGCCGCCGCAGGGCCGCCCCGGTCAGGGGGTCACAGGCGCTGCCACAGGGCCGGTGTGCCGGCGGGCGCCCACGCGCCCTGGGCCTGGTGGGTCTGCAGGCACTGGTAGCGCACGCCGTCGCGGGTCACCGTGGCCCCGGTCTCGTAGACGCGGCCCGAGGTCCACTCCTCCCGCGCGGCGCCGTCCTGCGGGGCCGGTGCCGTCGTCCGCGCGGCGGCCGTGGTCAGCGTGAGCCCGAAGTCGGCGAGGATCGGGTTGACCGGCTGGTAGAACGTCGTGCCGCCACCGGTGCAGTCACCGGTGCCGCCGGAGGTGACGCCCTGGGCCTGGGAGCCCGCGAGGTACGGCCCCCCGGAGTCGCCCGGCTCGGCGCACACCGTCGTCCGGGTCAGTCCGTCGACCCTGCCCTCCGGGTAGCTGACGCTCGTGTCGTGCTGCTCGATGGTCCCGCAGCGCCATCCGGTGGTCGAGCCGGAACGGCACACCGCCGCCCCGACGAGCGCCTGCGCCGAGCCGGTGACCTGTACCTCCTGGCCGTCCTGCGCCTTGACGTCGGGGGTGGCCGTCCACGGGGCGTCGGTGGCCACCCACGCCATGTCCCTGCCGGGGAACGTGGAGGCCCGGAAGGTGCCCTGCGCCGTCCGGTCGTACCCGGTCGTCGTGTCGCCGGGGCGGCCGCAGTGGCCGGCGGTGGCGAAGCCCGGTCGGTCGTCCTCGGTGACGGAGAAGCCGACGGAGCAGCGCGCGGAGTCGTTGATGTAGAAGGCGTCACCGCCGGTGATGTCCTGCAGCAGGCGCGGCCGGGCCGCCGTCATGCGGATCCCGACGTTCTCGCCCTCGAGCCCCGCGGCCTCGACGAAGGAGGCCCCCGCCTCCCGGCTCGTCGCCTGCACCACGATCCGGTTGTTCGGTACGTCGACGTACCACACGGGCGTGTCGAGGGTCTGGACGCGGTCGGCCGCCGCGTCCAGCTTCCGCTTGGCCGCCTCGAGGTCGGCCAGCGTCCGCTGCACGACGGCGGCCTTCGCGCCCTGCGCCTCGATGGCCGGGACGTCCCCGGTGTCGGTGGTCGCGACCGTGAGCTCCTGGGAGGTGTCGCCGCGCACCCAGGCCCCGGCGAACCGGTCGCCCAGGGAAATGCGCAGCCGGCCCGCGCGGGTGCCCGCCTCCGCCTCGTTGACCAGCCGTTCGGACGCCTGGTCCGGCGTCAGGTCCAGGTCGCGCCGGAGGGCTTCGAGCAGATGCGGCGACGGCCGGTCGGCGCCGAGGGTCTGCGCGGCACTCGGCGCGGCCCCCGCCCCCGGCGCGGGATCGGCCGTGGCGGCGGAGGGGAGGCCGGCGAGGACGAGGACGCCGATCGCGGTCACGGCCGATCGGCGCGCCGCCCCGGCATGTCTGTGGGCCATTCGCTACGTCTCCTTCGTTCGGGTGAAGCCGCCGCGTCCCTACGGGAGGCGTCGGCATCCCCTAGGCCTTGCCCATGGAGCCCGGGGGTGATGTGACGAACGGTGCGCTTTCGCGCTTTGGTGGGTGAAGGGGTGTCATGTGCAGTAATCGGGGCATGGCGGGAGACGTCCCGGGGCAATCGGGCGGGCCGCGGCCCGGGCGCGGCGGCCCCGGTGACGAAGGAGGCGGCCGTGGGGACGGTCAGGAACCGACGGTGCGCCAGACACCGTGCGGCGAGGCGTAGTTCGGTGTCGTGCGGGGTGAAGGCGTGCCCGGACGGTGGTCCGGGACGGCCCGACGGCGCCGTCCGACGTCCTCTCGTGCGAGGCCGGGGCGGCGCGGTGGGCGAACGGCACGGCGAGCGGACGGCCCCGGCCCTCGCCCCGCGGGGACCGGCGGCGCGGCCGGTGAGCGCGGTCCGCGTCCCGGGCGGTGAGGTGGCGACATCGGCCACGGGACGCGGAATCTGTATGTTAAGCAGACGAAACGTATGAAGTCGACGCGCCTTGCGGGGTGTTCACGCGAGAGGCGGTACGCGGGCCGGGCCGGGACGGAGAGAAGCGCCGCCGGTGCGGACCGGCGGCGCTGGGGACGGGGGCGGTGGAGTGGCCGGGCTCAGCCGGTCGTCGCCTGCGCTCCGGCGCCGGAGCGCAGGCGCTCCGGGACCGGCAGGTGGTAGACGTGGAAGGCGCGGCCGATGACCGGCTGGGCGACGTTGCGCACCTTGACGCCCCCGGTGGTCATGCCGTGCTCCGTGCCGGCGTGCGCGTGCCCGTGCACGGCGAGGTCGGCGCCGGCCGTGTCGATCGCCTCGGCCAGCAGATAGCTGCCGAGGAACGGATAGATCTCCAGCGGTTCCCCGGCCAGGGTCTCCGGCACGGGGGAGTAGTGGGTGAGGGCGATCCGTACGTCGCAGTCCTCCTCCTCCAGCCGTTCCAGGGAGGTCCGCAGACTGTCGGCGCACCGGCGCGAGTGCCGGACGAACTCCTTCATCACCGGCTCGCCGAACTCCCCGGCGCTGCGTCCGACGAACCCGCCGCCGAACCCCTTGGTGCCGGCCACCCCGATCCGCGCGCCCCCGCCGTCCACGACCGTCCCCTCTCCCTCCAGGACGTGGGCGCCGGCGTCCCGCAGCAGGGCCGCGACCTCGTCCGGCCGGTCGTCGTGGTGGTCGTGGTTGCCGAGCACGGCGACCACCGGGACGCCGAGGCCCCGGATCTCGTCGGCCACCACGCGGGCCTCCTCGGGGGTGCCGTGCCGGGTGAGGTCCCCGGCCAGCAGCAGGACGTCGGCGCACTCGGGCAGGGTGTCGAACGCGGGGCGCAGCAGGCCCCGGGTCTCCGGTGCCATGTGGATGTCCCCGACGGCGGCGATCCGGATCATGACAGCTCCTCCGCGTGATCGGGTGACGAGGCCTCGCTGACCACGATGTCGCAGTGCACCTCGAGCCCGGTGAGTTCCTCGCGCACGGTGCTCAGGACGTCCTCGCGGCACCGGGCCGAGGGGACGGTCCCGGTGACCAGCACGGCCTCGCCGCGGATCTCGATCCGCACGCCGAGCTCACCGAGTTCGCCGGAGGCGAGACGGTCCTGGAGGTGGGCGACGCGGTACTCCGGGCTCTGCGCCGGTGGCGGGCCGCCTGCGGATCCGGCGTCGTGGGCGTTCATGGGCGTTCCTTCCGCGGACGTGTCAGATGACGTTCAGGCGTTCCAGGAGGAAGAAGAAGGCGGCGGGCATGGGCTCGTCCCCGCAGTCGCGCCGCACCCGCTTCCAGTCGACCTTCTCGCGCAGGGTGCGGGCGATGGGCAGCACCGCGCCGAAGTCGCAGTGGTGCTCCGAGAAGGCGGCCATCAGGCTCCACAGCAGATCGGTGGGCGCCAGGACCGGCATGCGCACCGACTCCACCGGGAGTTCCTCCGCCCGGTCGAGCATCTCCACGGAGACCGGCCGGTGTGCCAGCTCGAAGATGATGTCGACCTCCTGCCCGAAGCACGTGGCCTTGATCAGCCAGTCCTCGGGCGGGGTGTAGACCGTCAGCCCGGCCTCGCGCAGCGTGGCGGCCACGGGTTCTGCGTCCTCGGGGCGGACGCAGAAGTCGACGTCGTGCTGGAGGTTCCCGCTGCCGCCGTGGGCGTAGACGGCGACGCTGCCGGCCAGCGCGAAGCGGTGGCCGCCGCGCTTCAGCACCGCGCCGACCTGCTTGGCCGCCTCCAGGATGGCCTGGTTGCGGTCGCGGGGCAGGTCGTCGGGGGTCTCCTCCCCGGGCCGCCCGCCCTGTGCCGCCGCGACGGTGGGGGGCGCCTGCCCGGGTGTGCCCGCGGCCAGACGGAGGTCCGGGGCCCCCGGGTGCCGGACGAGCGTGGCGTCCTCACCGTTCTCCGTCATGATCACTCCTTCCCCTGGCCGGGCGGGCCCGTGCGGCCGCCGCCCGGCGTCCCTGTGTGCCGCATGGAGTACCCGGCGCGCCCGCTCCGACACGGACGGGATGCACCGGTGTGCGGAGCGCCCGCCGTCGCTCCCTCGAGAACCGCTCGGAACCCCTCGGGACCTCCTCGGGAGGCAAAGAAAGGCGCCGGGACCGGTCACGGCCGAATATGGGACAAAAGGGGGGGAATGTGAAGAGAGTCCCCGAATAGTGTGCTGTGGAGGTCGTCATGGACCAGAACACGTCTCGTTCGCCGGATCTTCCGCAGCCGCTGCGGGCCGTCGCCTCGGGGCTGCGGCATCTGCCGGGCGCGGAGCAGGTGGGCAGGGTGGCCGGCGGCGCCCTGGACACGATCGGCGCCGTGTCCCCGCGCGGGCGCCGGATGGCCGTCTACACGGGAGCCGGCGTGCTCGGTGTGGCCGGTGTCGTGGAGTGGCCGGTGGCGCTGACCGGCGCGGCCGTCGCCTGGCTCACCCAGCCGCGTCCCGGACCGGGCGCGGAGAGCGCGGAGGTCACGAAGGTCACGGAGGGCACGGGAGGCGCGGAGGGCACGGAACCCTCCGGCGGCACACCGGCCACCGTCGAGGAGCGCCAGGGTCCCCCCGCCCGGCCCGCGGAGGAGCCCGGCTCCGAGTCGCTCGCCGACCGAGGCCCCGGTGACCGGCTGGTCCCCTCCCACCACCGGAACGAACCGGCGGAGCCCCCCGCGCACGAACAGCCCGCCAGGGTGGGCGACACCGCCACGGCGTCGGCGCTCAAGCAGGTCGCCGAGGCCACCACGCACCACGGGCAGCCGCACGGCGACCGGCACACCGGCTGAGCCGGGACCACGGGACGGCCTTCGATGCCCACACACTTCGACGTCGCCCCCCTCGCCGGGGCCGTGGCGGGAGTCGCCGCGGGCGCCGCCCGCTCCGCCGCCCAGGGCGTGACGTCCCTCCACGACACGTCACGCCGCGTCCGGCACGTCGCCCGCAACGCCCTGGGCGGCGACCGGCACTGGCGGGCCGGACACCGCGTCCACCTGGCCCTGCGGCACCCCGGCGGAGCCGCCGGACCGCTCGCCCACAAGGTCGCCGCCGAACTGCTCGACCACCCGGACGTCCTGACGGCGTACTGGGACGAGGGGCTGTCCCGTCTGGTGGTGACCTCGGTGACGGACGCGGCGAGCGACCGCGTGAGCGAGCAGGCCGTCGCGCTCGCCGCCCGCCTCGGACTGACCGAGGACGCCGACCCGGAGGAGGAGGAGAGCGGGGCCGCCCACCCCGGCGACCCCCGCGAGGTGCGGGTCGCCGCCGCCTCGCTGCTGCTGGACGCGACCGGCGCGGCCGGTGCCCTGGCCGGCCGGGCACTGCGTCTGCCGCCCAGCCCCAAGGCGGTCACCGCCGCCGTCACCCTGCTGCGCGAGAACCCCCGGTTCCGCGCCCTGCTGCGCCGGCGATTCGGCCGCGGCGGCATGGAACTGATCCTCGCCGCCGCCAACGCCACCGCGCACGGCGCCGGACAGTCCCCGGTGTCCCTGGTGCTCGACGGACTGCTGCGCACCGGCCAGTTGACCGAGGCGGTGGCCAGGGCCGCCACCTTCGAGGCCCTGCACGACGACATCTGCCACGAGCAGCGCGCCAGCATCCCTGCCCCCACCGACACCCGCCCGCCGTTGCGGGTGACGCCCGCCCAGGCCTACGCGGCCCACGCGGGCACCGGCAGCGTCGCCGGCGCCGCCGCCACCCTCCTCGTCACCCACGACATGCGGGAGGCCGCCGAAGCCGTCCTCGCCGGCTCGCCCAAGGCCGCGCGGTACGGTCCGGCCGCCTTCAACGCGGCCCTCGGCATCCACCTCGCCCGGACCGGCGTCCTCGTGCGCGACAGGGAGCGGCTGCGGCAACTGGAGATCGCCGACTCCCTCGTCCTGCATGCCGACGCCCTGCGCAGCCGCCCGCGGCACGGCGCCGCCCCCGACGGCGCGTCCGCCGTGTTCGAGGACCCGGTCGACCCCGACGCCGAGGCCGTGCTCGACGCGGCCCGCAGGGCGGGACTGCACGTGGTGATCACGGGCGGCTCCGATCTGAAGGACATCACCCGCCTGGCCGACGAGGTCGCCCCGGCCGACCTGCCGTTCGCCGACGTCGTCCGGGCCCTGCAGAACGACGGGCGCGTCGTGGTGAGCGTCGCCCGCGTGGCCGCGGACGAGGACGGCGACGCGGCGGACGGGCTGCCCGTCGGCGACGTGGCCGTCGCCCTCACCGACGCGCGCTCGGCCGTCGCCTGGGGCGCCGACGTACTCGCCCTGAACGGGCTCGGTGACGTGTGGCGCCTGCTGACCGTCATCCCGGCGGCCCGCCGGGTGGGCCGCCGCTCGCAGACCCTGGCCCGGGCGGGCGCCGCCCTGTCGGGGCTCATGGTGGCCCGCGGCGGCACACCCGGCGGCCGTCTCTGGCGGCGGCTCACCCGGCACGCCCCCGTGAACGTCGCGGCGGCCGGCGCCCTGCTCGCCGGCGTGACCGCGGCCGCGCGCGTGGCCACCGCCACGCCGCCCGAACCCCGGCTGCACGTGCCCTGGCACGCCCTGGAACCGCACGAGGCCCACGCCCTGCTCAGCACCTTCCGCACCGACGCCGAACTCCGCGGGCTCGCCCTGCTCGCCGACCGCTCGTGGCAGCGGGCGGCACGGCTCGCCCGGACGCCCGCGGCGGCCCCCGCCCGCTGGACCTGGGAGGCGGCCGGTGCCGTCCGCCGGGAACTCGACGACCCCCTCACGCCCGTCCTGGCCACCGGCGCGGTCGCCTCGGCCCTGCTCGGCTCGCTCGTCGACGCGCTGCTCGTCGTCGGCGCCATGGACCTCAACGCGGTGGCGGGCGGCCTGCAGCGGCTGCGCGCGGAACGCGCCCTGGCCCGGTTGGCCGCCCGGCAGCGGCCCAAGGCACGCCGGCAGGAGACCCCCCGGGACACGGTCACCGTCGACGCGGCCCGGCTGAAGCCGGGGGACCGGATCGGTCTCGTCGCCGGCGACGTCGTACCGGCGGACGGGCGGCTGCTGGAGGCGGACGGTCTGGAGGTCGACGAGTCGGCGCTCACCGGTGAGTCGCTGCCCGTGACCAAGGCCCTCGATCCCACCCCCGGCGCGCCGGTGGCCCGGCGGACCTGCATGGTCTTCGAGGGCACCACCGTCGTGGCCGGCCGGGCGGTCGCGCTCGTGGTGGACACCGGCGACCGCACCGAGGCGGGCCGGGCCGTCGCCCTGGCCGCCCGCACCCCGCCGCCCGCCGGCGTCCAGGCACGGCTGCAGGAACTGACCCGCAAGGCCCTGCCGGTGACCCTCACCGGCGGCGCGCTGGTGACCGGGCTGTCCCTGCTGCGCGGCAGCCCGATCCGGCGGGCGGTCAGCGGCGGTGTCGCCGTGGCCGTCGCCGCGGTCCCCGAGGGGCTGCCGCTCGTCGCGACCGTCGCCCAGATGGCGGCCGCGCGCCGGCTGTCCCGGCGCGGCGTCCTGGTCCGCACCCCGCGCACCCTGGAGGCGCTCGGCCGGGTCGACACCGTCTGCTTCGACAAGACCGGCACCCTCACCGAGAACCGGCTCCGCCTGGTCCGGGTGGCCACCGCGGACGGCACCGTGCTCGCCCCGGACGCCGAGCGGGCCGTACCGGTCGTGCGGCTGGCCGCGCGCGCCTGCCCGCAGGAGGAGACGGGCGAGGGACGCCGGGTCGCGCACGCCACCGACGAGGCGGTCCTCGACGTCGCCCCGCCCGACGACGCCTGGACCGCCGACGGCGAACGGCCCTTCGAGGCCAGCAGGGGCTACGCGGCGGCGGTCGGACGGGACGGCGGCGCGGACGCCGGCGGGCTCCTCGTCGTCAAGGGGGCCCCCGAAACGGTGCTCCCCGCCTGCCGGGACCTCCCCGACGACACGACCGCGACGGCCCACGCCCTCGCCGGGCAGGGGCTGCGCGTCCTCGCCGTCGCCCGGCGCCCGTGCCGGACGGCCGACGTCGCCGCCGAACTCGACGCCGACCTCGCGGACCTGGAGTTCGCCGGTCTGATCGCCCTGGCCGACGTCCCGCGCGACACCTCGCAGGCGCTGCTCGCGGCGCTGCGCCGCTCCGGCATCCTGCCCGTCATGCTCACCGGCGACCACCCGGAGACCGCCCGCGCCATCGCCCTGCAACTGGGCTGGCCGGAGGAGACCGAGGTGGTCACCGGGGACGAGCTGGTCGCCATGGGCCGGCGCGACCGGGCCCGCGCCCTGCACGGGGCCGCCGTCGTCGCCCGGGTCGCGCCCGAGCAGAAGCTCCACGTCGTGGAGGCCCTGCAGCAGGCGGGCCGGGTGGTGGCGATGGCCGGTGACGGCGCCAACGACGCCGCCGCCATCCGCGCCGCCGACGTCGGCGTCGGCATCGAGGCCCGCGGCTCGGCCGCCGCCCGCAACGCCGCCGACATCGTGCTCACCACCGGCGACCTGTCCGTCCTGGTGGACGCCGTCGTCGAGGGCCGCGCCCTGTGGCGCAGCGTCGCCGACGCGGTGAGCATCCTCATCGGCGGCAACGCGGGCGAGGTCGGCTTCAGCGTGCTGGGCACCCTGCTGGCGGGCTCCTCGCCGCTGTCGACCCGTCAGCTCCTGCTGGTCAACCTGCTCACCGACATGTTCCCGGCCATGGCGGTGGCGGTGACCCCGAGCGACGACCCCTCGACGGCGGCGCACGCCGCGAGCGGCCCGATGGGCCTCGACGTCCTCGGCGCGCCCCTGCTGCGCGCCATCCGGCGCCGGGGCGTGACCACCTGCCTCGGCGCGGTCACCGCGTACCTGATCGGCCGTCTCACCCCCGGCACCGAACGCCGCTCCACCACGATGGCCCTGTGCGGCGTGGTCGGCGCGCAGCTCGCGCAGACCCTCTCCGGCCGCCGCCACAGCCCCCTGGTGTGGGTGACGGCCCTGGGCTCCGCCGCGGTGCTCGCCGCCCTCGTGCAGACCCCCGGCGTCAGCCACTTCTTCGGCTGCACCCCGCTCGGGCCGCTCGCCTGGTCCGGCGTGGCCCTGGCGATCGCCCTGTCGGCCCTCGCGCCGCGCCTGGAACGCCTGCGGTCGGTACGGCACCTGTACGCGGCGGCGTCCCGCCTCGCCCTGTACCTCGGCGACGCCGTGCAGCAGGCCCGCCACCTGCTGCACAGCGGCATCGCGCGACCGGTGGCGTGACGGCGCGCCGCGGCCGGGCCGCCACCGGCCCGCGGGGTCGCCCCCGGCGCCGCCGGACCGGGTGCGCGGCACCACCCGGCCCCCGCCGCACTCGCCGGCGGGGGCACCCCGCTCCTCCACGGCGCCCTCGCCGAGAACCTCCGCCTCGCCGCCCCCTCTCCGGCCGCGTCGCCGCCCTCGGGCCCGGGCGCGTCGCGCAGGAGGGGACCTGGCAGGAGCTCACCCGCCCGCCCCGACGGCGTGCTCACC
>NZ_MSGP01000559.1 GCF_002078235.1 Streptomyces viridosporus
TGGCGGCGCAGTTCCGCCGCCTCCACCCCGGCCTCCCGATCGTCCGCGGCGACGGCAACGCCCTGCCCCTCGCCGGCGCCTCCCGCGATCTCCTCACCTACGCCCAGGCCTGGCACTGGACCGACCCCGCCCGGGCCGTGCCGGAGGCGCTCCGCGTCCTGCGCCCGGGCGGCGCGCTCGCCCTGTGGTGGAACATCAACGCGCTCGACGTGCCCTGGATCGCCGAGGAGTCCGCGCGCGTCGCACGTCACTTCGGCGTGGACGCCGCCGCCGAGCAGCGCGACCACCTGAGGAACGCCTTCCCGGACGGCACCGTCGAGGAGACCTACGACGTCGTCCTGCTCGTCGCCACCGCCCCTTCGTAGCCCGCGAGCAGCCCACGGACCGCGCTTCGCCACCGCTTGACGCGGCCTGCCCCGGAGAGGATTATTCATCACATGATGAATTACTCCTCCGAGCCGCCGCGCCCGGACACCCCGCACGGCGACGAAGGGCGGGCCGACGGCACTCCGGCCGTCCGCGCCCGGGACCTCACCGTCGTCCGCGGCCCCCGCACGGTCCTGCGCGGCCTCGACTTCACCGTCCCGCGCGGCCAGGTCACCGGCCTCCTCGGCCCGTCCGGCTGCGGCAAGTCGACCCTGATGCGCGCCGTCGTCGGCACCCAGGCCAAGGTCACCGGCACCCTGGACGTCCTCGGCCTCCCCGCCGGCCACCCCACCCTGCGCACCCGCATCGGCTACGTCACCCAGGCACCCTCGGTCTACGACGACCTGACCGCCCGCCAGAACCTCGACTACTTCGCCGCGATCCTCCACCCCGGCCGCGCGAGCGCCGACCGCCGCCAGGACGTGGAGCGCGTCCTCGCCGACGTCGACCTCACCACCCACGCCGACGCCCTCGCCGGCAACCTCTCCGGCGGCCAGCGCAGCCGCGTCTCCCTGGCCGTGGCCCTCCTCGGCACCCCCGAACTCCTGGTCCTCGACGAACCCACGGTCGGCCTCGACCCGGTCCTGCGCCGCGACCTCTGGCAGCTCTTCCACACCCTCGCCGCCGAACGCGGCACCACCCTGCTGATCTCCTCCCACGTCATGGACGAGGCCGAGCGCTGCCACCGACTCCTGCTCATGCGCGCGGGCGAGATCCTCGCCGACGACACCCCCGACGCACTCCGCACCCGCACCGGCTCCGAGACCGTCGAGGCGGCCTTCCTGCACCTGGTGGACGCGGCGACCGCGGCAGGCCGCACGAAGGAGACCACCCGATGAGCACCACCCACCCGGCGACGACCACGCCGACCCCCACCGGCGCCCTGAACCTCTCCCGCACCACCGCCACCGCGGCCCGGGTCCTGCGCCAACTGCGCCACGATCCCCGCACCATCGCGCTGATGCTGCTCATCCCCTGCCTGATGCTGCTGCTGCTCCGCTACGTCTTCGACGGCAGCCCGCGCACCTTCGACAACATCGGCGCCTCACTGCTCGGGATCTTCCCCCTGATCACGATGTTCCTGGTCACCTCGATCGCCACCCTGCGCGAACGCACCTCGGGCACCCTCGAACGCCTCCTCGCCATGCCCCTCGGCAAGGGCGACCTCATCGCCGGCTACGCCCTCGCCTTCGGCGCCCTCGCGATCGTCCAGTCCGCCCTGGCCACGGGCCTCGCCGTCTGGTTCCTGGGCCTCGACGTCACCGGCAGCCCCTGGCTGCTCCTCCTCGTGGCCCTGCTCGACGCCCTCCTCGGCACGGCCCTCGGCCTGTTCGTCTCGGCCTTCGCGGCCTCGGAGTTCCAGGCGGTCCAGTTCATGCCGGCCGTGATCTTCCCCCAGCTCCTCCTCTGCGGTCTGTTCACCGCGCGCGAGAACATGCACCCCGTCCTGGAGGCCGTCTCCGACGCCCTCCCCATGTCCTACGCCGTCGACGGCATGAACGAGGTCCTCCGGCACACCGACATGACCGCCGCCTTCGTCCGCGACGCCCTGATCGTCGCCGGCTGCGCCCTGCTGGTGCTCGGCCTCGGCGCGGCGACCCTGCGACGCAGGACGGCGTGACGGCCGAGGGACACCACCATTCCGCCCACCGGACAATCACCCCGCCCCCGAGGCCCCGAGTGCGAGGATGAACAAGGACGACGCACCCTCCGGAGGGCACCCCAGCCATGACGCAGAAAGTCGCGGTCCTCGGCACCGGCAAGATCGGCGAAGCCCTGCTCAGCGGAATGATCCGCGGGGGCTGGGCTCCCGCCGATCTCCTGGTCACCGCCCGCCGCCAGGAACGAGCCGAAGAACTCCGCACCCGCTACGGAGTCACCCCGGTCTCCAACCAGGAGGCCGCCAAGACCGCCGACACCCTGATCCTCACGGTCAAACCGCAGGACATGGGCGTCCTCCTCGACGAACTCGCCCCGCACGTCCCCGCCGACCGCCTGGTCGTCAGCGGCGCCGCCGGCATCCCGACCGCCTTCTTCGAGGACCGCCTCGCCGCCGGCACCCCCGTGGTCCGCGTCATGACCAACACCCCCGCCCTCGTCGACGAGGCCATGTCGGTCATCTCCGCCGGCAGCCACGCCACCGCCGACCACCTCGCCCACGCCGAGGAGATCTTCGGCGCCGTCGGCAAGACCCTCCGCGTCCCCGAGTCCCAGCAGGACGCCTGCACCGCCCTCTCCGGATCCGGCCCGGCGTACTTCTTCTACCTGGTCGAAGCCATGACCGACGCCGGCATCCTCCTCGGCCTGCCCCGCGACAAGGCCCACGACCTGATCGTCCAGTCCGCGATCGGCGCCGCCACCATGCTCCGCGACAGCGGCGAGCACCCGGTGAAGCTCCGCGAGAACGTCACCTCCCCCGCCGGCACCACCATCAACGCCATCCGCGAACTCGAGAACCACGGTGTACGAGCGGCTCTCATCGCCGCCCTGGAAGCCGCCCGCGACCGCAGCCGCGAACTGGCCTCCGGCACCAAGGACTGACCGCGCCGGCCCGTCCGGGGGCGGATCACCCCGCCGCGTCCACCACCTCCTCCGTGGTCACCACACGCGCGAAACCGCCCCCGTGCAGGGACACCGCCGACGCCCGCGCCACCTCGTCCGCACCGCACCGCCAGCCGAACGGCCCCTCCAGGTCGAAGGTGTACGTCGCGTCGAACGCCACCACCACGTCGTACCCCAGGTTCCCGCCCATCCGGGCCGTCGTCTCCACGCACATGTTGGTCTGGATCCCGGCCAGCACGATCTGCGAGATCCCGGCCCCCTTCAACCAGGCGTCGAGATCGGGCGAGCCGTGGAACGCCGAGTTCACGTCCTTCGTCACCAGCAGCTCCGCGCCTCCCTTCCCACGCCGCTCCTCCACGTACTCCTTGAAGCCGTTCCCCTCATGACCCGCCCGCAGCGGCGACCCCGGCTGCGTCGAGTCGTGCCGTACGAAGACGACCGGCCGGCCCGACGCCTGCCACACGTCGATCAGCGACGCGATGTTGTCGTCCGCTCCCGGGTTGTTCCGCGGCCCCCAGAAGCCCAGCTCCTCGAAGCCCTGCTGCACATCCACGACGACCAGCGCCGCGTTCTCCGCGATCTCCATGCCCACGATCCTGCCGCCGGGCCCCTCCCACCCCCAGGGGTCTGAAAGACATCGATCGATGGATTACCGCCGATGGTTTACTGCCGACGTGGAGCAGCCCTACCGCGTCGCCCTGATCGCCTTCCCCGGCATCCGCGCCTTCGACGTCTCCGTCATCACCGAGGTCTACGGCGCCGACCGCACCGACCGCGGCGCCCCCGCCTTCGACCTGCGCCGCGTCGCCACCGACACCACCCCCATCCCCATGCGCGGCGGCCTCTCCCTCCACCCCGACCGCACCCTCGGCTGGCTGGCCGAAGCCGACCTCGTCGTCGTCCCGGGCCTCGACGACCACCTCACCCCCGCACCACCGCCCGTCCTCGACGCCCTCCGCCACGCCCACGCCCGCGGCACCACCCTCGCCGCGCTCTGCGGCGGCGCCTTCACCCTCGCCCAGGCCGGCCTCCTCGACGGCCGCCGCGCCATCACCCACTGGAACCTCGTCGAACTGTTCCGCGCGCACCACCCCCACGTCACCGTCGTCCCCGACGCCCTGTTCATCGAGGACGACAACATCTGGACCGCGGCCGGCACCGCCGCCGGCATCGACCTCTGCCTCCACCTGGTCCGCACCGCCCACGGCGCCGAAGCCGCCGCCACCATCGCCCGCTCCATGGTCACGGCCCCCTTCCGCACCGGAACCCAGGCACAGTTCATCGAGCACCCCACCCCCCGCGCCGACCGCGACGCCGACGCCCTCGCCGCCGTGCGCGAGCACGCCCTGCGCCACCTCCACGAACCACTCACGGTCGCCGACCTGGCCGCCCACGCCGGCATGTCCCCGCGCACCTTCGCCCGCCACTTCACCGCGGCGACCGGCACCACCCCGCTGCGCTGGCTCCTCGACCAGCGCGTCGCCGCAGCCCAGCGGATCCTGGAACGCACCGACCTCCCCATGCCCGAGGTCGCCCGCAGAGCGGGCTTCGGCAGCGAGGTCACGATGCGCCAGCACTTCGCATCGCGCCTCGCCACCAGCCCTCGCGCCTACCGAGCGGCGTTCAGCGCGGCCGCCCCGGTATCCGAGCCCGCAGGCAGCAGCCCGATCGCCCGGTAAGCGGCATCCACGGTCGGCCGGGACATGGCCCGCGCCCGCTCCGCACCATCCCGCAGCACCCCCTCCACATGGCCCGGATCCGCGCACAACTCCTTGTGCCTCTCCTGCACGGGCCTCAGGACCTCGACCACAGCCTCCGCGGTGTCCTTCTTCAAAGCGCCGTACGACTCATATACACCGGCCAACGCCTCCGGGTTCCCACCCGAGCACGCCGCGAGGATCTCCAGCAGATTGGCCACCCCCGGCCGCGCCTCCCGGTCGTACATGACGTCCCGCCCGCTGTCGGTCACCGCCCGCATGACCTTCTTCCGCACCACGTCCGGCTCGTCCAGCAGATAGACGATGCCCGGCCCCGTGTCGTCGCTCTTGCCCATCTTCGCCGTCGGGTCCTGCAGGTTCATCACCCGCGCCGCCACCTTCGGATGCGTGGCCCTCGGCACCACGAAGGTGTGCCCGTACCGCTGGTTGAACCGCACCGCGAGATCGCGAGTCAGCTCCACGTGCTGCGCCTGGTCGTCCCCGACCGGCACCTCGTCGGCCCCGTACGCCAGGATGTCCGCCGCCATCAGCACCGGATAGGTCAGCAGCGAGAGCCGCACACTCCCGCCCCGCCGCTGCTCCCGCGCGGCCTTCTCCTTGTACTGGATCATCCGCCGCATCTCGCCGTCCGTGGCCACGCACTCGAGCAGGTACGACAGCCGCGCGTGCTCATCCACCTGGCTCTGCACGAACACCGTGCACACCTGTGGATCCAGCCCGGAGGCCAGCAACAGCGTCGCCGCCTGCCGGCTCAGCCTGCGCACCCGAGCGGGGTCGTGGTCCACGGTCAGCGCGTGCAGGTCGACGATGCAGAACAGCGCTTCCGCCCGGTGCTGGTCGACGGCGGCCCACCGCCGCATGGCCCCCAGGTAGTTCCCCAGCGTCAGGTGCCCGGTCGGCTTGATCCCGCTGAAGACCCGTGTCATCTCTTCTCCGTCTCCTGGTCGAGGCCGCCGTCCCGGCCGACCGCTCCTCGGAGCTCCGGAGGAGAAACAAGAGCGGCCGCCGGATCGGCGGCCGCTTGGGTGCGTACGTGAGCAGGGCCGCCGTCAGGCGGCCCACCAGAACTGGCGGTACGTACGCGTCGTCACAGGGGTCAGCGTAGCTCTGCGGGGTGGATCGAGGGCGAGGGTTGACACGGCCCGGTCGGATCCGTAGTGTTCTCCGGGTTGCCCGACGTGAGCGCCGACTCCGGTCGGTCCCCGGACAACCATTCCGCAATACCACTCCTTCTCGACGGCAGGCGTCTGTCTGCGCGTCGTGTCATTGGCGTGCGTATTCGCGAAATGAGGAATCCGCGTTCGAAAGGACGCAGGCCCCCGATTAGCTCGGGAGCCGGGAATCCGCTAAGGTCTCACTCGTCGGAACGGCCCAACGGCCGGGAAGGCACACCCCTCTGACGGGGAGTCAGGCTCGAAAGGGTCTGCTAGAGTCGGAAACGCCGGAAAGGGAAACGCGGAAGCGGGACCCCGGAAAGCACCGAGGAAATCGGACCGGAAAGGTCTGATAGAGTCGGGAACGCAAGACCGAAGGGAAGCGCCCGGAGGAAAGCCCGCAGGGGTGAGTACGAAGGAAGCGTCCGTTCCTTGAGAACTCAACAGCGTGCCAAAAGTCAACGCCAGATATGTTGATACCCCGACACCGGGTTGTCCCGGTGGCGAGGTTCCTTTGAAGAAAACACAGCGAGGACGCTGTGAACGCCGGGATCATTCCTCCCGGCGTTCCGCTCCCGTGTTGTGTGCCCCGAGCACGGGGAGACATTCACGGAG
>NZ_MSGP01000056.1 GCF_002078235.1 Streptomyces viridosporus
TCGCCATGGGCCTGCTGCCCACCTACGGTTCCATCGGCGTCGGCGCCCCGATCCTGCTCACCCTCCTGCGCCTGATCCAGGGCTTCGCCCTGGGCGGCGAATGGGGCGGCGCCGTGCTGATCGTCTCCGAGCACGGGGGCGACAAGCACCGCGGCTTCTGGGCCTCCTGGCCGCAGTGCGGCGTCCCCGCCGGCAACCTGCTGGCCACCGCCGTCCTCGCGGTGCTGGCCGGCGTCCAGTCCGAGGAGGCGTTCCAGTCCTGGGGCTGGCGCGTCCCCTTCCTGCTCTCCGGTGTCCTGGTCCTGATCGGCCTGTGGATCCGCGTCTCGGTGTCCGAATCGCCGGTCTTCCTCGCCGCCCAGGCCAAGGCCGAAGCGGCCGCCGCCCAGGGCGCCAAGGAGAAGCCGCCCGTCGTCGAGGTCTTCCGCCGCAGCTGGCGCGAGGTGCTCGGGGCCATCGGCGTCCGGTTCGGCGAGAACATCTCCTACTACATCGTGACCTCCTTCCTGCTGGTCTACGTCACCACCCATCTGGAGCTGCCGAAGGGCACCGCGCTCAACGCCGTCCTGATCGCCTCCGCCGTCCACTTCGTCACCATCCCGCTGTGGGGGGCCCTCTCCGACCGCATCGGCCGCAGGCCCGTGACGCTGATCGGCGCGGTCGGCATGGCCGCGTGGGCGTTCGCCTTCTTCTCCCTGGTCGACACGGAGTCCTTCACCGTGATCACCCTCTCGGTCACCGCGGGCCTGCTGCTCCACGGCGCCATGTACGGGCCGCAGGCCGCCTTCATCTCCGAGATGTTCGACACCAAGGTCCGCTACTCCGGGGCCTCCGTGGGCTCGCAGCTCGCCTCCATCGTCGCCGGCGCCCTCGCTCCCATCATCGCCGTCGAGCTCCTGAGGCGTTACGACTCCTCGGTGCCCATCGCCGTGTACCTCTGTGCCGCCTCGGTGGTCACCGCCATCACCGTCGCCGTCGTCAAGGAGACCCGCGGCCGTGATCTGACCGTTTCGATGAAGGACTCGACGCCGGGTCCGCAGCGACAGGAGTCGTCGGTGGCCGGTACCGACCGGGTCTGAGAAGGGACTCCACCGGATGCGGTCCGCCCTGTCGGGGAGACGGGGCGGACCGCACCCGCGCCGGCGTCAAGTACCGCGCCCCGCAGGGCACCCCAGCCGATCCGCGACCCGGTCGCGCAGCCGGGAGGGAGGACTGCCACGGTGACCGACGTGACCACCGTGAACGGACCCGTCAACGCCACGGCGGCAGCGCTCCGGCAGCTGCTCGACCTGCTCGCCGCCGACGCTCCGGCCGAGCAACTGGCCCGGCCCGCGGCGCAGGCGCGCGCCGCCGGTGCCGACCCGCACGACCAGGACGTCATCGACGAGGCCACCCGGACCGCACTGGACATCCACCGGACCCTGGCCCAGCGCCGACGGCGGGAGGCCGAACTCGCCGCCCTGTTCGACACCGCGAGCGACCTGGCCGCACTGCGCGACCCGGACGCCGTACTGCACGCCATCGTGCACCGGGCCCGCACCCTGCTGGGCACCGACATCGCCTACCTCACCCTGAACGACCCCGCCGCGGGCGACACGTTCATGCGGGTGACCTCCGGCTCGGTCTCCGCCACGTTCCAGCAACTGCGCCTCGGCATGGGGGAAGGGCTCGGCGGTCTGGTCGCGCAGACCGCCCGCCCCTACGCGAGCCCCGACTACCGCACCGACCGCCGCTTCAAGCACACCGGGGCCATCGACGAAGGGGTCGGCGAGGAGGGCCTGCGCGGCATCCTCGGCGTGCCCCTGCTCGTCGGCCGGCGCGTGATCGGCGTCCTGTTCGCCGCGGACCGTACACCGCGGGACTTCGCCCCCGAGGCCATCGCCCTGCTCGCCTCCCTGGCCGACCACGCCGCCGTGGCCATCGACGGCGCGCGCCTGCTGGACGAGACCCGCTCCGCTCTCGTCGAACTGAACGCCGCCAACGAGACGGCCCGCGCCCACAGCGACGCCCTGCACCGCGCGGCCGACGCCCACGACCGGCTCACCGACCTGGTCCTCAGGGGCGGCGACGTCGACGACGTCACCCGCGAGATCGCGGCGCTCCTCGACGGGGGCCTGGCCGTCCACGACGCGGACGGCACCGAACTCGCCCGCCTGGAGACCGGCCCCGTCGTCCCGCCCGAGCAAGGAATCGAGGCGTCCCGCAGGGGCGGGCGGGCCGTCCCCGTCGACGGCAACTGGGTGTGCGCCGTCCTGGCGGGCCCGGAGCTCCTGGGCAGTCTCGTCCTCACCGGCCGGGCCGACCTCACGGACGCCGACCGGCGCCTGTTCGAACGGGCCGGTACGGTCACCGCCCTGCTGCTCCTCCTGCGCCGGTCCGTGGCCGAGGCGGAGGACCGGGTGCGCGGCGAGCTCCTCGACGACCTGCTCACCGTCCAGCAGCCGGGAGGCCACCGCAGCACGGGCAGCCTGACCCTGCGGGCCCGGAAGCTGGACATCCATCTCGCCCGGCCCCACGCGGTACTCGTCCTCACCTGCGACCCGACCCTGCGCTCACGCCTGCTGGCCGAGGCCGCGCGCCGGGCCCGCGCGCTCGGCGGCCTGGCCGGCACCCGCAACGGGCGCACCGTCCTGCTCGCGCCCACCTCGCGTCCGGGCGCACTCGCCCAGGAACTCGCCCAGGAGCTCTCCCGCGGCCTCGGCGCCCCCGTCACCGTCGGAGCCGCGGGCCCCGTCACGGGCCCCGAACACCTTCCCGACACCTACGACGAGGCACACCGCTGCCTCCTGGCACTCGAGACCCTCGGCCGTACCGGCGGCGGCGCCGCCCTGACCGATCTGGGCTTCCTCGGGGTCCTCCTCAGCGACCGGGCGGACATCGCCGGGTACGTGGACCGCGTCATCGGGCCCGTCCTCGCCTACGACGCCCAGCGCGGCACGGAACTCGCCCGCACCCTCACCGCCTACTACGACAACGGTGCCAGCCTGGCCAGGGCCAAGGACGTGCTCCACGTCCACGTCAACACCGTGGTCCAACGCCTCGACCGCATCGCACAACTCCTCGGCCCCGACTGGAACACCCCCGGCAGGGCCCTCGAGATCCAAGTCGCCCTGCGCCTGCACCGCCTCGCCCGGCAGGACGTGCCCGGCCACCGGTCGGCCTGACGGGGCGACCACGTGCCGTCACCGTGCCACCGGGGCCNNGGCCCCGGTGGCACGGTGACGCTCCCGCCCGGGGTCCGGCGCCACGCGGGCGGAAGGCGGGGCGAAGGGCGGCGCCGGCCGGGGGCGGGTCGGTCCCCCGGCCGGCGTCGTGGTGGCCCGTCAGGCGCCGCGCCGGTCTCCTCCCTGCTCGCGCGCGGAGCCCGTGACCGTCGTGAACGGCAGCACGAGCCGGGAGGGGTGCGCGGCGTCGCGGTAGATCTTGTGGGTGACGGGGCGGCCCACCGGCAGGTGGAAGGCGTCCGGCGGCAGCAGCGCGTTGTGCGCGTCGGCCAGCGGCTCGTTGTTCGACAGCTCCACCACCATGCGGTGACCGGGCCGGAACGTGGCGGCGAAGGGGTAGAGCCGCAGCACGTACTCCTCGATCCGCCCGGGCTCCACCGGCACCGTGCGGGTGTGCGGGTGGTAGGGGTTGCCCTCGGTGGTGCGCTCCTCGTCGAGCTCACGGTGGGAGGCCTTGAGGTAACCGGTGGTGATCAGCTGCCGGCCGCCGCCGGGGGCCTCGTCCCACAGGCGCAGGATGAAGTTGGTGTCGTCCTGGTCGATCTCCGCGAACAGGTGTGCCGCACCGGTGCCGATCAGCTCGGTGGGCTCCTCGAACGGCTCGGTGCTCCAGTCCAGCACCTCCACCTTGTCGGTGACGGTGAGCGGTGCCTGGTAGAAGCCGTCGGGGGCGGCGTGCTCGGCGCCCATGAGCTCGGGCTCGAAGGAGAGCTTGCGCCGCGGGCGCAGGTAGAGCGACTTGTACTCGATCTCCTTCGGCGGCCACTGCTCCGCGGTGACCACCTCGCGCGAGCCCTCCACGAAGACGCTCACGGACGGCTCGTCCATGATGCCGTTGTCGATGCCCTTGAGCCAGTACTCGTACCAGCGGAACATCTTGTCGTGCTCTTCGATCCAGGGGCGCGACTGCATCGGCGGGTAGGAGCCGATGTCCAGCTTCTTGGGGCCCTTCAGGACGTCGAACAGCTCGATGTGGCCGTCCACGGTCCAGCCGCGTCCCTGGTCGATCTGCAGGTAGACCGGGATGTCGATGTCCCGGGCCAGGTTGATCGGGTTGCGCTCCTCGTACCAGTCGCCGTCGAGGGGGTTCATCACGATGTCGAACCAGAACTCGCGGTTCTTCGGGTACTTGAGCACGTGGACGAGGTTCGGCCAGGCCGCCACGTCCGGGTCCTTCAGCCGCTCGTCGACGAGCTTCTTCAGCTCCTCCGGGGAGTGGACCTCCTGCATGCGGGACTTGACGTCGGTGTGCGCGATGCCGGAGTCCCCGCCGCGGCCCTCGCGGGCGGCACGCGGCATGAACCACATGACGCCGCCGTGGTAGGTGGTCTCGTAGAAGTCGTAGTGCCCGCCGCTGACGAAGATCGCCTTGAGGTGCGGGGGCCGCTCGGCGGCGGCGAGCACCTGCATGGAGCCGAAGTACGAGATGCCGATCATGCCGACGTTGCCGTCGCACCACGGCTGGGCCGCGACCCACTCGACGAGGTCGTAGAGGTCCTGTCCCTGGGGGACGCCGCCGAAGTTGTAGTTGCCGATCATGACGCCGCCGGAATCGCCCGTGCCACGCATGTCGCCGATGACGTGGACGTAGCCCTCCTTGACGACGCGGGCGATGTCGCCCGCCTCGATGCAGCCGTCCCACATCGGGCTGGGCCGGCGCTGCGGCGGCGTGGTGAGGGCGAGGGCCTGCAGCTCCTTGCCGTAGGCGCTCATCGCGATCAGGGCCGGCCGCGGCGTGTCGTCCTGGCCGTGGTAGGCGTCCGCGGCGAGTTCGACGCCGTCCCGCATCGGCACCCGGAGGTCCTTGCGGACGGCGATCGTCTGCGCGCCCGCCCGGATCGTACGAAGGTCAGTCATGAGTGCGAAGCTCCTGTGTTACACGTTCTGGTTGCGCGTGCGGTAGCCGTGCATCGAGGTGAAGAACGGCGACGGCTCGAGCGTGGGGTCGCCGGTGTAGCCGAGTTCCTCGGCCGCGCGGGCGAACGGGGAGTACGGCGAGTCCGTCTCCTGCAGGCCGGCCTCCAGGCAGCCGCAGGCGGCCGCGGTGACGCGGCTCTCGACGGCGAGGCTCTGTTCGACGGCCTCCCGGGCCTGTGCCGCGTCGAGCTCGACGCCGTACGGCGTGCCGTCGGCGCGGCGGTAGGGGTGCCCGAGGTACAGGTGCCGCGGGCGGATCTCGTCCCGCAGGTACTCCAGGCTGGCGCGGTAGGCGACCGGGTCCGTGTAGCCGGGGAAGCCGTTGGCGGCCCCGTGGGCCTGCACGGCGTCGCCGACGAACACCGAGCGCTGACCGTCGACGACGTAGGCGACCGATCCGGGCGTGTGGCCCGGGATCGAGTGCACCGAGACGGTGACGTCGCCGCCGAGGGAGAGGGTCTCCCCGCCCTCGACCAGCAGGGTGGGCTCCATCTCGCCGGAGATGACGGCGTTCGCGGCCGCCGTCACCTTCGCCTCGCCCTCGGGGTCACCCAGGTACCGGCCCCGTCCGGCGAGGTACTCCTCCACGTGCTCCCGCCGCGAGCGGAGCATCGGTGCGTCGGCCTCGTGGATCACCACCCGGGCGCGCCGGCCGGTGAGCTCCCACAGGGCGTACGCCCCGCCGACGTGGTCGATGTGACCGTGGGTCAGCAGGATCCAGCGCACGTCCTCGATACGGCGCCCGATCGCCTCGAGCGCGGGAGCCATCCCCTCGGCGGGCGAGGAGGCGATGCCGGTGTCCACGACGGCCGGCTCGGGTGCGTCGATGAAGAAGCTGTACAGACCGAACCGGCCCCATGGCGAGACCAGGGGGTGGACGTCGACTGCGTGCGTCATGGTCCTCTTTCTGAACTGGTACCTGGGTGGGCCGGGTCAGCGCCGGCCGAGGAAGTCGCGCGTCCGGGCGAAGACCTCGTGGTACTCCGGGATCCAGGAGAAGTGCTGGACGAACCCGTGGTTCGCGCCCTCGTACCGGCTCACCGTCGCCTCCACACCGGCCTCCTGCAGCCGACGGCCGTAGAGCTCGCCCTCGTCGCGCATCGGGTCGTACTCCGCGGTGACGACGAGGGCGGGCGGCAGCCCGGTGAGGTCCTCCCGCTTGACCGGCGAGACGAGCGGGTCCGCGGGGTCGGCACCGCTGTCGAGGTAGAAGGCGTTGAAGGGCTTCAGCCCCGCCGTCTCCAGGCCGTAGCCCTCGGCGTTCTCCCGCAGCGAGGCGTAGCGGTCGACGTCGAAGTCCAGGTCGAGCGAGGGGTAGTAGAGGATCTGGTGCGTGATCCGGTCGAAGCCCTCGTCGTGCGCCCTGGCCGCGACCGCGGCGACGAAGTTGCCGCCGGAGCTGTCACCGGCGAGGGCGAGGGTCGTGCCGTCCCAGGCCAGGCTCTCGCCCTGCTCGGCGACCCACCGCACGACGGCGTGGCAGTCGTCGAGACCGGCGGGGAAGGCGGCCTCGGGCGCCAGGCGGTAGCCGACGGAGACGACCTTGAGCCCGGTCTCCTTCGCCAGCGAGCGCGCGACGTGGTCGTGCGTCTCCAGGCTGCCGAGGAAGAAGGCTCCGCCGTGGAAGTAGACCAGCACGCCGTGGCGGTCGGCCTCGACCGGCGTGTAGATCCGTACCGGTACCTCGCCCGACGCGGTCCGCGCCGTCACGTCCTCGACCGCGTGGAGCGGCAGGCGTTCCTCGAGGGGGGCGACGTGCGCCTCGTCCGCGGCGCGCAGGGCGACCGGATCGAGCGGCCCCTCGGGCGGGGCCGGCAGGGCGGCGATGAACTTGGCGATCTCAGGATGCAGCGGCATGGTGCGTCACTCCTTCGGTGCGGCGGCGGCGGGCTTCTGGCCGGGGAAGACCTCGTTGATCTCGTCCTCGCTCCACCCCTGGCGCGAGATGCGCTGCAACTCGTCGGTCACCGGCTTGCGGGTGGCCTGGTACAGGGCCAGTGCCTCCTTCACGGAGGCCGCCTCCCGCAGGGCGTCGGCGAGCGCGCCGGCGTCCTCGATGGCCGAGTTCGCGCCCTGGCCCTGGTGGTGCAGCATCGAGTGGGCGGCGTCGCCCACGAGGACGACGGAGTCCGAGTGCCACGTGTCGACCGGGTCGATGTCGTAGACCGCGCGGACGTTCACGGTGTCCATGTCGAGGTCGCGCGTGATGCTCACGAGGCGCTCGTCGAAGCCCTCCACCGTCCTCAGCAGGTCGTCCTTCGTGACCTGCGGGTTCCAGGTGCTGTCCGGGCACAGGGCGGTGATGTCGAACGACACCTGGCCCCGGTGGCGCAGCGGCAGCAGGTAGACCTTCGTGCCCCGGCCGATGTACATCCGGAGGTTGTCGTCGACGGCCATGCCGTGGGTGGCGTCGACGGAGATGACCGCGCGGTAGGCGTGCTCGCCCGAGAACACCGGACCCTGGTCGCTGAACAGCTGCCCCCGCACCACCGACTTGATGCCGTCGGCGCCGACGACCAGATCGGCCTCGACGGTCCTGCCGTTGGCGAAGGTCAGGACGGAGCTGTCCCCCTTGTCCTGGACGGTCTCCAGCTTGTGGCCGAGGTGCACCATGCCCTCGGGGAGCACGCCCAGGAGCGCGTCGATGAAGTCGCCGCGGTGGATCAGGTGGGTGTGGGTCTGCTCGCCGTCGGCCGGCCACGTCTCTTTCATGATCGGGTCGCCGGTGGCCGTGAGGATCTCGAAGTACTCGCTCGGCGAGGTCACCTTCGCGATCGCGTCGAAGATCCCCCACTGGCGGAACCGGTTCATGGTGGCGGGCCGCAGACCGATGCCGGCGCCGACCTCCCGGATCTGGTTCGCCTGCTCGTAGACGTCGACGTCGGCGCCGAGCAGGCTGAGGGCCTTGGCCGCCGCCGCGCCGCCGTATCCCGCTCCGACGATGGCGATCTTCAGGTTCTTCAGCTCTGAGGTCTGCATGGGGTTCTCTCTACTTCTGGAGGGCGAGGAAGTCGGCCGGGTTGTCGACGAAGATCGTCTTGATCGCGGCCTCGTCGAGACCGGCGGCGCGGAGGTCCGGGATGAGGTCCTCGAAGATGTAGTTGACGGTGTGGCCCTTGACGCCCGGCCAGCCCAGCGGGCTGCAGTTGGCGTCGGCGGAGGCGAGGACCTGCTTCAGCCGGCCGTCGCCGATGAACCGCAGGAAGTGGTCCAGCCGCTCCTGGCGGGGGCGGGCCCAGAACGGCGGGTCCGGCAGCTCGGTCTCGTAGCCGAAGGTGTCGAAGCCGATGCGGCCGCCCTGCTCCGCGATCCAGACGTCGCGCGTCTTGTCGGCGTTCACGCCGTCGTCGACGTGTCCGAACAGGACGCGGTCCAGGGGGAGGCCCTCTTCGTCGAAGATCGCGATCGCGTTCTCGGCGTCGATCGCGAGGTGGGTCAGGATCGGCACGCCCGTGGTGAGCGCGGCGCGGGCCGCGGCGCGGTAGATGCGCTTGTCCAGGTCCGTCATCCGGCCGCCGCGGCTCACGCCGACCTTGATGACGCCGGCGCGGCTGCCGGTGTCGCCGATGCCGACGGTGATCTCGTGGACGAACTGCCGGGTCAGGTAGTCGACATCGGCCTTGGCGAAGTGGTACAGGGCGGTGTCGCCACCGACGAAGCCGGTGCAGGCGACGATGTGGACGCCGGTCTTCGCGGACAGCGACTTGTAGTAGTCGACGTCGCGGCCGTTGCAGATCCCGGTGGCGTCGACGAAGGTGCCGCCCCCGTACTCGTGGAAGGCGCGCAGCTTCGGGACGGTCTCCTCGTACCGCTGCTCGGGGGTCTTCCACCACTTCGTGTCCAGCTCGGAGCCGGGCATGCCGTAACCGATGTGCTCGTGGATGGCCACGAGCCCCAGCTCCTCGGCCGGGATCGGCCCCAGGACCGTGTTCACTCTCGACACAACACTCACCTTTGAGTAAAGAACCTTGATGATCGTTCGCATCGGCGCGCTCAGCGCACCGACAGCAGGTCGCGCGGGTTGTCCACGAGGATCCGCCGCACGTCCTCGTCGCCGAGCCCCCGCTCCTTCAGGAGCGGGACGAAGGCGGTCAGGACGTGGCTGTACGGGAGGTCGTTGCCGGGGTGGCCCTTCGCCACCCCGGTCGCGTTGCTCGAGAGCAGGATCCGGTGGCCGAAGCCGCCCCGTACGAGGTCGGCGACCAGGGCGGCGCGCTCGGCGTCGGTGAGGTGGCCCCCGCCCTCCGTGCCGACGTGGTCGAGCACGGCGTAGGCGCCGCGGCGGGCGACCTCGAGGGGCGCGCCGGCGGCGACGGCGTCCTCGCGGTCGAGCCCGCCGACGGCGACGCGGTCGGCGGGGAGCTTCTCGTCCAGGACGACGTCGAGGTCGTGGACGGCGTCGGCGCCGTAGCGGAGGGAGACCGCGACGCCGGTGTTCAGGGCGGTCCGGGCCGCGCCGCGGAACAGGCTCTCGTCGGTCGCGGTCATGCCCTCGGCGGTCGCGGTGGTGGCCACCAGGCCGGCGGCGCCGCGGCGCTCCACGCGGGGGACCACCATGCCCTCGGTGACCTCCCGGGTGAAGAGGTCGGCGAACTTCTCGGCCGGCCACGGGGTCGGCGGGTTGGTCTGCGGCGTGAGGAAGTAGCCGCCGAGCTTCTCCTCGGGGCCCTGGCCCGTCGAGGCGACGATGTGCACGCCGGTCGTGCGGGAGAGGGTCTCGTACAGCCGGACGTCCCGGCCGTGGAACATGCCCGTGCTGTCGACGATCGTGCCGCCGCCGTGGGCACGGAAGTCCTTCAGCTTCGCGGCGAGCGTCTCGAAGATCTCGGCGCGGTCGATGGTGATGTCGTAGGCGTGCTCCGCGCCCGGGACCACCGACAGCAGCGCCTCGTGGACCGATACGACGCCCAGTTCCCCGGCCGACACCGGACCCAGAACGGTGTTCACGGTATTGCTCTTGACGCTCATGCCTGCCTCACGTGTCCAGGGTGGGGTGCACAGCACCCCGTGGCTGCGGTCACGGTAGCCACTCGGTTTACATGCCGTCAATGAAATGAACACTGAGAAAAAACTATGCACCGAGAGTGAGGCGGACGTTCGCGACCGATCACCGACCGGCCGCCACCGGACCGGACGGCCGGGACTCCATGGCGTCCTGAGCTGCCCGAAGGGCCGGTGCGGGGCGGGCGCCCGGACGGGACGGGCCGGGCGTGACGGAGTCGGCCGGGGCGGCGGCGCCGTCACCGAGCGTGACGGGCCCAGTCACCCGTCACGCGCCCGGGGGCGCCTCCCCAGCGGTCGCCGCGGACCCTTCCGGGGCGTCCGGCCCCGGCGTCGAGGGCATGAACTGCGTGCATGTCGCAGCATGTAAATCATTCATTTGATGAATGTGAGGTCCGCCCCTTCACTGGGGGCATGAGCACCCCACCCACCTCCGACATCGACCTCTTCGCCGACGAGGTCCTGCTCGACCCCTACCCCGTCTACGCCGAACTGCGGGAGCAGGGGCCGGTCGTCCACCTCCGGAAGAACGACGTCCACGCGCTGACGCGGTACGACGTCATCCGTGGTGCACTCGCGGACTGGGAGTCGTTCTCCTCGACCTCGATCGCCTTCAATCCGATGGCCAACGAGGCGCTCACCGGCACCTCGCTCGCGTCCGACCCGCCGGTGCACACCCAGCTGCGCGCCACGCTCACCGAGAACCTCTCGCCGCGCGCGCTGCGCGGCCTGAAGGGGAAGATCGAGACGAAGGCCGACGCCCTCGTCGCGGAGCTCGTCGAGAAGGGCTCCTTCGAGGCGATCGACGCCCTCGCCCGGGCCTTCCCGCTGGAGGTCGTCGCGGACCTGATCGGCTTCACCGGCCACGTGCGCGACAACATGTTGCGCTGGGGGCAGGCCGCCATGCAGGTCCTCGGCCCGATGAACCAGCGCACGGCCGAGAACTTCCCCGTCGCCGGCGAACTCTACGCGTGGTGCTCCCAGGTCGAGGCCGCCGACCTGGCCGAAGGGTCCGTGGGCCGCGGCATCTTCGAGGCCGAGGCGCGGGGCGCCATCCCGCCGAACACGGCCGGCCACATCATCCACCAGTACCTCGGGGCCGGCGTCGACACCACCATGGCGGCGCTCGGCAACCTCGTCGCCCTCCTCGGCTCGCACCCCGAGCAGCTCGACCTGATCCGCAAGGACCCGTCGCTGGTGTCCTCGGCGTTCAACGAGGTGCTGCGTTTCTGGCCGCCCATCAACGCCTGGGGCCGGCGCGCCACCAAGGACGTCGAGATCGACGGAGTCGTCATCCCCGAAGGCGCGCAGGTCGCGATCCTGCTCGGCGCCGGCAACCGCGACCCGCGGCACTACGAGAACCCGGACGCCTTCCTCGTGGAGCGCAATCCGATCGACCACCTCTCGTTCGGCTACGGCCCCCACGGCTGCGCGGGCCAGGGACTCGCCCGCCTGGAGGCCCACGCCGTGATCGACGCGCTCGCCCGGCGCGTCAAGCGCCTCGCCGTCGGACCCGAGGTCCGCGTTCCCAGCAACATCACCCGGAGCATCGAGGAGCTCCCCGTCCTGGAAGTGATCCCCGCATGAAGATCGTTCTCGACCGCGCCCGCTGCGAGGGCCACGGTCTGTGTGAGGAAGCCGCCCCCCGGCTCATGCACCTCGACGACGACGGCGAGCTCGTGCTCGACCGCGAGGAGGTCGACGAGGCCGACGCCGCCCTGGCGAACGCCGCCGTCCGCGTGTGCCCGGTCGCCGCACTGAGGGTCGCATGAGCGGCGGCACGGTGGACCGCGTCGTCGTCGTCGGCAACGGGATCGCCGGGCTCACCGCGGCCGACACGCTCCGCGAGGCGGGCTTCGACGGCGAGCTGACCGTCGTCGGCGACGAACCGCACCCGGCGTACAGCCGCCCGGCCCTGTCGAAGGCGCTCCTGCTCGACGGCGACGACCTGTCGTCGCACGAGCTCCCGCCGGCCGGCCACGGGGCGACCGAACTCCTGGGCGTCCGTGCGACCGGACTCGACCTCGACCGCCGGCTCGTCGCGCTCGACGACGGTACGGCTCTGCCGTACGACCGTCTCGTCCTCGCCACCGGATCCCGGGCGCGACGGCTGTCCGACCTCCCCGAGGAGGTCACCCTGCGGGGGCTCGACGACGCGCTGTCCCTGCGGAGCCGGCTGGCGGGCCGGCCGTCGGTCGTCGTGGTGGGCGGAGGCCCGCTCGGCATGGAGATCGCCTCGGGGTGCCTGGCCGCCGGCTGCCGGGTCACCCTGGTCTCCCAGGGGCTGCCGCTGATCCTCCAGCTCGGCCCCCACCTCGCCGAGGTCTTCGTCAAGGCCGCGCTGGACCGGGGGCTCACCCTCGTCGAGACCGGGTCGGCACGGTTCGAACGGCGGGAGGGGGAGGCCCGGGTCGTGCTCGACGACGGTGCGGTCCTGGAGGCGGAGCTGCTCCTGAGCGCCGTCGGCGACGTGCCGAACACGGAGTGGCTCGCGGACACGGGGCTCGTGGCGAAGGGCGCCGTCCCGGTCGACTCGCGCGGACTCGCGCGTCCCGACGTCGCGGCCGTCGGCGACCTCGCGGCCTTCCCCACCCCGCACGGCCTGCGCCGCATCCCCCTGTGGAGCAGTGCGATCGAGCAGGCGAAGGTCGCGGCAAGGGCTCTGGTCCACGGCGAGGACACGCCGCCGCTCCGGTTCCAGCCGTACTTCTGGACCGAGCAGTTCGGACTGAACCTCAAGGCGGTGGGTCATCTGCCGCTGGACGGGGAGCCGACGTACGTCGACGGGGAGCCCGGCGGCGGGCCGGCGCTGATGCGCTGGTCGCACTCCGACGGCACCGGTGCGGCCGTGGCGCTCAACTACCGGGTGCCGATCCCCCGGCTGCGCCGGTTGACCCGGGCGGCCGCGTAGGGTTCGCCCCATGGAGCACGGCGAAGAGGGCACCAGGGGTTCGAGGCTGGACCGGCTGGCGTCGGTCAACCTCAACCTGTTGGTGCCCCTCCTCGCGCTCCTCGAGGAGCGCTCGGTGACCAGGGCGGCGGAGCGGGTCGGTCTGTCGCAGCCGGCGATGAGCCACGCCCTCACCAGGATGCGGCGTCTGCTGGGTGACGACCTCGTCGTCCGGCAGGGGGCGGGCGTGACGCTGACCCCGCGCGCGCTGGAGCTGATCGCGCCGCTGCGCAGTGTCCTGCAGCAGACGGCAAGCATCGTGGACTTCCCCTGCTTCGACCCCGCCACGGACCGGCGCGTCATCACGATCGCCATGACGAACAGCACGGCGTTCGTCATCGGCCCCCGACTGACGCGGCTCCTCGCCGAGCGTGCTCCGCACGCCACCCTGCGCCTGCGCACGATCACGGTGCCGACCGAGGCCACCTTCACCGACCAGGGCGTCGACGTCGTACTGATCTCCGAGGGGCACTTCTCGCCGTACCCGCGCGAACGGCTGTACAACGACCGCTGCGTGGTGGTGGCCTCACCGGACACCCCGCCGGAGGCGAGCGCGCTCGACCTGCTGACCACACAGCCGCACGTCGTCGTCGACACCGACCGGCGGGTCTTCCCGTACTCGGTGCTCGAGGAGAAGGGCATCCCCTACCGCGTCGGCCAGTTGAGCTCCGACTTCCTCCTGGTGCCTTTTCTGGTCGCGCGCTCGGGCGGCGTCGCTCTCCTCCGCCACCACGTGGCCGCCACCATGCGGACACTCTCCGACCTGCGGATCGAGGAGTTCCCGTTCCCGCTTCCCGGGCTCGGGATCGACATGGTCTGGAACCCCCGGCTGAGCGATCAGTACTTCGTCGAATGGCTTCGCACGCTGCTGTTCGACGCCGCGTCGCAGCTCTGACGCCGACGACGCCCCTACCCGGGCCGGGGGCCGGTCAGGTCAGGTCAGGTCAGGTCAGGTCAGGTCAGGTCAGCAGCCTTACCCAACTCGCCCCGAGTTCGTCGAGCATCTGGTCGCGCGTGAGCTTCCAGTCGGCACGGTCCCAGTTCTGGGCGACGAAGTCGAGCTGGGCCATCGCGAGGACGCCCCGGAAGCGGCGCTGATGGGGCTCGAAGCGCCCCGCCGCCGTCAGTCCGTCCTCGATGTCGCCGATGGCCTCCTCCAGCCATCGCTCGACCAGGTCGGTGAGTTCCGGATCGATCACCGCGGCATCGCGGCCGATCCGGATGATCGGCCGGATGACCGGCCAGTTGTCGGCGGTCCGCCGCAGCCACGCCGTGATCGCCTCCGGCGTCCCGTCGGCGACCGTGGCGACGAGGTCCTGCGCCGTGGAGCCGTGCTCGGCGGAGCGGACGCGCTGCAGCGCCTCGTTGAGCCGCTCGTCGATGAGCGCCTTCATCAGTTCGCTGCGGGAGGAGAAGTAGGCGTAGAAGGTCACCCGGGTGGTGCCCGCCGCGGTCGCGATGTCGTCGACCGTGGTGGCGGCGTACCCCTTCGCCCTGAAGAGTTCGAGTCCCGATTCCAGCAGCAGACGGCGCGTCATCCGCTTCTGCGTCTCACGAAGGTTCGCCATGGTCGGATCCTAGGACGCCGCCGCGCATCGCTCATGCACGCCGGCTCCGGCCGCGGCCCCTCGCGCCCGAGCTTGACGCTCCGTGAACCGGCAGGGCGCCGTTCACGCGACTCCCGGCGACAGGTCCTCGGCGTCGAGCGTGTTCGCCAGCCGGTACCGGACCTGCGCGTTTCGGTACGTCACGCCGACGTCGACCGGGCCGGGCAGGTTCGTCCTCGTGCTCGATGTGACCGAGCGTGTGCGGGGGCTCCCGCCGAAACGGACGTCCGTTCTCGGCCCCGTGCGGAAACGGAGCCGGTCGGCCGACACGGCGGAGGCGAATTCGACGTCCGCGTGCCGGTGTTCAGGCCTTCACGGAGGACGGCCCTCGTCCTGCGCCTCCCGCTCCCGCACACGCCTCACCTTGCGACGGGGCGCTTCGGCGGCCCGCCGCACAGGACCCTCACCGGTTTCGGCGGCCCGCCGCGCGGGCGCGGAGGCCTCGCGTGCGGGCTTCCGCGCCGCGCGGCCGGTCGCGTTCCCGGCCCGTTCGGCGAGCCCCGTGACCGCCTCACCCGTGTCGTCACCCAGCCGTCCGGCCGCGGCCCCGGCCTCACGTCCCACGTCCTCCGCCGCGGCCCCGGCACCTCGCCCAGCCTCCTCGGCCGCGGTCCCGGCACCCCGCCCCACCTCCTCG
>NZ_MSGP01000560.1 GCF_002078235.1 Streptomyces viridosporus
GTCCGGCCCTCCCCGCCGGGCCCGCGCCACCCGGCACCGACGCGCCGCCACTTCGCGCCGACGGGGGTACAGCCCGGCGGGGAGGGCCGGACGGGTCCCGGGGACTCAGCCGGCGTACCGGGGATGCACCAGCGTGGACGGCGGCAGGCCGGGCACCCGGGTGCGCGCGGCGGCCCGGGCGCCCGCCGCGAGGGAGGCGTCGGTGAGCGTGCGCGGACGCGGGCCGGACGGGTCGAGGCGCAGACCGGGGTCGGTGCGGGCGGCCAGCACGAAGCCCCAGTCGCGGGAGGCGCGGCCGGGTCCGGCGGTTCCGGCCGGCCGGCCGCTCGTGCGGTACGGGGCGGTACGGAGACCGGCCGCGCGCAGGGTCGCCTCCACCGTCCAGAAGTCGTGCGGGCGGGCCGCCGCCGGACCGCCGTGCACCACGAGCCGCCCGCCGGGCCCCAGGACGCGCCGGACCAGGCCGTAGAACTCCTGCGAGTACAGCTTGGCGCTCGTGGTGTTCCCGGGCCGCGGCAGGTCCGCGACCACCACGTCGTACGCCGCCGGGGGCGCCCCGCGCAGCCGGCCGAAGGCGTCCCCGGTGCTCACGCGCACGCGCGGGTCGTCGAGGGCGCGCTCGTTCAGCGCGGACAGCGCCGGGTCGCGGCGGGCCAGCCGCACCACGTCCGCGTCGAGCCCGACGACGTCGACCCGGTGCACGCCGGGGTGGCGCAGCACCTCGCGGGCGGCCAGCCCGTCACCACCGCCGAGGACCAGCACGCGGGCGTGCGGGCCGGTCATCGCGGGGTGCACCAGCGCCTCGTGGTACCGCCGTGCGTCCCCGCCGCCGGCCCGCAGCCGCCCGTCGAGGTACAGAGCCGGCGGCCGACCGCCCCGGCCACCGGTGAGCACGACCTCCTGGACGTCGGTCCGCAGGGCCACGTGCACGTCCGCGCCGTACAGGGCGTGCCGGGCGGCCCGCTCGAAGTCGTCGACCAGGACGGCGGCCGAGGCGAGGACGACGAGCACACAGGCGTTGACGGCCACCAGCAGCCGGCGGGCACGGCGGGTGAGGTCCTGCCGGAAGAGGCCCAGCACCAGCGCGCCGCCGACGACCGCGTTGACGGCACCGGTGATCAGCGCGCCGGTCAACTGGCCGAGGAGCGGCAGGAGGAGGAAGGGGAACGCGAGGCCGCCGACGAGCGCGCCGACGTAGTCCGCGGCGAACAGGTCGGCCACCGCACCGCCCGCGTCCTGCCGGCGGATCCGCTGGATCAGCTCCATCAGCAGCGGGACCTCGGCGCCGATCAGCAGTCCGATGGCGAGGGAGAAGGCGACCAGGAGCACGCGCGGGCCGGCCGCCCAGGGGCCGCCCCAGTCACCGGTCCAGGCGAAGACGGCGTACAGGGCCATCGCGCTGCCCCCGCCGAGGAGGGCGAGCACGGCCTCGACGGCGCCGAAGGCGGCCGCCGCGTGCCGGCGCAGCCGTTTCGCGGCCAGGGACCCGATGCCCATCGCGAAGACCATCACCGACAGCACGACGGACGCCTGGGTGACCGAGTCGCCCATCAGGTACGTCGCCAGCGCGACGAGCTCGAGCTCGTACACGAGTCCGCAGGCCGCGCAGACGAACACGCCCGCGAGGACCAGGAACCGCCCGGTGCCCTGCCGCACGGGCAGCCGCACGCAGCCGCCCGGGACGCCGCCGGTGCCGCCCGGCCCGTCCCCGGGTGGGACGGCACGGGGCGGAGCGGGGGCTTTCGGTTCGATCACCCTGCGACGTTACGTGACGCCTCCGATGCGGATCGTCACCCACACGTGTGAAGTTTGTTTACGCCTGCCCCACCGCGGCAGGGGCCGGGGACCTTCGGGCCGACCCACCCGCGGGCCGTGCGCACCGGCTCCTCACAGCGCCGCGCCCACGCGCGTCCCCACCCTCGTCCGGGTCACCACCAGTTGCCCGTCCTGCGGATAGGCGTGCCAGGTCCGCCAGTGGACCTGGCCCTCGTGGCACTGGGCGAGCATCGCGGTGAACGCGTGCGGGCTGCCGGGGAAGACCCCGGCGAGGCCCTGCGGGTGGTCGCAGACCAGCGCGAGCAACTCCTGGGCGCGGCCCGCGAAGGAGCCCGGAGGGAGGACCTCCACCCGGGCGGCGAACTCGTACTCCCAGTCGTCCACCCGCTTGGCCACGCCCAGCGGAAGGGGCGTGCTGCTGCCCGGAATGCACGCCACCGTCTCCGAGCACAGGCCGCGCTCCTCTTCCAGCAGCACTTGGTGGGACGCGCCGAGGAGCCGTAACTGGAGCTTGTTCCCGGCGAGTTCGAGGTCGAGGGTGGCCAGCGCGGGAAGCGGCTCGCGGCCCAGGGCCCAGGCGAGGTCGGCCGCGCGGGTGTCGGTGTAGGCGGTGTTCAGGGTCGTGAGCATGGATCGGCTCCGCAAGCACGCAAGAAAGAAGGGGGAGTGCGGGTCCGCACACCCCGGCCGCTCCGGGGAGTTCGGCCCGTCAGCCCGGTCGACCGGCCGGAAGAAGGATCCGCAGGGGCTCCGAGGGCTGTGTGTCGGTGGTGAGAGGGAATCATGAACGGTGGTGCCGCCACAGCGTTTTTACCCAACTTCATGGGGTTTCCATCCCCTAGAGGGCTCCCCAGCTCACCTGTTCACTCCCGAGGTGCGCCTCGCGGTACGGCGTGCGCCCGCGCACCGCACCGGCCGCCCGCCCGAACGGAACCGGAGCGCCCCCCGCCGCTCAACGGCACAACGGGGCCCGCTCCAGGCGCGGACCCCGCTGTCGCGGATGCGGATCCCCCGAAGTGGAGGCGAGCTGCCCCGTGTCAGCCTCCTCCGCCGCATCCACCGCCGCCCCCGCAGGACGATCCGCCCCCGCAGGAAGAACCACCCCCGCAGGACGACGACCCGCCGTCGGAGCCGCTGCCGGACGGCGAGGAGCAGGACGCGGCGACGGCTCCGCCGCCCACCCACCAACTGCCGTCGCTGCCGCCGTACCGGCTCCCGGACGACCCGGAGCGCGCACCGGTCACCCGGGTGCGGCCCGCCGTCCGGTGCGCGGCCCGGCGCACCACGGTCACGACCAGGAGGACGAGCAGTGCGAAGACCAGCGTGAAGGCCAGTCCGAGGAGCAGAGTCACGACGGTGCCGATGTCCATGGCGCCGCCCTCCCTTCCATCACCCGTGATCCCCCGAAGCAGCCCCCCGTGGGCGCCCCGCTCACGTGCGTGACCGGGAGATGCCCTCCGCCCGCGCGGCCCAAAGCAGAGTTGAGGAAGTTCTGAGGGTCAGCACACGGAAAAGGCCCCCGACCTGCGCCGATTGGCAGATCAGGGGCCGTCCGAAGCTCACTGGGCCGTCTGTGGGCCGTGTTCCTCCTGAGAGGCACACTGAAACACGGTATCGATGGCGCGCCGGGCACGCTCACGGCTGTCGGGCATCAGGTGGGCGTACACCCGCAGCGTCAGCGCCGGGTCGGCATGCCCCATGTACTCACTGACGGCTTTGATGTTCTCGCCCGCATCCAGCAACGCGGAGGCGTAGAAGTGCCGGAGGGCGTGCATGCCGTGCTCGCGCGCGGACTCGTACTTGCCGTCATCGTCCGCTTCCGGGATGAGGCCCACGGCCGCGAGGGCGGGCTTCCACTCCTTGCCGTTGAAGTTGCTGCGCCAGACCATGCCGCCTTGTTCGGCCGTGAAGATCAGCCGAGCGGACACCTTCGGCCCCTCCGGCACGCCCCACGGCAGCGTGATCTCTACGGGCTTGTAGGCGTCCATGTGCGCCCGGAGGGCTTCCGCCACGGAGTCGGGCAGCGGCACAGCCCGTTTCTTGCCGCCCTTGGGGAGAGCAAAGACCGGGCGCCCTTCCACGTGCTTGATCTGCCGGACGACATGGAGCGTGCGCCCCTCGACGTCGATGGCATCCTCGGCCAGGCCGAAGACCTCGCCCTGACGCAGACCGCATCCGGCGCCGACATCGACCATCGCTCGGTACCGCTCCAGCAGGGCCGCTCGAACGGCGAACACCTGGGCGGATACCCACGGGACCACGGGATGCGCGTCAGGCTTGGGTCGCCGGACGCTCCGTGCGCTGCACGGGTTGCGCGACAGCAGCGAGTCATCAACAGCGGCAGACAGGACCGACTGAACGTCCGCAAAGATGTTCCGAGCATAGGAAGGGCCAACCCCGGGCTTGGCTTCCAGGGCGGCGAGGAACTCCCTGATGTGTCCAGGCCGGAAGGTTCCGACCGGGCGAGAGCCAAGCACCGGGTAGGCGTGCAGCCGCAGGCGCCGACCGAGTTCCTTCCGGGCCGTCGCGCTGGGTGTCTTGCTGTCCAACCACTTCTCGGCGTACTGCCGGAACGTGATCTGCATGGACGTAGGGTCGGTGTACTGGCCCCGCGTCATGTCCGTCTCGATGGCACTGAGCCACTTCTCAGCGATGCGCTTTTTGCCATCGGGGAAGCTCTTGGACTTCTCGGAGCCGTCCGGCCCGATGTACCGGGCGCGGTAGCGCAGACCGACACCGAAGCGATCAGTCTTGACTCTACGAGGCTTGCCGTCCGGTCCCGGCTCGGTCTTGTACCAGCGATCTTGGATGTGCCCGGCCATCAGGCGGCCCCCTCCATCTGGGACTGAACCCAGACGCGGACGTCCTCGGGGTCGAAGCGGAGGTGCCGGCCGACGCGGAAGCCGCGCGGTCCGGTCTGCTTGCGGCGCCACTGGTAGACGGTCTCGACCGGGACGCCGAGGAGGTCGGCCAGGTCGACCGGGGTCAGGTAGCGGTCGGGCAGTGAGCGCTTCATGTCCACACCTCCGTGTCGCGCAGGTCGGCGAGTGCTTCGCGGGCGAGTTCGCGGCTTGCTTGCAGGTCCCGGCGGATGTTGGCGGCGAGCCAGGATTCGCCGGGGGTGTGGCCGTGGCCGGCGTAGGTCCAGTGGGCGAGGGTCAGGGTGGTCGCCTCCTCGTCGTCGGGGTCGGGCAGGCCCAGGGCGGCGCGTTGCTGGGCGGCGCGGTAGTCGGCGCGGACCTGGCGCAGGGCGCCGAGGGTGGTGGAGTAGCGGCGGGACTTGGTGGAGAAGTGGCCGCGGAAGCCGAGCATGTGGGCCCAGTCGCGCAGCTTGCGGTCCGGGTAGAGCGCGTGCAGGTCCAGGCAGGCGGCGATGAGCCGGGCCGGGTGGTCGGGGACGCCGAGCAGGGCGAGGGCCTCCTTGTTGCCGATGCGGCGGTCGACGGTGCCGGTGGTCTCGGCGGCCTTGGTGGCGTACTTGGCGACGTAGGAGGCGACCGCCTGTTCGGTGATCTCCTCGCCGTCGCCGAAGGCCCGGATGGTGCGGACGTCAAGCTGGGTGCCCCAGCGCAGGACCCGGGCGGGCTGGTCGCCGGCGGCGGGGACGTCGACTTCCACGCGGGCGGCGGCGGCCCTAATCGCGTCGGTGAGCAGGCCGACGGTGGCCCAGGCCGGGGGCGGATCGTCCGGTCCGGCGGGGCCGTCGCAGCGGATCACGGCGTGGAAGTGGACGGCGCCGCGCTTCTGGTACTCGGCGACCTTGCCGAAGGACACGCGGGAGGCTTCGCGGGCGGCCTTCTGGGTGAGGCCGGCCCGCTTGGCGATCTCGCGGCGCAGGTAGATCGTGAAGTAGCGCCACAGCTCGGAGGCGTGGTTGTTCCACAGCACCGCGCCCGCGTAGTCGTACGTGGTCGGGTCGAGCGGGGTGCCCAGCTCGGGGGCGTCCTCGGCGTGGCGGGTGCCGCAGCGGCAGGGCCGGGTGCCGGGCCGGTTGTGGACCGGGCCGAAGGAGGGGGCGGTGAGGGTGGCGAACACCCGCGGGTGGTCGCGGATGGTCTCCGGGGTGCCCTTGGCGGGGTCGCCGAGGAGGCCGGCGCGGATGAGGTGGTAGGTGTCGCCGGCATAGGTCCAGGCGCAGGCCGGGCAGCGGGAGGCCCGCCGGTTGCCGCAGGCCACGCGCAGGACGCCGCCGGGTTCGGTGTCGGTGGAGTACCGGTGCAGGACGTGCCGGGTGTCCTTGTCCCGGACGACGACGGAGCCCTGCAGGCGGATTGGGTCGGTGCAGCCGCCGGTGCGGCGGAGCTGGTCCTGGATGCGGTCGAAGCCGGTGGACCCGGCCAGCCTCAGCACGTCGGCGAGGGTGGCCGGGTCCAGGCCCGCCATGGTGGCGGCATCACTCACGCGTCGTCCTCCTTGACGGTGTGGCGGTCGATCCAGTCCTCCGCGCAGACCTTGTGGACGGGCTTGCCGCGGTCGGAGCGCAGCGGGGTGGGCTTGGTGCAGAGCACGCACGGCTGGTCGCCGGAGTGGTCGAAGTGCTCGGAAGAGCGCCAGTCGAGGAGCGCCACGGCGATCACCGACCCGTCCGGGCGAGGGCGGCGGAGGCGGTGTGGCCGGTGCCCTGGCAGGTGGGGCAGGCGATGCGGAGGGTGGCGCGGGTGCCGTCGGCGTGGCGGGTGCCGGTGGTGATGGCGACGACGGGGAAGCCGTCGCAGTCGCGGCAGACGCGCGTGGTCCGGGCGTGCTGGGGCATGATGAGGTCTCCCTTTCGGGTCCGTTGGATCTGGAGGGGTGGAGCCGTCCGGGGCGGCGGATACTTGGCGGTTGAGGCCGCCCCGGAGGGCGCTACTTGCTGCCGTGCGCAAGGGCGTTCTTCTTGCGCTTCTTGGACGTGCGGCTGATCGTGTAGCTGATGCCGCAGGTGGCCGAGAGCACCGAGACGAGCGAGGCCGCGATGACCTGCGTGACGAACGCGATCACCAGCAGCACCGCGACGGATCCGGCCGTGATGACGAGGGTGAGAACGATCGGGCCGGTGTAGGAGCGCGGGGCTTCCTGGACGATCACCACTCGGCGCACGTCGGTGCCCGGCGGGATCCGGCGGTAGAGGTCGGCGGGGATGTGACCGGCGCGGAGCTGGTCCTCGGGCAACTGCATGGGTCCAGGTCTCCTCTCCGGTCAGGTCTTGCAGCGGTGGGTGCGTGCGGCGAGTTCGGCGCCGGCGCGGTCGGCGTAGTCGGCGGAGAAGCCGCAGCCGGGGGCGGTGCAGGCGGCGGTGTGCCGGTCGCGGCCCCGGCCGTCGTAGTAGGTGGCGACCTGCACGGGTCCGATGCGGATGCGGTCGCGGAAGCGGCGATACACGGTCACGGGTGATCCCTCCCTTCGGTCAGGCGAGTTGGAGTTGGGCGGCGATGGCGTCGGCCA
>NZ_MSGP01000561.1 GCF_002078235.1 Streptomyces viridosporus
CCACGTCCGGGCACACGGCCGCGGCCGAGTCCGCCATGTGCCGGGCCGCCGCGCGCAGCACGTCCGCGGCGACGGGATCGCCGTCGGCCGCGCACTCGGCCACCCGGGGGGCGAAGGAGGCGAGGACGGCCGGCCGGTCGGTGCGCGGATACAGCCGGCCGGGCAGCCCCGCCGCGGGGCCGAACACCGCCTCGGCGCTCGCCAGCAGCCGGGGGGAGCCGCCCTCGCGCCCGTCGTGGGCGCGCAGCGCCGCCTCCAGCCCCGCCCGCCCGATCCAGGCGCCGCCGCCGCAGTCGCCGAGCAGGTGCCCCCAGCCGTCCGCCCGGCGCCACCCGGTCAGATCGGTGCCGATCGCGATCAGTCCCGTCCCCGCGGCGATCACCGCACCGGGCCGCGGCCCGAGGGCGCCGACATAGGCGGTGACGGCGTCGGCGGCCAACGCCACCCGGCGCACGCCCAGTTCACGGGCCAGCGCCCCCGGCAGTTCGGCGCGCAGGGCGTCCCCCAGGCTGGCCAGCCCGGTCGCGCCGACGACGGCCACCTCCAGCCGCCCGATCCCGGCCTCGGCGCACAGGGCCCGCGCCATCGGCACCAGTTGCTCCATGAGGTGCCCGGGGTCGATCCCCCGGGCACCGGTCCGCACCGGCTCCTTCGAGGCCCCCCGGGCCGGCGCGCGGTGCCCGGCGGCACCGACGACGACCCGCACACCGGAGCCCCCGGAGTCCACGGCGAGGAACCCGGAGCCGGTCACGGCAGGCGCCAGTCCACCGGTTGGCCGCCCTGACGGACCAGCAGGTCGTTGGCCCGGCTGAACGGGCGGGAGCCGAAGAAACCGCGGTCCGCGGACATCGGCGACGGATGGGCGGACTCGACCGCCGGCAGGTCCCCGAGCAGCGGACGGCAGTTGCGGGCGTCCCGCCCCCACAGGATGGAGACCAGGGGCTTGCCCCGCCCGGCCAGCGCGCGGATCGCCTGCTCGGTGACCTCCTCCCAGCCCTTGCCGCGGTGGGCGGCCGGTTTGCGCGGTGCCGTCGTCAGCGCCCGGTTGAGCAGCAGCACGCCCTGCTCGGTCCACGGGGTGAGGTCACCGCTGGACGGCTGGGGCAGGCCCAGGTCGGTGGTCAGTTCGCGGAAGATGTTGATGAGGCTGCCGGGCAGCGGCCGCACCTCGGGCGCGACCGAGAACGACAGTCCCACCGCGTGTCCCGGGGTCGGGTACGGGTCCTGCCCGACGATCAGGACGCGTACCTCGTCGAAGGGCTGCTGGAAGGCCCGCAGGACGTTCGGTCCGGCCGGCAGGTAGGTGCGTCCGGCGGCGATCTCCGCACGCAGGAAGTCCCCCATCCCGGCGATCCGCCCGGCCACCGGTTCCAGGGCCTTCGCCCAGCCCGCTTCGACGATCTCATGCAAGGGTCGTGGTGCCACGGACGTCACCCTACTGCCGCGACGGCGGCGGAGATCAACCCACGACCGGGACCGCCGGGACCGGACGGGCTCCTCCTCGGGCTCATCCGACGACCGCGGCCCGCACGCACAGCACATCCGGCAGGTGGGAGGCCAACAGCCGCCAGCTGTCGCCGTCGTCGGCCGACGCGTACACCTCGCCGTTGCGGTTGCCGAAGTACACGCCCGCCGGATCCGCGCCGTCGTGGCACATCGCGTCGCGCAGCACCGTGCCGTAGTGGTCCTCCCGCGGCAGGCCCGCCGTGAGCGGCTCCCAGCTCCGGCCGGCGTCCGCGGTCCGGAAGACCCGGCAGCGCCGGTCCGCGGGCACCCGGTCCGAGTCGGCGTTGATCGGGAAGACGTACGCCGTGCCGCCGCGGCGGGGATGGGCCACCACCGCGAAGCCGAACGTCGAGGGCAGGCCCTCGCCGATGTCCGTCCAGTGCCCGCCCGCGTCGTCGCTGCGGTACACCCCCCAGTGGTTCTGCAGGTACAGCCGGTCCGGGTCCGCCGCGTCCCGGGCCACCTTGTGCACGCACTGCCCGAACTCCGGGTCCGGGTCCGGCAGGAACACCGCGGAGACCCCGGAGTTGGACGGGGACCAGCTCGCGCCGCCGTCCAGCGTGCGGAACACCCCCGCCGTCGACACGGCCACCGTCACGGCCCGCGGATCGCGCCCGTCGGTGAGCACGGTGTGCAGGCCCTCGCCTCCGCCGCCCGGCACCCACCGCGAGCGGGTGGGGTGCTCCCAGAGCGGCCGGACCAGCTCGAAGGTCTCCCCGCGGTCCTCCGAGCGGTACAGCGCGGCCGGTTCCGTGCCCGCGTACACCACGTCCGGTTCGGCCGCGGCCGGGTGCAGCTGCCAGACCCGCTCCAGCGAGGCCCCGGTGTCCTTGGGGAACTTGACGGCGGGCCGGGCCGGTTCGGTCCAGGTGCGGCCCAGGTCGCCGGAGTGGAACACCGACGGGCCCCAGTGCGAGCTGTCACCGCCGACCAGCAGCCGCGGGCTCGCGCCGCGGGTGTCGATGGCGACCGAGTACACGGCCTGCGCGTTGAAGTACGGACTCTCGTCGAACTCCCAGGCGCCACCCCGCCGGCGCCCGATGAACAGGCCTTTGCGGGTCCCCACGGCGAGCAGTACCTCGGACATGCCGATCACCTCCGCGACGTCTTCGTCGACGTCCTCGTCCCGAACACCGGCCAGTCTGCACCCGACCACTGACAGTCACGTCCGGATCAAGTCCCGTCGCAGGTCAGCGCCAGCGCGTTGGCCGCCGCGGGCCCCGCAGGGCCCCGCAGGGGCCCGCAGGGGCCCACAGTGGCCCGCGGGGGCCCGCCCCGCGAAGGGATCAGGCGGTGTCCGGCAGCGCACGGTCCACGAGCGCGTCGAGCCCGGCCGCCGCGGGCAGCGTGCCGAAGGCGTGCCCCCAGTCGCCGCCGAGCCGCGTCGCGCAGAAGGCGTCGGCGACCGCGGGCGGAGCGTGCCGGACGAGGAGGGAGCCCTGGAGGGTCAGGGCCATCCGCTCCACCAGCCGGCGGGCGTTCACCTGCGCCCCCTCGGCCAGCAGGTCCTTCAGCCGGACCACGGCCGCGTCCAGCCGGGCGTCCGCCCCCCGGCTCAGGGCCAGCTCGTCGAGGAGCGCCTGCGCCGTGGCGGGGTCCCGGCCGAGCGCCCGCAGCACGTCGAGGGCGTTGACGTTCCCCGAGCCCTCCCAGATCGACAGCAGCGGGGCCTCACGGTAGTGCCGGGGCATGCCCGACTCCTCGACGTAGCCGTTGCCGCCCAGGCACTCCAGGGCCTCGGCGGTGAAGGCCGGGCCCCGCTTGGTGACCCAGTACTTGCCCACCGCGGTCGCGATCCGGCGGAACGCGGCCTCCCCGGCGTCCCCGCGCACCGCGCGGTCGGCGGCGCCGGCCAGGCGCAGGGTGAGGGTGGTGGCGGCCTCGGACTCCAGCGCCAGATCGGCCAGGACGTTGCGCATCAGCGGCTGGTCCACCAGCCGGGCCCCGAACGCGCTGCGGTGCCGCACGTGGTGCCCCGCCTCGACGAGCGTCTTGCGCATCAGCGCCGCCGACATCATCACGCAGTCCAGCCGGGTGCAGTTGACCATCTCGATGATGGTCTTCACGCCCTGCCCCTCCGGGCCGACCAGCCAGGCCGCGGTCCCGTCGAACTCGGGCTCGGAGGAGGCGTTGGACCGGTTGCCCAGCTTGTCCTTCAGCCGCTGGATGCGGAACGTGTTGCGCGTCCCGTCGGGCAGCACGCGCGGCACCAGGAAGCAGGACAGCCCGCCCGGGGCCTGCGCCAGCACCAGGAACACGTCGCACATCGGCGCCGACGTGAACCACTTGTGCCCGCGCAGGGCGTACACGCCGGGCTCGGCGGTCGGCGTCGCCGTGGTGGTGTTGGTCCGGACGTCGGAGCCGCCCTGCTTCTCGGTCATCCCCATGCCGGCCAGCAGCCCGCGCTTCTCGGTCGGCACGCGCAGGCCCGGCTCGTACTCCCGGCTGGTCAGCAGCGGCTCGTACACCTTCGCCAGCTCCGGCTGCCGGCGCAGGACGGGCACCGCCGCGTACGTCATGGACGTCGGACAGCCGTGTCCCGCGTCGGTGTGGCCCCACACCAGGCCGCCCGCGGTGCGGGCGACGTGCGCGCCGGGCCGGTCGTCCGCCCAGGGCGCGGCGGCCAGTCCCTCGGCGACGGCCGTGCGCATCAGGTGGTGCCAGCTCGGGTGGAACGCGACCTCGTCGATCCGGTGCCCGTACCGGTCGTGCGTGCGCAGTTCGGGCTCGTGGCGGTTGGCCTGCTCGCTCCACTCCTGCACCTGCGCGCTGCCGGCCAGCCTGCCGAGCCGCCGCAGGTCCTCCTCGGCCCAGCCGGCGCCCTCCCGGCGCAGGCCCTCCAGCAGGGCGATGTCGTCGGACGCGTCGTACGGAGCCAGCGGAGCGGGCTGGTTGGCGACGTCGTGCGTGGCGTGTCCGCCGTGCCCGTCGCCCTGCCCGCCGAAGCCCGGGTGCCGCTCGTCCACAGATGTCGTGACCATGCGCCGAGTGTTGCACTTGTCCTGCGGCCGTAGCAATGATGCAACACATGGTCCGCCGTACAGTACGGACCCATGCGGATGGACGACCCGACACTCCCGGACGACCCGCGGCCGCGCCCCCTGTCCGCGCGGTCGGTCGTGCTGAGCCTGCTGCTCGGCACGCACCCGCCGGAGCTCCCGGCCCGGGAGCTCGGACGGCTCGTGGAGGGCTTCGACGTCGGCGGATCCACCCTGAGGGCGGCGCTCAGCCGGATGGTCGCCGCCGGTGACCTGCTGCGCACGGACACCGGGTACCGCCTCAGCGACCGGCTGGTGCGGCGCCAGCACCGCCAGGACGAGGCCGTACGGCCCCGCACGCGCGAGTGGGACGGCGACTGGGAGATGGTCGTCATCACCGCGACGGGCCGCGGACCCGCCGAACGCGCGGACCTGCGTGCGCGGTTGGCCGCCCTCCGGCTCGCCGAACTCCGCGAGGGCGTCTGGCTGCGCCCCGCCAATCTGAGCCGCCCCCTGCCCGCCGGTCTCGACCGGGTGGCCCGGCTCTGCACCGCCCGGCCCGCCGGGCCCGCCCGGGAACTGGCCGCGGACCTCTGGCCGCTGGACGCCTGGGCCGGCACGGCCCGTGCGCTCCTGGCCCGCGTCGACCGCGCCGCCCGCCCCGCCGACCGGCTCGCCCTGTTCGCCGCCGTGGTGCGCCACCTGCTCGCCGACCCGGTCCTGCCGCCCGGCCTGCTGCCCGCCGACTGGCCCGGTGACGCGTTGCGGGCCGCGTACGCCGACTACCGGGGGGAGTTGACGGGACGGGTGCGTGCGCGGACGGGCGGCGCATGACGCGGCGGCCGTACGGAGCGCCGCGCGGGGCGCTCCGTACGGCCGCCTCCACCGTGGGGGGACCGTGCCCGGGGACTACCGGTAGGTGACGTCGGACGACGCGTACTTGCAGTACGTGCCGTCGGGGCCCGAGCCGTTGGTGCTCGGCTCCTTGCCGCTGTTGTTGCCGATGTACTTCTGGCAGGGGATGATCTTCTTGCTGCTGTCCCCGATGATCGTGATGTTCCGCAGGGTCGCGCTGTCGCCGTAGTTGGTGTTGATGCCGGCCAGCCTGCTGCCCTTCCAGGTCACCTCGATGGTGTTGAGGTTGATCGTCCGCTTGTACTGCGTGGAGCAGTTGCCGCAGGAGCGGACGAAGGTGCCGAAGTTCTGCACCGCGAAGTTCGACACGTTCAGCGTTCCGGCGCCGTTGAACTGGAACACCTTGTCGCTGGCTTCCTTGGCGCCGCCGCCGCTGACGGTGTAGACCGCCGACGAGGACTTGCCCTTGAACGTGGCGGCGTCCTCGCCGACGTCCTCCCACCACACGTTCTGCAGCGTGCAGGAGCCCAGGCAGTGGATGCCGTCGGCCGCGGGGGCGCCCAGGACGACGTTCTTCAGGACCGCGCCGTCCGCCAGTTCCAGGATCGGGCCCTGGTCCTCGTCCTGGCTGCCGGAGCCCAGGTCGCCGGTGCCGTACAGGCGCTTCATCCCGTAGTCCTTGGTGCCGGACACGGAGATGGTGGAGGAGACGCCCTGGCTGCCGTTGGGGGTCGGCCAGGTGGCGGCGCCCGCCGGGGACGACCCGACAGACATGAGCATGCCAACAGAGAGTCCGAGGGTGGCCAGTGCACCCGTCAGTGCCCGTCCGCGGGCGCGTGGCCGTGTCGCAGAAGTCATGCCGTTCCTTCTGTCGTGGTGTGGGGGTGTCGGAGCCCTCCGGTGGCCGTGCGTGGCCTCGGAGCACCGGAGGGCTCATGTACGTGAACGTTCATCGCCTGGATGACCTGAACGGGTCACGTCGCTGAACGGAAGGTATGGGGTAAGCGCTTTCTAGTCAACGCCCTGCGCACATCACATTCGGCCAGTCCGGTGACGGAGAGCGCGTGCTCCCGCCCTGCCGCGGGAGGCTTCCCCCGAAAAGGCCGATGCCGGTGGTCCGAGGTGCGACGCGCACCTCGGACCACCGGCATCGGCGGTACGCGGTCAGACCGAGAGGTGGTACTGGTCCGGCACGTGGACCCGGCCGTCCAGCTCGCGGGCCGCGTGCCGGGCCCAGGAGGGGTTGCGGAGCAGCTCGCGACCGAGGAGGACCGCGTCCGCCTCGCCGTTGGCCAGGATCTTCTCGGCCTGCGCGGCGTCGGTGATCAGCCCGACGGCGGCGACCGGCATCGGCGTCTCGTTGCGCACCCGCGCGGCGAAGGGGACCTGGTAGCCGGGCCCGGTCGGGATGCGGGCGCCGGAGGCGTTGCCCCCGGTGGAGACGTCGAGCAGGTCGATGCCGTGGGCGTGCAGCTCGGTGGCGAAGCGGACGGTGTCGTCCGGGGTCCAGCCGGACCCCTCCAGCCAGTCCGTGGCCGAGATGCGGAAGAACAGCGGCTTGCCGTCCGGCCACTCCTCGCGCACGGCGTCGACGACCTCGAGCGCGAAGCGCGTCCGGTTCTCGTACGAGCCGCCGTAGGCGTCGGTGCGGTGGTTGGAGTGCGGGGAGAGGAACTCGTTGATCAGGTAGCCGTGGGCGCCGTGGATCTCGGCGATCTCGAACCCGGCGGCGAGCGCCCGGCGCGCCGCGGCGCGGAACTGGCCCACGATGTCACGGATCTGTTCGACGGTCAGCTCGTCCGGCACCGGGTGCCGCTCGGTGAAGGCGAGCGGGCTCGGGGCCACCGGCTGCCAGCCGTGCGCCTCCCGCCCCAGCGGGGCGCCGCCCTTCCAGGTGCGGTCGGTCGACGCCTTGCGTCCGGCGTGCGCCAGCTGGACGGCGGGTACCGTGCCCTGGGAGGCGAGGAGGCGGGTGATCCGCCGGAAGGCCTCGACCTGGGTGTCGTTCCAGATGCCGAGGTCGTACGGCGAGATGCGGCCTTCCGGCGACACGGCGGTGGCCTCGACGATGATCAGGCCCGTGCCGCCGGTCGCGCGGGCCGCGTAGTGCGCGAGGTGCCAGTCGCCGGGCGCGCCGGTCTCGGGGCCTTCGGGGGCGGCCGAGTACTGGCACATCGGAGCCATCCACGCCCGGTGGGGAATCGTCACGTCGCGCAGGGTGTACGGCTCGAACAGCAAGCTCACGGTGGACTCCGCTCGGCAGGGGTCGGGGCAGGTGCGACTCGTACGATAAGCATCGTAGTACGGGGGATGTCAAACTACGAGGACTCTCGTACAACGAGGACTCTCGTACAATGAGGGATCCCGGACCGAATGTGGAGCCGCCGTGACGACCGTCGCCCCCGTCCCCAGCAGCCGCGACCTGCCGCATCCGGCGCGCGAGGAGATCCGGCTGGAGGGCGTGCTGCACGCGCTCTCCGACCCCGTGCGGCTGCGGATCGTCCGCGAGCTCGCCGCCGAGGGGATCGAGCTGTCCTGCTCGCACTTCGACCTGCCGGTCACCAAGTCCACCACCACGCACCACTTCCGGGTGCTGCGGGAGAACGGCGTGATCCGGCAGGCCTACGAGGGCACCGCCAAGATGAACGGCCTGCGCCGGGACGACCTGGACGAGCTCTTCCCGGGGCTGCTCGACCGCCTGCTCACCGCCGCCGCCCGCCAGGCCGCGCGCCACGGCGAGGGCTGACCCGGCCGCCGTCCGGGGGCCTCACGCGCCGGCGTTCCGCGCCGCCGCCATCAGGGACTCCCAGTCGGGCAGCTTGACCACGTTCCGTCCGAGCGAGGCGCCCAGCTCCGCCTCGGCCCGTTCGATCGCCCGCCACCCGGCCCACTCGACCGGTTCGACCCCCTCGGCCCGCAGCGCCGCCGACGGATCGCCGGCCACGTCGCGGCCCGCGAGGGCGGGGGCGTCCTCCAGCAGGGACGCCACCGTCTCCTTGGCGCACGGCCGGTTGGTGCCGATGACGCCCGTCGGGCCGCGCTTGATCCAGCCCGCCACGTACTCGCCCGGCGCGACGGCGCCCCCGCGCAGCACGCGCCCGGCGAGGTGCGGCACCGTGCCGGCGGCGGCATCGAACGGAAGGCCCTCCAGCGGCACACCCCGATAGCCCACCGAGCGCAGCACCAGCTGAGCCTCGACGTCCTCGAAGCGCCCCGTGCCCGTCACCCCTCCGCGCCCGTCCGGAACCGTCCGCTCGAAGCGCACCGCACCCACCCGGCCCGCCCGGGCGAGCAGTTCGACGGGGCGGAGGAAGAAGCGCAGCCGGATCAGGCGGCGGACGTCCGACGTCGGCGCCCCGGCCCAGCCGCGCAGCACCTCGACGTTGCGGCGCTGCGGGGCGGGCAACGCGGAGGGGTCCGGATACGCCGGATCCAGCGCCAGCTCCGCCGGATCGGCGACGATTCCCGTGTCGGGCAACGCGCCCAGCTCGCGCAGTTCCTTGGTGGTGAAGCGGGCCTGGGACGGGCCGCGCCGGCCCACCATGTGGATGTCCGTGACCCCGCTCGCGGCGAGCGCGGTCAGGGCGGCGTGCGGTATGTCGGTCGGGCTCAGCTCCGTCACGCCCCGGGCCAGCATGCGCGTGACGTCCACGGCGACGTTCCCGACGCCGATGACCACGGCCGACCGGACGCCCCGCAGGAAACCGCCGTCGGCGGGGGCGTCTCCCCGCTCGGGGGCAGGAGCCGAGAGCGAGGGAGGAGCCGGGAGCCCGGGGGAGTCCGGATGCGCGCTGTACCAGGACACGAACTCGGTCGCCGACCAGCTGCCCGGCAGATCCTCGCCGGGGATCCCCAGCCGCCGGTCCGCGGCGGCGCCCACGCAGTACACCACCGCGTGGTACAGCTCCCGCAGCCGGGCGGCCGGCACTCCGTCCGGGCCGACCGGTACTCCGCCGAGGAAGCGCACCCGCTCGTGCTCCAGGACCGTGCGGAGGGTGTTCTGCAGGGACTTGATCTTCTCGTGGTCCGGTGCCACGCCGTAGCGGACCAGGCCGTAGGGGCAGGGCAGCCGGTCCAGGACGTCGACGCGCACCCGGGGGTCCTGCTGGACGAGGCTCTGGGCGGTGTAGCACCCGCTCGGCCCGGAACCGACGACGGCGACATGCAGCACGGCCGAACTCCTCACGCCGGGAGACCGACAGGGGGACCGCTGACGCCTCCAGCATCGCACCGTCGGCGCTCCGCTGACAGGGTGCCGTCCGCCGCTCGGGGTGCGTGTTCCACCGGAGGGGAAGTGATCACACGGTTACGTTGCGTGTGTGCTTGAGGCGTCTTCTTTTCAACTTTCCGATCGCTCTCCGGCGGAGGGAGCGGTGTCCGTGTGGCCCGCGTGGGAGGTGCGGGAGGGGGAGCGCACGACGCGGTGGCTCCATGTGCGGCTGGACTTCGGCGACGGGGCCCGGGTCGATGCGCTCGCGGTGGTGTCCGAGGGGTGCGTGTGCGTCGAGGACGTGCGGGCCCGGCCCGCGCTGACCCTGGAGGACCTGGCGGTGTTCGCCGACTGGATCGAGGGACCGCTGGCGCGGGCGTGCGGCGCCGGCGCCGGGCCGGCCGACGGGGACGTCACCGGCGCGGGGGCGCACCGGGGCCGCTCGACCTGGCCGCCGGGGCCGGAGGGGTGGCGGCTCGCGGCCCGGGAGTACCGGGTGGCCCGGGAACGGGGCGCCGATCCGGTCCTCGCCGTGATGGAAGCGACCGGACACAGCCGACGCGGGGACAGCAGGCCCGCGTCGCGCGCCCGGCCGATCAGTCGGAGCGCCCCGCGTCGGCTGTGTCCGG
>NZ_MSGP01000562.1 GCF_002078235.1 Streptomyces viridosporus
GCCGAGGGCACCCGCCCCCTCGGCACCCGAGGCCGAGGAGCACGCCTCCCCGGTCGCGGCACTCGGAACCCCTCCCGGGGTCCTGCCGTGCCCCGCCCGCCCAAGGACCCAGAGAGCAAGAGGGACGCACCATGGCAGCAGTCCAGCGCACCGTCATCGAGAACTGCGCGATCGCGACCGTCGACGCGAAGGACACCGAGTACGCCCGCGGCCACCTCGTCCTCGCCGGCAACCGCATCGAGTCGCTCGGCCCGGGCCCGGCCCCCGAGGGCCTCCGGGACGTCGTCCGCCGCATCGACGCCTCCGGGCACCTGGTGACCCCCGGCCTGGTCAACACCCACCACCACTTCTACCAGTGGCTCACCCGGGGCCTGGCCACCGACCGCAACCTGTTCGACTGGCTCGTCGCGCTCTACCCGACCTGGGCGCACATCGACGAGCCGATGGTGCACGCGGCGGCCCAGGGCTCGCTCGCGATGATGGCCCGCGGCGGCGTCACCACCGCCGTGGACCACCACTACGTCTTCCCGCGGGGCGCCGGCGACCTGTCCGGCGCCCTCGTCCGCGCCGCCCGCGACATGGGGGTCCGCTTCACCCTCGCCCGCGGCTCCATGGACCACGGCGAGAAGGACGGCGGACTGCCCCCGGACTTCGCCGTCGAGACCCTCGAGGACGCCCTGGCCGCGACCGAGGAGACGGTGCGGCGGCACCACGACGCCTCCTTCGACGCGATGACCCGGGTCGCCGTCGCACCCTGCTCCCCCTTCTCCGTCTCCACCGAACTCATGCGTGAGGGAGCCGGACTGGCCCGGCGCCTCGGCGTGCGCCTGCACACCCACGGCTCGGAGACCGAGGAGGAGGAGAAGTTCTGCCACGAGCGGTTCGGCATGGGCCCGACCGACTACTTCGAGTCCACCGGCTGGCTCGGCGAGGACGTGTGGATGGCGCACTGCGTCCACATGAACGACTCCGACATCGCCGCCTTCGCCCGGACGGGGACCGGCGTCGCCCACTGCCCCTCCTCCAACGCCCGCCTCGCGGCCGGCCTCGCCCGCGTCCCCGACCTGCTCGCGGCCGGCGTCCCGGTCGGCCTCGGCGTGGACGGCACCGCCTCCAACGAGTCCGGCGAACTGCACACCGAACTGCGCAACGCCCTGCTGGTCAACCGCCTCGGCGCCCACCGCGAGGCCGCCCTGGACACCCGGCGGGCCCTGCGGCTCGGCACGTACGGCGGAGCCCGGGTGCTGGGCCGCGCGGAGGAGATCGGCTCCCTGGAGCCCGGCAAGCTCGCCGACCTGGTGCTGTGGCGGATGGACACCCTCGCCCACTCCTCCATCGCCGACCCGGTGGCCGCGCTGGTCCTCGGTGCGGCGGCCCCCGTCACGGCCTCCTTCGTGAACGGCCGGCAGATCGTGGAGAACGGCCGGCTGCTCACGGCCGACGAGGACACGATCGCCCGCACGACCCGCGCCGAGGCGCGGCGGCTGGCCCGGATCGCCGCACGGGACTGACCCCCCGAAGACCCCGGCCGGGAGGGACGGCTCCCGCGGCCGGGACCGCGGCCCCCGGCGGGGTCCGCGACGGCCGTCTCCGGGGCGCGTCTCCCCGCGCGCCCCGGAACGGTCCGCCGTCACGGCCGGCGCGAGGGCCCCGGCCACGCCATGAGGTTCGCGAACAGCTCGGCCTGCTCGATCGCGTCGTCGAGCGCGTGGTGAGTGTGGCGGCGCCGGGAGAGCAGTTCGCGCGGCATGGTGCCCTTCGCCACCGCCCGCAGCGGCAGCCCCGCCTTGGTGGCGTACAGGGTCTTCATGTCCAGGCACCCCGAGTGCCCGAAGGGGCTGGAGCCGGTGAAGCGGATCAAGTACCAGTACAGGAACGTCCAGTCGTACGACGCGGGGTAACCGCACATCACCGGCTGGGCACCGGCCGCCGCCTCGCGCACCCAGTCGGTGAACTCCCGCATCGCCCGCTCCGGTTCGGCGCCCTCGACGCCGAGCCGGTCCCGGTCCAGTCCGCTCACCGCCAGCGCCTCGGGCACGAACTCCTCGCTGATCGGCCGCAGTTCCCGGTAGAACGTCCGCTCCTCGGGATCGGCGGCCCGGAACCCGTCGGCGTCCTGCACCCCGGCGACCGACGCGCCCAGGCTCAGCAGGGAGTACGGACCGGGGATGGGGCCGTCGGCCTCGACGTCGACGGAGATGTACAGACTGGGTTTGACGCGTCGTCCGGCCATGGGACGGAAGGATCCCAGGCCGGGGACGCCCCGGCAGCCGAATTTCCCCCCACCGGCGGGACCGGCCGCATGCGGCGGGCCAGCCTGCGGCCCCACGCCTGGCTCGGCACTTCGACACAACGGTGGGTCAGCACGCACAGGGGCAGCAGCACGGCGAAGAACGCCGCTTCGAACGCGAGATGGTCCTGCCGCCGTCGTCCGACCGTGCCGTCGACCACCGCCAGCAGCAGCGGATGCACCAGGTAGACCGAGTAGCTGATCGCTCCCGATCCGGTCAGCATCCGCGGCATGCGCCGACGGCGCGACAACAGGCCGGCACCGAAGGTGAGCACGGCCAGCAGGAACGCGACGATCCAGCCGCGCCGTGTGCAGTGGTCACCGTCGCCGTACCGGTACGCGCTCCCCACGGCACAGGCGACCACCAAGGCGGCGGTGCCGGCCGCACGGCGCCAGGTGCTCCGACCGTTCTCGGCACGGTGGACGGCGGTCCCGAGGAACATCACGGCGAGGATCACCAGGCCCTCCCACAGCGGGACCGTTCCGTTGGACGGGACCAGGACGAGCGCCAGCACCCCGCCCAGCATGCCCCCGAACACCCGGAGCACGGGTGACCCGGCGCTCGCGCAGCAGACAGCGACCACCATGGTGATCGAGGCGAACGCGACCAGCGGGCCGGTACCGACCGTGCCGGAGAGGGCGGAGACCGGCGGCACGACCCCGGCTGTCACGCTCACGGCGGCGAGCACGGCCAGGGAGACGGCGACCGTTCCCGGCCGCCGGTGGAGACGGACCGTGAAAAGGGCGACGACCAGCAGGTAGAAGGCCATCTCGTACGAGAGCGTCCACAGGACGAGCAGGAGATTGGGTGTCCCCAGTACCTCCTGGAGCATGGTGAGGTGGGCGACCGCCACGGTGGCGGCGCCGAGCCGGCCGAAGTCGCGCATCTCCGCAAGCCCCAGGAAGTCGACGGCGAGAAGCACGGCGACGACGGCCGCCCACAGCGGGTACACACGGAAGACCCGCCCGATCCAGAACGTCCGGACACAGCCCCGGCGCTCCAGCGACGCGGGGATGATGTAGCCGCTCACCAGGAAGAACACCATGATGCCGTACCGGCCGGCGTTGAACTCCGGCATCAACTCCCGCCGGAACTCCGCCATGAAGGTGTACGACGAGTGGTCGAACACCACGACGAGTGCGGCGATGCCGCGCAACGCGTCCAGCCAGCCCCACCGCGACGGACCGGCCGCATGGATGGCTTTCGGCGATGGTGCGGTGACAGAGGATGAGTGCGTCGGTGAAGCAGGGACGAGGTGCGGGGGTTCCATGTGCGGACGGAGTCCTCTTCGGTGAGATGTTCGTCGGGCTTGTCACGGCGGATGCCGACGCGGTCCGCGCGGGCCCGGGGACGCCAGGCCTTCGATCCGGCCGGCGACGGCGCGGCCGCAGGATGACGGAAGACCGGACGCACCTGATGAAGCGGCATGCGCCGTGAGTACGGGTGTGATGTCCCGTGGCCGTGCCCGGTCCAGGAGGGGGCGAACACGCCCCTCACCCGCGCGGCAGGCTGACAGGGCGCCGTGGGCCGGTTCGCGTTCGCCGGCCAACCGGCGGCCCGTGGAGCGTCGGCTCCGCGGGCGTGGACGCGCTTGTGTGAATCCGTCGGCTAGTCGTCGGGCAGGGCGACCTTCATCGGAACGCAGGGCTCGGCCTCGGCCCTGGTCCTGTAGAACTCGACCGCGCGCGGCAGGGAATCGCCCCTGGTGTTCTCGAAGGCCAGCACGTTGCCCCGGCGCAGGGTGACGTCCCAGCCGGCCTTCAAGGGGATGACGGAGAATCGGTTGCCCTGCGCGTCGACCCCCAGGAGCGGGGTGACTTCGCTGCGCTCGCAGACGTAGCCGGGAGCGAGCAGATCGATGGTCACGTGAATGCCCCACGGACGGACTTTCCGTGCGAGCTCACGCTGGGCCTCGACACCGATGCTCTGGTCCCTGACGGTGAGCGTGACACTGCCGTCGCCGTGGGGTTCCACCGCGTATGCCGCCGAGTCGGTCGACGAGCCGGGCACAACCACCGTGGCGAGCCAGGCCGCCGCGCAGGCCACCGCGACGACGGCGATCCGACGCGGGGCGAACGGACGGTGCACGGAAGCCTTCGGCCTGCCCTCCCCGGCTCCGGCCTCGGCCGGCCCGGTCCGGCACGCCCCGGCCTCGCGCTGCTCGATCTCCCTCTTCAGGCCGTCCAGCAGCCGGTCCTCGAACGTCGTCCGCGTGCTCATGCTTCTCCCCTTGCGACGTACACCAGCGATGCGTCCGGCGCCTCCGCTCCCGTGGACCGTGCCGGTACGGCGGTGGGACGCGTCCTCGAGGTCCCGGAGTCCGCCTCCTTCCGCAACGCCCTGCGCGCCCGGTGCAGCCGGACCCGGGCCGTGACCTGGCGGATGCCCAGCGCAGCCGCCGCCTCCGTGACCGTGAGCTGGTCCACCGCGATCAGTTCCATGAGGGCCCGCTCGCCCTCGGGAAGCCTCTCCAGCGCGGCCAGGACGCGCCGCCCCGGACTCTCCGCGTCGAGCCGGTCCTCGATGCGGATGATGTCGTCGGCCTCCAGCAGCCTCCGGCCGGAGATCCGCAGATCGCGTTCGGCCTCCCGGGCGACCCGGCGGCGCTCCGAGGACACGACGTTGCGCGCGATGCCGTAGAGCCAGGCGGTCTCGCTGCCGAGACCCGGTCGGTAGGAGTGGGCCGAGTCGAGGACGGCCAGGAAGATCTCGGCCGTCAGGTCGGCGGCGGTGTGCGGGTCGTCGACCCGCCGGGCCACGAAACGCATCACCGCGTCCACGTGGCGCCGGTAGAACTCCTCGAAGAGCTGCGGGTCACGTACCGCCGCGGCGGGCCCACCCTGTAACCGTTCCGCGTCGTCCACGAACATCCCCTTCTCGTCGGAGGCCCCCTGGTCCTTCCTCACGGAGGTTCGGCGGAGTTCTCCAGAAGGGCTTCACCTGTTCTTGGGCCGAGACGCGAAAAGCGTTACAGAGCGGGCCGGGGCCCCGGCACACGACGGTCCTCCGGCTCCGGGGGCCGGTTCCTCGATGTTCCACCAACCCCTGGTCCGCCGGGGAGCGGTCCTCACGCCATCCGGGCCGCCACCTCGTCGCGCAGCCGGGGCAGCCGGTCGTGGTAGACGCCCGGGCAGAGGGTGTCGCTGTAGTCCTTGTGGCCGTAGAGCCGGGTCGGCGGGATCCCGTACCGCGCGCACACGTACGCGCACAGCACCACCAGGACGTCCCACTGGGCCTGCGGCGGTGTCGCGCCCGCGTGGTACGCGCCCTCGCACGCGATCCCGACGGCCTGCTCGTTCTGGCCCGAGGTGTGGGCGCCGAGCACGAAGCCGGTTCCGCCGGTGAGGGTCTGCAGGCTGCCGTGCCGGCCCTCGGTGATCCAGCCGCCCCTGCTGACCAGGAAGTGGTAGCCGGTGTCGACCCACCCGTTGTCGTCCATGTGCAGGTCCTGGACCCAGTGGGCGTGGGCGTGCGCCCGGGCCCGGGAGGAGTCGGAGGTGTTGGCGCTCACCGTGTGGTGGACGACGATCCGGCTCGGCCGGTACGACAGCCGGCTGATGCTCCCCCGGGGGGAGCGGGCGCCCCAGGTGCCGGTGGCGTCGATGTCCGGCTCGACGGCGGCGGCCTCCCGGGCGCGGGCGGTGCCCGGCAGGGCGGTGGCGGTGACCAGGCCGGCCGCCGCACCGGTGAGCAGCAGACGGCGGCGCAGTGGGTTCTCGGCGTGCACGATCACTCCTTGCGGGAAGGGTGGGGGGAAGCGGTGGAGCCGACGGGAGGGACGGTCGTCGGCTCCACCGCGTGATCGCTTGCTGGGACGTGACGGCGGGAGGTCCGCGCCGCTACGTGTTGTTGGCGAGGGCCAGGAGCCGGTCGCGGGAGCCGTTGAACTGGTTGCGGTCCACGTTGCCGGAGACGCCGCTGACCGAACCCGTGGCGGTGTACTGCCACACCGTCCAGGTGGGGAAGCCGCTCGGGATGGTCGGGGACGAGACGCCCCAATGCGCCGCCCACAGCGGGCTCTTGCTGTACATGCCGGTCCAGTTGCCGGTGCAGGTGTTCCACCAGCTCGCCGTCGTGTAGATCACCACGTCACGGCCGGTGCGGGACTTGTAGGTGGTGTAGAAGTCGTTGATCCAGGTGCGCATCTGCGTGGTGGACAGGCCGTAGCACATCGCCCCGTAGGGGTTGTGCTCGATGTCCAGGACGCCCGGCAGGGTCAGGTTGTCGCGCGACCAGCCGCCGCCGTTGTTGACGAAGTAGGTCGCCTGGGTGGCGCCGTTGGAGGCGTTGGGGAGGGCGAAGTGGTACGCGCCCCGGATCACTCCCGCGTGGTACGCGGCGGGGTAGTTGGTGTTGAAGCGCGCGTCCTTGTAGCCGGTGCCCTCGGTGGCCTTCATCCAGGCGAACTGGATGCCGGCGCCCCGCACCGAGGTCCAGTTGATGGCGCCCTGCCAGTGCGAGACGTCGATGCCCTGGACGCCGTCGCTCGGGGCCATGACGCCCATCGACGGCTCCCCGGCCGGGACGTCCTCGTGGATCCGGGCGCCCACGCCCATGTACGCCTGGCCCGGCTTGACCGCGACGGGGTCGTCGGCGGGGGGCTTGGGCGCGGCGGTCGCGCCGCCCGCGGTGGTGGCCGTCAGGGCGAGGGCCGCGCCGAGGACGCCGAGGGCGGTGACGGTCCGTCTGGGGAAGCCGGCCGTGCGGCGACGGAAGGAGAACATGCTGCCTCCGGTCAGAGGTGGGGGATGAGGGAAGGAGACGATCCCGGCCGGATCGACGCGGGTAGACCCCGCGCTGTTTGACGTGCGCGCGTCATTAATTAGGCATGGGGATTCCCCGCGCGTAAAGAGTCTCCATCCCCCTCTGGTGGTCTGGTCCACTGCCGGGGCCGGTAACCAGGAAACTCGTCCTCCGGATGGCGGAAACTTTCACCGGATGAAAGCGGACCCGCGCCCTTCTGCCGCTCAGCCGCCCGGCCCCGCGGCCGCGTCACCCGTGCGCGGCGGCCCTACCGCCCGCCCCGGCGGGGGAGGGATCCCGCGGCGGCCGGAGCGGCCGCACCGTCCCAGCGGTCTTCCTGCCGCTTGCACGTCGGCAGTTCACCGAACTGTTCTTACGTGCGTAGCGGGTGACACGATCTCTCGAAGGGGTGAAGAACGTGAGCGTGAGCGAGGAACGGGAGCGCTGGGAGCTGCTGCCCGGAGTCGGGTTGGGGCCACTGCGGTTCGGGATGGACCCGGCCGAGGTGGCCGACGCGCTCCGGGTCTCTGAGCCGCGGGAGCGGGTGGGCGGCCTCTACGGGCAGGAAGACTTCGCCGACGGCGTGAAGGTGTTCTACGGCGCGGGCGAGCTGGCGTGCATCGCCCTGGATGCGGTCACGGGTCCGCAGGTCTTGCTCGCGGGCTTCGCGCTGGCCGGCCGCGATCCCGAGCAGGCGCACCAGTTCCTCCTCGATCACGCCGCCGAGCACGGGAGCTGCCTGTTGTACACCCTCGATGATTCCCTTGCCCTGGCCGACCTGGGGCTTCTTCTGCGTTCGCAGGAGGTTGGCGACGTGCGTCTGTCGCGGCCGCTCCTCGTGAGGGAGGAGTGGTTGGAGTCGGAGTACTACCGCGACCGCCTACCGCTGGAAGGCGCCCCGGTCCCGGATGCATCGCCCTGGCCGTCGTAGGCGCGCGTGCCGCTGCCGTGAAAGAGCTGAGCACGTCAGCCGGCAACTGCTCCCGCTGGAGCCGGACTTCGGCTCTGGACAGACCTCCTGGCGCCGCCTGTGCCGGTGGCGCGAGGCCGGCGTCTTCGGCCGGTTGCACCGCCTGCTGCTCGTCGAACTGCACGCGGCCGACGAACTGGACTGGTCACGGGCCCGCGCGGTGGCTCTCCGGCGTTCCTGCAAGCGAGACGTTCCCAGCGGAGTGATGAGCGGTTCGTCCCGGCTGTCCAGACGAAGGTAAGTCACCATGCAGGTTGAAAGAGGGGCGCATATCGGATCATCCTTGGCGTCATGAGTCTCGTCTCCCCCTCCTTCAACGTGCCCGCCATGGGCGATTACGCCCACGACTGGGCCCTGGTCGATGTGGAGACCTCGGGACTCATGGCCCGGCGGGACCGGGTGCTGTCCGTTGCGGTCATCACGATCGGCCCGGACGGCGAGCAGACCGGGGAGTTCTCGACGCTGCTCAACCCGGGGTGCGACCCGGGGCCGGTGGAGGTGCACGGGCTCACCGCCGAGCGACTGCAGGGCGCACCGACCTTCGACCAGGTCGCCGGGCGGATCGGAGCGATGCTCCAGGACCGGGTCCTGGTAGCCCACAACGCCCCATTCGACTACGACTTCCTGGCCCATGAGTTCGCCCGTGCGCGGATGTGGCTGCCGGTGTCGCAGCGGCTGTGCACCCTGGCCCTGAACCGCCAGGTGGACCCGCCCACGGACGACATGAAACTCGGTACCCTCGCCGCCCACTACGGCGTCTCCCAACAGCGTGCTCACGATGCGCTGGACGACACCCGGGTGCTTGCCGGGATCCTGCGGGCATCGCTGCGCGAGGCAGCTCGGCTCGATCTGCCCTTGCCGCTGGTGACCTGCCCACCGCGGGCGGAATCCCACTTCACGCCGAAGCCACCGAAGACCCCCTGTGCCTACCGCAACCCGGGACGGCTGACTCCTGGCGGGCCGCTCCAACAGGGGATGAAGGTCGCGATCACCGGTGAGACCGCCCACGCCCGGGCGGAACTGGTCGGGCGGGCGGTCGCCGCCGGGCTGAACATGATGACCTCCGTCAGTCGGCACACCAGCGTGCTGGTCACCAACGAACCGGCGGCCGATTCGGCGAAGGCCCGACGCGCGCTCGCAGAAGGCGTGCCGGTCGTCGACGAGCAGACCTTCCTGCGGCTGCTGGCCGACGTACGGCCGGGGACAGCGCACGAGACGACGGCCGTCAAGGTCGCTCCGGTGACCGAGCCGGAAACAGAACAGGTCGGGCCCGTGGGGCCGGTGTCCACCACCACCTCGGCCGTGGCCACCCCGGAAGCAGCGGCTTTCCCCACGGCCTCTCCCTGCGTGCCAGTCCCCGCGCCGCGCCCGTCGGAGCCCTCCGCCGGAACCTCGGGCAAGCCCCTGGCGGGACGTCGGGTACTGGTGCTCGGTGGCGTCCATGCCGATGCCGCTGCAGCTCGTACCCGCGTCGTCGAGCTGGGCGGGTCCGCGGCGATCAACCTGTCCGCCAGCGTCACCGACGTCGTGCTCCTGTCGGGAGGAGAGGGCGACCGGCGCATGAGGCGCATCACCGCCCTCGAACTCCCCGTGCACGACCTGCACTGGCTCGCCTCTCCGACCGCAACGAACCAGAGTGCGGTGGCTCTCCGTCCTCAGGAGCCGCACGTAATGCCCAGGGGCGGCGTCATCGACCTGCCCATGCCGCACGGCGGACCCACGCCGGAGTGGTACGTCACCGCAGGCTGGACCCCGCAGGCCGACTGCGAGATCGACGTGATCGCCTTCCTCCTGGACGAGGACGAACAGGTCACCTCCGACGAGGACTTCATCTTCTACGGAGCACCGGAGAGCCCCGCCGGGACGGCACGCCTGCTGACCGGAGGCCCTGCCGAACAGACCATCGCCCTCGACCTGGCATCCCTGCCACCCGCGACGCGGAAGGTCGTCGTCGCTGCGGCCATCGACGGCGCCGCCACCTTCGGGACCGTCGGCGCGATCCAGATCGGCACGGCCCCCGGCAGCAGCGGGGCACCTCTCGCCCGGGCCACCCTGGACGCCGCCACCACCGAACGCACGATGCTGCTCGCGGAGATCTACCGCAGGGGTCCGCTCTGGCGCCTACGCGCCGTCGGCCAGGGCTACGACTACGGCCTCGACACCCTCGCGCGCGGATACGGGGTCGACATCGCCGACTGAACGCGGCGCCGGATGCGGAGTTTTTCGCGTCCTCTGGATCAGATGGCCCACCGGAGCCCAACGCTTTTCCGTCGCAGGTCAGCCCGGAAACCGCCCGCAAGTAACCCGAGTTTCCCGAGATGATGGCCGCCTGCGGCCAAGAAACGGTGCGCCGCGCCTACTCCGCCCGTTCCGCGAGCAAGGCCGACTTGTCAGTGCAGCATGAGAACCTCCGGGCATGAGCTACGACTTGGCCGTGTGGGAGGGCGAGCGCCCTGTGGACGATCAGGCGGCCGCGCAAGCGTTCACGGCCCTCTACGAGCGCTACGTCGACACGGATGTGGAGCATCCGCCGACCCAGCGCATAGCGGTTTACGTGGCCGCTCTCCTGGAGCAGTGGCGTGACCTGACCGAGGACGAGGAGGACACCTCCCCCTGGTCGTCGGGACCGTTGATCGGAGAAGCATGCGGCCCGTTGGGCTACTTCCCGATGCGCTGGAGCATGGCTGAGGATGCCTCCACCTACGCGGCGGCGCTCGCGGACTCGATGGGGCTGGTCTGTTTCGACCCTCAGCAGAACCGGCTCAGACCCTGAAGCGGGCATGCTTCCTTCTCGTTCAGCGCCGTTCGCAACCGTTCAGACGGAACCGAAGCCGCTGGGTGTGCTGTTCGGACAGGTTGGTTCCCACGTTCCGCGGCTTCCCGAGCTGGTGCCGCCAGCAGAGTCAGCAGGGGAAAGCGGCCTCAGCCCTGCCCTCGTAGTGTTCGAGTGCCTACGATCGCGCGATGAGCTACGACATCTACTTTTTGAGCCGGCGCGACGGACAGTCCTGGGATGAGGTCCTGAAGGCGATGGAAGAAACAGCCGAGGACGGCGAGCCGATCCCCACCCACCTCCTTGATGCTTGGGACCGAATAGTGCCGCAAGCTCGAACCCTGCTGGGCGAAGTGGAGATCACGGAGTACGAGCAGGAGTCGCGGGACCTGGGCCATTCGGACACCGGTATTGACCTGTCCGTCTTCGGTGACGAGGTAAGCATCACGGTGCCGTACTGGCATGCCGGAAATGATGCTGCGGTCGTGCTCGGCAAGGTCTCCGCCCTTGCCGCCATCGTCGAGAAGGAGACCGGACTGACTGCCTACGATCCTCAGACAGAAGGTCCACTGGTGGAGACGCCACCGCAGGGTTCGATCGGGCTGATGTCGCGAATCACCGAGGATTTGCGCAGCCGCTATGGCGGTTGAGTACCGGGCAACGGCGGAGCCGGCCAGGTTCCGAGCCGTCTGCTCGCCGTGTGCCACAGTCGTGCCGGACACAGGGGTCAGCCGCGGTCAAGAGTGGTGACTGGCAGACACCACCGTGCCGACCAGGGCCTGTGCGGAGTCGTGATCTGGAAGCAGTCGAAGGCTGTGGTATTGATGGGCGGTGACGGCTTCCGAGATATCCAGCAGACCCTTTGACGCGGTGCTGTGCGACCTCGACAACGTGATCCGTTTCTACGACATGGCCCCGCTGACTGAGTTGGAACGTGCCGTGGGAGTGCCCCGGGGCACCACCACA
>NZ_MSGP01000563.1 GCF_002078235.1 Streptomyces viridosporus
TGCCTGCCCCGCTTCGACTCCGCGTCCTGCTTCGCCCGGCTGCTCGGCGACGAGGACAACGGCCACTGGCGCATCGCCCCCGTCGGCGCGGACCGCTGCACCCGCCGCTCCTACCGCCCGGACACCCTGGTCCTGGACACCGAGTGGGAGACGCCGGACGGGGCGGTGCGGGTCACCGACCTGATGCCCCAGCGCGACCGCGCGCCCGACCTGGTGCGCATCGTGCAGGGCGTGCGCGGCGAGGTGACGGTGCGCAGCACCCTCCGGCTGCGCTTCGACTACGGCTCGGTCGTGCCCTGGGTGCGCGCGGAGGACGGCCACCGGGTGGCGGTCGCCGGGCCGGACTCGGTGTGGCTGCGCAGCGAGCCGGAGGTGCGCACCTGGGGCGAGGGCCTCGGCACGCTCTCGGAGTTCACGGTGCGGGAGGGCGAGCGGGTCGCGTTCGTGCTCACCTGGCACCCGTCCCACGAGCCGCGGCCGGACCTCGTCGACCCCTACTCCTCGCTGCGGCACAGCATCGCGGACTGGCGCGCCTGGGCGGCCCGCTGCCGCTACGACGGACCGCACCGGGACGCGGTCGTCCGCTCGCTGATCACCCTCAAGGCGCTCACCTACGCCCCCACCGGCGGCATCGTCGCCGCGCCCACCACCTCGCTGCCGGAGGAGCCGGGCGGGGTGCGCAACTGGGACTACCGCTTCTGCTGGCTGCGGGACTCCACCCTCACGCTGAACGCGCTGCTGGCGGCCGGGTACCAGGAGGAGGCGGAGGCCTGGCGCAACTGGCTGCTGCGCGCGGTCGCGGGCGACCCGGCGGACCTGCAGATCATGTACGGCCTGGCGGGTGAACGGCGGCTCCCCGAGTTCGAGCTGCCGTGGCTGTCCGGCTTCGACGACGCCACGCCCGTACGGGTCGGCAACGCCGCCGTGGACCAGCTCCAGCTGGACGTGTACGGCGAGGTCATGGACTCCCTGGACCTGGCCCGGCGCTCGGGGCTGTCCCCGAAGCCGGACGTGTGGGCGCTGCAGAAGGTCCTGGTCGACTTCCTGCGCACGGCGTGGCGGCAGCCGGACGAAGGACTGTGGGAGGTGCGCGGCGGCCGGCGCCACTTCGTGCACTCCAAGGTGATGGTGTGGGTGGCGGCCGACCGTGCCGTGCGCACGCTGCAGGAGCACCCGGACTTCGACGGTGACCTCGACGGCTGGCGGGCGCTGCGCGACGAGGTGCACCGGGAGGTGTGCGAGCAGGGCTACGACCCCGAGCGGAACACCTTCACGCAGTCCTACGGCTCGCGCGAGCTCGACGCCGCCCTGCTGCTGATCCCCCGGGTGGGTTTCCTGCCGCCGGACGACCCGCGGGTGCTCGGCACGATCGACGCGGTCCGCGCGGAGCTGGAGCAGGACGGCCTCCTGCGCCGCTACTCCACCGACCGCAGGGCCGTCGACGGGCTGCCCGGGGAGGAGGGCACGTTCCTGGTGTGCTCGTTCTGGCTCGCGGACGCCCTGTACATGACGGGCCGGCCCAAGGAGGCGCGCGAGCTGTTCGAGCGGTTGCTGGGGCTCGCCAACGACGTGGGGCTGCTGGCGGAGGAGTACGACCCGGTGGGCGGTCGGCTGCTGGGCAACTTCCCGCAGGCGTTCAGCCACATCGGCCTGGTGAACACCGCCCTCGCCCTGTTCGGGGACGAGGAGGCAGGATAAGGGCCATGGATCTTGGACTGAAGGACCGGGTGTACGTCGTCACCGGGGCGACCCGCGGGCTGGGCCACGCCTCCGCGCGCGAGCTGGTCGCCGACGGGGCGAAGGTGGTCGTGACGGGGCGGGAGGAGAAGGGCGTCGCCGCGGCGGCGTCCGCGCTCGGCCCGCACGCGGTCGGGGTCGCCGTCGACAACGCCGACCCCCGGGCGGCCGAGCGGCTGATCGCGACCGCCCGGGAGCGGTTCGGCCGCTTCGACGGCGTCCTCGTCAGCGTGGGCGGGCCGCCGCCGGGGTTCGTCGCCGACACCACCGACGAGCAGTGGCACAGCGCGTTCGAGTCGGTGTTCCTGGGCGCGGTGCGGCTGGCCCGGGCCGCCGCCGCGGAACTGGACCAGGGCGGCGTCATCGGTTTCGTGCTCTCCGGCTCGGTGCACGAGCCGATCCCCGGCCTGACCATCTCCAACGGTCTGCGCCCGGGCCTCGCCGGTTTCGCCAAGTCGCTCGCGGACGAACTGGGTCCGCGCGGCATCCGCGTCGTCGGCCTGCTCCCCGGCCGCATCGACACGGACCGGGTCCGCGAGCTGGACTCCCTGTCCGCCGACCCGGAGGCCACCCGCCGGGCGGCCGAGTCCCGCATCCCGCTGCGCCGCTACGGCACCCCGGAGGAGTTCGGCCGCGCCGCGGCGTTCCTCCTCTCCCCGGCGGCCTCCTACCTGACGGGCGTGATGCTGCCGGTGGACGGCGGGGTGCGGCACGGGTTCTAGCCGGGACCGCGGGCCGTTGCGGGGACGGGGGCCGGCGGGGTGCCGGTCAACGGCGCATCAGCAGCGAGGTGACCCGCAGCCGGCCGCTGTGGATCCACACGTCCGAGTACTCCACCGGCCGCCCGTCGTCCAGGTAGGTGACCTGCTGGAGGTACTGCACGGGGCTGCCCCGTTCCACGGCCAGGGCGCGGGCGGTCTCCTCGGAGGCCGCCTCCGCGCTGAAGGTGCGGCGGGCGGAGGCGATCCGCAGCCCGAAGGTGCCCTCCAGCTCCCCGAAGAGGCTGGAGGAGGCGAAGTCCGCCTGCTCGATGCCGGGCGCCAGGTCGGCCCGCACGAAGTTGAACAGGAGGGCGACCGGCCCCTCGGTGGTGCTGCGCACCCGCACCAGACGCAGTACCCGCGCGTCGGGGGAGTCCAGGTCGAGCAGGGCGGCGACGGGCCTGGGCGGGGTGATCAGGGAGCATTCGCGCACCTCGGTGGTGGCGACGACGCCCTGGCTGGCGAAGTCCTCCGAGAGCGTGCTCAGCTTCTGGGCGATCGACGGTTCGATGACCGTGGACGTGACGAACGTACCGCGTCCGCGGACCTGCCGGAGCAGGCCCTCCTCGATGAGGGTCGTCAGGGCGCGGTGCACCGTGCCGCGGCTGACGCCGAACTCCTGGGCCAGTTCGGGCTCGCTCTTGAGCCGGTAGTGCGCCGGCCACTCGCCGCTCGCGATGCGCAGCCGGATGTGCTCCGAGATCTGCACATGGATCGCGGTGGGGACGTTGCGCCGGATGCCCGGCAGACCCCCTTCGTCGGCCGTCACGGTCACGCCTCTCCTCTCCACGGGTGGGTGCGCCGCGCCCCGGCCGGAGGGAGCCGGGGCGCGGCGGCTGGTCGGTGTCGGCCGGCCCGCGCCGGCGACGGTCAGTAGCTGACGGTGGACTCGTCACCGGTGTCGGTGACGATCGCCGTCCCGGCGCTGGTACCGAGCAACGAGGCCCCGGCGCGCAGGAGTTCCAGGGACTGGCGGTAGGTCTTGATGGAGCCCGACGCCTTCACCCGGACGCCGTCGCGGGCCCGGTCGACAAGGTAGCGGACGCTCTCGGGGTTCGCCGTCTCGATCTGCCCGCTGCTGGCGTTCTTGAGGTAGGCGACGCCGGCTTCCATGGCCAGTTCGACGGCAGCCTCCTTCTCCGCGTCGCTGAGCAGCGGCAGCTCCAGCATGACCTTGACGGGGCCCCCGAAGGCGCGGACCACGCCCGCGATGTCCTCCCGGAACTCATCGTACTTGCCGCTCTTGAGCCAGCCGACCTGCACGCCGATGTCGAGCTGGGTGGCACCGAGCCGGGCGATCTCGGCCGCCTCGGCGGCCTTGCCGGCGCTGGTCATGACGCCCACCGTGGGGAAGTCCAGGGCCGAGGCGACGCCGACCCCGGTGCCGCTGAGTTCGGCGACGACGACGGGCAGCCAGGAGGCGGGCACCATCGCGGCGTTGAAGCCGTGGCTGACGGCCTCCCGCGCGTGGGCGACCATGTCGTCGCGGGTGGCGTTCGAGTCGATCCGGGTGTGCTGGATGTAGGGGGCCAGCTCGGCCGGACTGAGCGTCAGTTCGGCGGAGGCGGTCGTCACTGTCTCGGACACGGGGTTGTCTCCTGTGGATGGGGGTGGGTGGAGGGCGGCGGAGGAGCCGCGCGCCCGCGAGGCCCGGCCTCGGGGATCAGAGCTTGGAGGCGTACTCCGGAGGGACGACGACGTCCTCCTTGTCGAACCAGCGGGGTGCGTCGACGCCGCAGTACAGGCCGATGTTGCCCCAGGGTTCGAAGGCGCCGGTGCGGACGACGACCTTGGCGCTGCGGGCCAGTTCACCGAGCACCTCGGCGTGCGGCCGGGTGGTGAACTCGGCGCCGGCGAACCGCTCGCGCAGCCAGGCGTCGAGCCGCGGGTGGTGGGTGGGGACGTCCTCGGCGCGGACCACGCCCTCGACGACGATCTCGTCGGCGATGAGTCCGAGCACGGTCCGCAGGTCCGGCAGGTTCTCCGCGATCGCCAGGTCGACGCGGTGGGCGTCCCGGGGGACGGGGAAGCCCGCGTCGACGACCAGCAGCAGGTCGGTGTGGCCGAGGGTGGCCAGGGCTCCGCTCAGCTCGGCGTTGAGGATGCCGTGTCGTTTCATGGTCGTTCCTTTCGCATGGGGGGAAGAGTCGGAAGGGGGCTCAGGCGGCCGGCACCGCCCCGGTCGCGAGGGTCATGATCGATTCCTCGGTGGCCTCGGCCGACGGCACGACACCGGCGACGCGCCCTTCGCTCATCACGACGATCCGGTCGGTCAGGGTGAGGAGTTCGGGCAGGTCGGAGGAGGAGCACAGGATCGCGAGACCCTTCTGCGCGAGCGCGAACAGCTGCTCGTAGATCTCCGCCTTCGCGCCGACGTCCACACCGCGGGTGGGTTCGTCGAGGATCAGCACGGCCGGATCGATCGCCAGCCAGCGGCCGAGGACGGCCTTCTGCTGGTTGCCGCCGGACAGGCTGGTGATGGGCTGGTCCATGGTGGCCGTCTTGACCCTCAGCCGCTGCGCCTGCTCGGTGGCCTGCCGGTCCAGGGCGCGGCGGCGGAGCAGACCGAACCGGCTCAGCCTTCCCGCCATCAGTGCGCCGACGTTGTCGCCGACGCTCATGGTCGTCAGCAGCCCCTGGGCGCGTCGCTCGCCGGGGACGAACGCCAGGCGGCGGCCGACGCTGGCGATGGGGTTGCGCCGCTCGTAGGGCTCGCCCTGGAGTTCCACCGTGCCGCCGGTGCCGCGGTCGCCGCCGAAGATGTTGTGCAGCAGCTCGACCCGTCCGGAGTCGGGCAGTCCGGCCACGCCGAGGATCTCGCCGGGCCGGACCTCCAGGGAGACGTCCCGGTGCCGGCGGCCGGTCAGGCCCGTCACGCGCAGGGCGGGCGCCACCTCGGGGTCCGACCGGTGCTCGGGGCGGCGTTCGAACTGGCCGAGGCGGCGGCCCACCATGGCGGCGACCGCCTGGTCGGGCGTGGTCTCGGAGTTCCGCCAGGAGGCGACGTGGGAGCCGTCGCGCAGGACCTCGATCCGGTCGGCCAGCCGGAAGACCTCCGGCATGCGGTGGGAGACGTACAGCATGGTGGTGCCGGCCTCCTTGAGGCCGTCCATGAGGGTGAACAGCCGCTCGGCCTCGGCGGGGGTGAGCATCGCGGTCGGCTCGTCCAGGATCAGCACGCGGCAGCCCCGGGCGACGGACCGGGCCACCACCACGAGCTGCTGGGTCGCCAGGTCCAGCGATCCGACGGGCGTGGCGGGGTCCAGGGCCAGGTCGAGGCGGGCCAGGATCTCGGCGGTGCGTTCCGTCATCCGGCGGCGGGAGGGGAACCAGCGGTGCCCGGGTTCCATGCCGCTCAGGACGTTCTCCGCGACGCTGCGGTCCGGCAGCAGCGAGAGCTCCTGGGGGACGATCGCGACGCCGTGCCGGTCCAGCATGGTGCTGGGGTCGAAGGAGGTGACCTGCTCCCCGAAGACGGTGACGGTGCCGTCGCTGGGCGGCTGGAGACCGGCGAGGATCTTGAGCAGGGTCGACTTGCCGGCGCCGTTCTCGCCGAGCAGGGCGGTGACCTCCCCGGCGGGGACCTCGAAGGTGACGTCGGTCAGGGCGCGCACGGCGCCGAAGCTGCGGGACAGGCCGCGCACCTGGATCGCGGGGGCGGCCTGGGGCCGGGCGCTCACTGCTCCACCGTTGCTTCGTCGAGGTTGTCCCGGGTGACGAACTGGGCACCGGTGTTCACCCCGGTGATCTCGGTGCCGCCGTCGAGGAAGTCGTGGAGCACCTTGACGGCCTGGTAGCCCTGTTCGGTCGGGTTCTGGCTGATCGTGAAGTCGAGCACCCCGTTCTGCAGGTACTCGGCGGTCTGCGGCAGCAGGTCGAAGCCGCCGACGGCGATGCTCTCCTTCTTCCCGGCGCCCGCCACCCACTTGCCGGCGGCGGTGGTGGAGCAGCAGTC
>NZ_MSGP01000564.1 GCF_002078235.1 Streptomyces viridosporus
TGCCCCTGCTGCGCGGCGGCGGGGGGCTGCGTTCCTACGTCCCGGGGGCCGCCCGGGGGCACGACGCGCTGCTGACGGACGGTCACCTGGGGCAGGGGGCGCTGGGCGCGCCGGGGACGTACGCCGACTCGCCGCTCGCGCCCGGCCGCCTCGAGGGCGAGGTGCCCGTCGGGACACCTCCCGGGGCGGCGGTGACGGATGTGCGCGTCACGGCGGAGGACGGCACCTTCGTCCGGTTGCGGGACCGGCTCGGCCGGGGTGCGCTGCTGGTGGTGCTGATCGCGCCGGGCACGGGGGTGTGGGAGCGCAGGCACTGGATGTCCGCCGGGATCATGCCCCGGCTGGCGGCGGCCGTCTCGGCGTTGCCGCACCCGGCCGAGTTGCTGGTCGCCGAGAGCTATCCGGGAGCGGCGGCCCACACCGTGCTGCTGGTACGCCCCGACGGCCATCTGGTGACGGCACTGGGCGGGGTCCGTCCGGCGGATCTGTACGCGGCGGCGGAGGCGGTCGTCGGAGGACCGACGGAGACCAGGGCGAAGGCGGGGGCGGAGGCTGGGGCTGCGACGGGCTGAGGTCCGTGACGAGGGCCGGCTCGCGCCGAATCCGGTCGTGTCGTCCTCACTGTGCGCCCGGAGGCTCGTACGCACGGAGGCTCGTGCGTCCGAAGGACCCTGCGTGCGAAAGCTCCTGCGTCCGAAGGACCGTGCGTCCGCATGGTGAGGACAGGTTGAAGCGATATGCCGCTTCAT
>NZ_MSGP01000565.1 GCF_002078235.1 Streptomyces viridosporus
CGCAGGGGCTACGTCCCGTCAGCCCCTGCGACCCCACGAGTTCAGCTCCAGTGGACACTCCCACGACCGGCACACGACGCGACGGACACCGTCGACAGAGGCGGCACTTTGAGGTGCCAGAAGGCCCTCACCGGTGCTGACAGGGCGTGGACGAGCGCGGCCCGGGTAACGGCCGGCTCCGTGATGACCAGTGCGCGGCCCGTGTCGGGCGGCAGGCTCTCCAGCCAACGCGTGATCCGTTGGCAGAGCTGGCGCACGGTCTCCCCTCCGTGGGGCTTGGCATCCGGGTCCGTCAGCCAGACGGAGAACCCGTAGGGGTCGGTGGCGGCGACTTCGGCGGCTGTGCGACCGCGCCACTTGCCGTAGTCGAAGTCGTGCAGCGCGGGCTCGAGCGTGGTCTTGAGGGCCAGGGCGTGAGCAGTCCGGGCGCAACGGGTCGAAGGTGCCCGGACGGCCACCGTGTAGCGGGGCAGGACCGCTCCGGCGGCGCCTGCCCCGGACAGGCCGCGCCCGTTCAGGACGCCGTCGTCGAAGATCGCCTCGCCGGTGTCGTCCCCGGCGGTCGCGCACAGAAGTGTCAGGCAGATCGTCATGGCTGATCCCCTTCCTGCCCGGCGGCGGGCCGACTGGTGCGAGACGGCCGAAATTCCGTGGAGCCGGTGGTGCGACACGGAGCTTTCACGTCTGTCGTCAGCCGGTTGACCAGGAGGCGGGCGGGCGTGGTGGCGGTATACGGAGCTCCCACCTCCACAGTCGGGCAAAGCTACGTACGGCGACCATCCGGCACCTGTCCGGAACCGGCCCCGCCGACTGGCTGGCACGCTCCCGCCACCCGGCCGCATTCGGTGTCGGCCACCCGCGGGACCGGTCTCGGCATGGTACGAATCGGACAGTGGGCCCGATGGTGAGTGGAGCACGCGTGATCCGGGTGATGGTGGTCGACGACGAGGCGCTGATCCGTACGGGCTTCCAGCGCATCCTCGAGGCGACCGACGACATCGAGGTCGTGGCGGCGGTTCCCGGCGGCCAGGCGATCCGAACGGCGCGGGAGAGACGCCCCGACATCGTGCTGCTGGACATCCGGATGCCCGACGTGGACGGCCTCACCGTCCTGGCCGACCTCCTTCGGCTGCCGCACCCTCCGGTGGTGGCGATGCTCACGACGTTCGACATGGACGAGTACGTCGCCACGGCCCTCCGCTCGGGCGCCGCCGGCTTCCTGCTCAAGGACACCGACCCGGACCAACTGCCCTACCTGGTGCGGACCCTGGCCGACGGCGGCACCGTTCTGTCGTCCAAGGTCACCCGGACGGTCGTGGACGGCTATCTGAACTCCGGCCTGCAGGAGGACGCCGCCCGCAGCCTCGACCCGCTGACCGACCGCGAACGCGCCGTACTCGGCTTCATCGCCGAGGGACTGTCCAACACCGACATCGCCGCACGGATGCACCTGAGCACCGGCACGGTCAAGGACCATGTGAGCGCCATCCTCACCAAGCTGGGAGTGGGCAGCCGTGTCCAGGCCGCCCTGCTCGCGGAACGAGCCGGCCTGCTCAAGCCGCCGCGGGACCAGAAGAGATCATGAGCACTCGCCCCCTGTCCGCCCCGCTGCTGGACGCCGCCCTCGTCGGAATCTCACTGCTCGACGTCTGGGCCCATGTCGACGCCTCCGAGCCGTTGCGCATGGCCTGCGCCCTGGCCGCTTCCTTCGCTCTCCTCCCCCGCCGTCGGCTGCCGCTGCTCACGTTCCTGCTCACCCTTCCCTCGGTCCTCCTCTCCGACGCGGTTTTCGCCGCCCTGGCCGCGCTGTACACGCTCGCCTCACTCACCCGCCGTCGCACCCTGCTGGCCGTCTGCGCCGTGGCGTTCACCATCAGCGACATGACCTCTCTTCCGTCGCCGGACTTCGACTTCTCGACACCGTCGACCTTTGTCACTCTGGGCTACACAGCGGCGACGGCGGCCGCACCCGTCTTCCTCGGCCAGCTCGTGCAGGCCCGGCGTGACCTGTCGTTGCGACTCGCCGAGATCTCCCGGGCCCGCGACCACGAGCGGCAGCTGACAGCCCAGACCGTGCTGGCCAAGGAACGCACGGCACTCGCTCGAGAGATGCATGACGTGGTCTCCCACCAGGTCAGTCTCATCGCGGTGCAGGCCGGAGTGCTCCAGGTCGGCAGCCGGGACGCCGACGTCAAACAAGCCGCAGCCACGATCCGCAGGCTGAGCGTGCAGACCCTGGACGAACTGCGGCACATGGTCAGCGTCCTGCGGGCCTCCGGAGGCCGTCCCACGGAACTCATCCCACAGCCCTCCCTGGCCGACATCCCTCAGCTGGTCGACAACAGCGGCATCGAGGCCGAGTTGCACACGGACCTGTCCGGCAGCCTCCCACCGCCCGTCCAACGCGCCATCTACCGCACCGTCCAGGAGGCGCTGACCAACGTGCGCAAGCACGCCCCCGGCGCGAAAGCGACCGTCCGCGTCCGCCACGAGGACGCAACCGTCCGTGTCACGGTCACCAACACGGCACCGACCCGGCCCGCTCTGCCCCTTCCCAGTGCCCACTACGGCCTGGTCGGCCTGCGTCAGCGTGCCGAGTTGCTCGGTGGCACAGTCACCTGCGGCCCGACCGCGGACGGCGGCTACCGACTGTGCCTGGACCTCCCGGCCGACGGCAGTGAGCAGCGTGTGTGGCCGTGAAGGGCGGTGGGCCTCGGCCCCGCGTCCCGGACACGTGGACCACTGATCCCGGTCGCGACAGCTCCGGTGGGCGTCTGCGGCGCGCAGAGCGTGAAGGCCTCCACCAGCGTCCCGGCCTCCGGGCAGGCCACGGACGCGGCGAAGAGGACCGCGGGTCGCGAGCGGAGCATCGTCACCGACACCCTGTGGAAGTCGTCCGGAGCACGCCCGGGAACGGGGATTGACTCCGCTGCCGAAACGCCGGACCGATGTTCACGTCGTCGCGGTCTTCACGCGGTCGTGCGTGTGGCGCACCGCGCAGGTGGCGGCGACCACCGCGGAGCGGGCCGAGCCGAGGGCCGCACGGGCGGTGTCGAGGTCCGGACTCTCGGACAGCAGGTTCGAGACGTCGACGACGCAGTCGACCAGGTGCACGGCGACGCGCCCGATCTGGTCGACCCGAGCGCTCTCCTCGTCGCTGGGCTCGGAGTCGAGCATCTCACCGGAGAGAAACTGTTCGTAGGCCCCCAGGTCCAACAGACCATGACCGCTCATACTGAAGAGGATGACGCGCTTGCGCCGTTGCCGACGGGCTTCGACGGACTCTTCCATCGCGTGGGCGACCGCGTGCGCGGACTCCGGCGCCGGGACGATTCCCTCGGCCTTGCTGCCGATGGAGAAGCGCGCGGCGGACCGGGGGGCGGCGTACTCGATGGCCTCGGCATTGGCGATCCCGAGGCTGCCCGGTGCGTCGGGGGTTCTCCCACAGCGCCGCCCGGCCGGCTTCGGTCAGCGTGCTCGGGCTCTTGACGACCTGGGCTCCGTTGAGCCGCATGAGTGTGCCGCGGTAGGGCTTCTGCTCGTAGCTGCACCGCATCCTGAAGACGGTGCATTCCATTCCGTACGGGTGGCAGGCCGTGGCGAGGGCGGTGCCCCACTGCCCCGCTCCCGTTCCTGTCACCATTTCCCTGACACCGGATCGGCTGTAGTAGTACGCCTGGGGCAGCGCTGTGTTGATCTTGTGGCTGCCCGACGGACTGGTCCCCTCGAACTTGAAGTAGATGTGCGCGGGGGTGTCGAGTGCCCTCTCCAGCCCTGTGGCCCGGTACAGGGGCGTGGGCCGCCGGCGCTGGTACTCGCTGCGGACCGGCTCGGGGATCTCCACGAACCGCCCGCTCCCGGTGCTCTGCCGGTACAGGGACGGAGGGAGCTGGGGACGCGGTGCCCGCGCTTCGTCCGCGCCCGTGTCCCGGGCCAGTGGCGGCCGGGGCGCGGGAACCTCGAACGGCAGGTCGGCCAGGACGTTGTACCAGTGTGTGGGCGCCTGGTCCTTGTCCAGGTGGAACACATCGCCGGTCACCGGCATGCCTCAGCCCCTCAGACCGTCGTTCGCGGGCCCGGCCGCCACCGCGCCCCGGTCCCCCTCTGCCACGTCCACGACCAGGTCGACCAAGCTGCGCACGGTGTCGAGGTTCGCGTTCATGACGTCCTCGTCATCGAGCTCGAAGCCGAATTCGCTCTCGAAGGTCACCAGCAGGTGAAGGAGTGTCATCGAGTCCATTTTCAGGGTCGACGAATACAGCGAAAGGTCGTCGGCGCGTTCCCCCCGGGGGCGATGCCGAGGTCAAGAACGTCGACGATGACGCTCTTCACCCTCGTCGGCCATTCGTCACTGCTTGACTTTCCCATCAGACCTTCCTCGTCCCCTGTCTGACGCCGTGTTGGGGCGTGCGAACTCACAGGACCTTGCCGGGATTCATGATCCCGAGAGGGTCCAGGGCGCTCTTGATCGTTTGGTGGACGCCCGTTCCGTCGTCGCCGAGTTCGTCGCGCAGCCAACGTTTCTTCAGCGTCCCGATACCGTGTTCTCCGGTGAGGGTGCCGCCCGGTCGTAGGGCGGTCCGGAACATGTCGTCCGCGGCGGACCAGACGCGCGCGGGTATCTCCGGTTCGGTGCGGTCGAACAGCAGGGTGGGATGGAGGTTGGCGTCGCCCGCATGCGCCACCGTCGCGACGAGGACGTCGTGCCGCGCGGCGATACGCCGGATCTCCACCAGCATGTCGCCCAGCCGGGAACGCGGTACGACGAAGTCCTCGACCATGGTCCTGCCCATCCGCTCCAGCGCCCCCGGGGCATGCCGGCGGATGTCGAGCAGTCGCTCGGACTCCGCCTCGTCGGTCGTGACCTGAGTCGCGACCGCGTTCAGCTTCCCGCACAGCCGGCCCGTCTCGGCTGCCGCGCGGTCGGCGTCGACCCCGTCGAACTCCGCGAGCAGCAGCGCGACCCCGTCGCCGGGCAGATCGAGCGGCTGCCATGCGTGCAACGCCCGCAGCGTGGCCTCGTCGATCAGTTCCAGGAAGCTCGGCGTCAGGCCGCCGCGGGCGGGCGCCAGCGGTGCCCGGGCCGCCGCGGCGGCATCCGGGAAGTAGGCGGCGACCGTCGCCCGCGGGCCGACGGCCTTCGACCGCGGCCGAAGCGTCGCGCCGGTGATGACGCCGAGCGTGCCCTCCGAGCCCACGAAGAGGCTCGTGAGGTCGTAGCCGCTCACCCCCTTGGACGTCCGGTGTCCCGTCGTGACGACTCTTCCGTCGGCCAGGACGACCTCGAGGCCGAGGACGGATGCAACGTGTCGGTCGACCGGTGGTTCCTGGGGCGGGTCGCGCCGACCGGATTCGACGAGCCGTTCGTCGGCTGGGGCCTCGAGGACCAGGAGCTCGCCTACCGACTCGCCGGGCACGGCGCGCGACGGGCGTACTCCCGCGCCGCCTCGGGCGCGCACCCGCACCATGACCGCACGATGACGGCCGAGCGGTTCGCCGGCTGGAAGGCCAACCTCCGCCGCTTCGTCGACACGCACGAGGAGGCCTCGGCGCTGGAGCGTCTCGTGCCGGGCATGGACCCGTCCCGGGCCGTCGACTACGTCGATGTCTACCGCGGGTTCGACGGCGGGCCGTCGACGACGGACGTGGCCGGCCTTCTCGTCGTCCGCGTGCCGGGGTCGGACGACCCGCTGCCGGCCGTCCAGGACGCGGTGGCGAACGGCGCGGGCGCGGTCGCCCCGGTCGACGAGGGCGACCGTGCCGAGCTGGCGGTGCTGGCCGAGGCGACTGCCCCGGGGCGGGGCGTCCGGCTTTACGGCGGAGCCGACCGGGACCGGCTCTCCCCGGGGCCGGGTGCCGGATGATGTCCGCGAAGACATCGGGGCGTCGTTGTCGTCCCCGGACGTGTATGTGTACCCGACGATGAGGGAGAACGACATGGAGCCTTCGGAACTCCGTCGCGCGGTCGAGGCAGGACGGGCGACCGCTTCGGAGCTGGGCCTTCGGGTCGACGACGTGGTCGTCGTCCACAACTCGGACCGCGTCGCGCTGCGCCTGGTCCCTTGTGACGTCCTGGCTCGGGTCGCGCCTCTGGGGCATCTGGCTGATTCCGAGTTCGAGGTGGAGGTCGCCCGCCGTCTCGCGGAGGTCGACGCTCCGGTGGCCGAGCTGGAGCCTCGGGTCGACCCCCGCGTCCATGTGCGCGATGCCTTCGCCATCTCGTTGTGGACCTACTACGAACCGGTGGAGACGGAGATCGCGCCGGCCGACTACGCGGACGTGCTCATGCGGCACCACGCCGCCCTGCGCCAGGTCGATCTGGACGCACCGCACTTCACCGATCGAGTCGCCGGGGCACTGAGAGAGGTGAACGACCGGGAGCAGACCCCCGAACTGCCCGATGCCGACCGGGAACTCCTCATCAGCACACTGGGTGGACTGAGCGCCGCAATCAGCGTGAACAAGGCCGGCGACCAGTTGTTGCACGGTGAGCCGCATCCGGGCAACCTCCTCAACACGAAGAGGGGTCCGCTTTTCGTGGACCTCGCCACGTGCTGCCGTGGGCCGGTCGAGTTCGACCTCGCCCATGCGTCCGACGAGGTGGAGAAGCACTATGCGGGAGCTGACCAGGACCTGATCCACCGGTGCCGCGCCGTGGACTGGGCCATGTTCTCGGCCTGGCGCTGGCGCCGGGAGGACCAGATGCCCGACCGGGAACACTGGAGAGCGGAGGGGCTCAACCGGGTTCGTGCCTCGCTCGACCGCTGCGGACTGGGCTGAACTCGGAACGGAAGGGCTGCTTGTCTCCATCCGTCGCACCGTGCGAGGCCACCTGACACGGTGCGGCGGGCCCTCGGCCCGGGCCCGGCTCACCGATCGCCGATCAGCCGGCCGTCCATGGCCTTCGCCGACACAGCCGCCGACTCGCCCCTCAGCTGATCCGACCCGCTTCGACCGGACCGGCGCATCCCCCGACCCCCATGACCGACTCGCTTCGCGAACGGGTCGAGGGCAGACCGGAACCTTGGTCAGCACGCCGATCGTCATGTCCCGGCCCTCTCCCCCTCCGCAGCACTCGGAAGCGCGCCTGAACCGGGCTTTCGTCACCCTGAGGACCCTGAGGAGCAGGCGTCCGGCCTGCAAGCGTCCCCGAACCGGCAACGGGACGGAGCAGACCGCGCCGCCTGACCGAACCGGACGAGGAAGCCGGGCCGGTCGACCGGTTTGCGACGGCGGGAGATTGCTCAGCGACGGGCTGCCGCGGTGAGGCGTCGCAGGGCGGTGCGGGCGGGTGGGCCCCAGGTGGGCTTGCCGCCGGGGCGTCCGTGGACGCCGGCGTCTCCGATGAGGATCCCGGCGAGGGCGCGCAGCACCGCCCAGCCGCGGGCGCGGCGCAGGGTCGCGGCGTCCGGGGCCGGCTGGTAGGCGTCATGGAAGCGGTCGGCGGCACCGTCCGGCAGCAGGATCCAGGCGGCGGCGAGGTCGCAGGCCGGGTCGCCCGCGCAGAGGTCTCCGAAGTCGATCACGCCGCAGAAGGCGCCGTCCGCGGTGAGGACGTTGGCCGGATGCAGGTCGCCGTGGAGCCACAGGGCCGGGCCCGCCCAGTCGGGCGCGGCGGCGGCGTCCTTCCAGACCGCGCGGACGGCGCCCGGGTCGGAGACCAGCCCCAGCTCGGTGGCCGAGGCGAGCATCTTGGTGAACTGCTCGGCGCGGTCGGCCAGCGGTCCTCCGCGATCACGGCCGGCGGGCGCCCCGGTGGGGGCAGGCCGGTGAAGAGCCGTGAGGAAGGCGGCCAAGTTGTCGGCCGCGTCCGCGGCACGCGTGGCGGGGGCGCGGTCGGCGGGTGCGCCCGGTACCCAGGTGGTGACGATCCAGGGTCGCGGAAACCTCCCGGAGGGCTCCCCGAGGCGCTGCGGGACGGGGACCGGCAACGGAAGGTGCGGGGCGAGGGCGGGCAGCCAGGCGTACTCCTTGCGCAGCAGCGCGTCCGCGGTCTGCGTCGCCCAGGGCAACCGGACGGCGAGGTCGTCGCCGAGCCGCCACACCTGGTTGTCCCAGCCACGCGCGCCGAGTTCCAGAGAACGATCGGCCAGGTCGGGGTGCTGATCGCGCAGCAGTTCCCGGACCAGCTCCGCGGTGATCTCGATCTCGGTGTGGGTCATGCGACGCAACCGTAGCCGGGCAGTGATCCACTCGTCCTTCCTCCCCGTTCCCTCCGTCATGCCTCGTC
>NZ_MSGP01000566.1 GCF_002078235.1 Streptomyces viridosporus
CATCCCACCCCGGCGCCCTCTGCCGCGACTGCCGAGCGGCAGCCGCCGCCCACCCCTGATCCACAAGGAGCCCCATGGTCAGCCCGCCCCACGAGGCGATGCACCGCATCTTCCAGCACGATCCCGGACTGTTCAGCCGCGTCTCACGCTTCCTCGGGGTCGACATCCCCACTCCCGTGAAGGCGACAGCCCTGCCGACCGACCTCACCGAGGCCAGTCCCGTCGAACGCCGGGTGGACACACTGCTGCGGTTCGAGACCGCGGAACAGGGCGCGTTCCTCCTGGCCGTGGAGGCCCAGGGCCAGAAGGACCTGAACAAGCCGGCGAGCTGGGCGTACTACGCCGCTTACCTGTGGACGAAGTACCGGCTGCCCACGGCTCTCCTGGTCGTCTGCCAGGACCACGCCACAGCCAGATGGGCCCAGCAGCCGGTGAGCAGCGGGCCGCCCCAGCTGCCCACCCTCACCCTGCGCCCCCTGGTCGCCGGACCGCACAACATGCCGGTGATCACCGATCCGGAGGAGGCCCGCGCCGACCTGGTCCTGGCCAGTCTGGCGGCCATCACACACGCCGCCGAACCGGTCGTCGATGTGATACTGAAGGCCCTGTCCACAGCGTTGCGGGATGCGCCCGAAGACATCGCGGACCCCATCGTCGAATTCACCGCACAGGGCCTGGGCAACCGCCCGGCCAAGCACCTCTGGAGGAACCTGGTGGCCGTGGACCTCTCCTTCTACAAGTCCTACATCTCCGAAGAAATCCGCGACGAAGGCCGCGCCCAGGGCCGCGCCCAGGGCCGCGCCGAGGACGTCCTGCTCGTCCTCGAACAGCGCGGCCTCGACGTCTCCGACGACGTCCGCAGGCGCGTCACGGACTGCACCGACCCCGAACTCCTCCGCCACTGGCTCACCCGCGCCGTCACCGCACCGAAGGCCGAAGAGATCTTCGAGGACGAGTGACCGGACCCGCTTCCCCTGCGGTGACTCAGGTCACGCGGAGGAAGCATTAATCAAGTTTTACCAGTACACCGGAGAGGTATATCTTCTCCGCGTAGCCAGCTAGACAAAGTTGACTAGTCGCGGTTCCCCGTCCCGTTCCACCCCTTGAAGGAGCCCACGTGACCTTCCTCCCCGACACCGGATACACCCCCACCCCCGAGGACCGCGCGAGCCTGGACGCCTGGTTCGCGGAGTACGACGCGGCGAGCGGCCGGCGGGACGTCGAGCGCATGGCGGACATGGCGGTGTTCCCGCTCAACCTCGTCAGCGACGACTCCGCGGGCGACGGCCGGTCGGCGCAGTGGGACCGGGAGCGGTTCGTCGCGACCATGACCCGGGTGATGGGCGAGGGGGACCAGGACATCACCTTCGAGTCCACCCGGACCCCGGTGTTCCTGTCCCCCTCGATGGCCGTGGTCCTCACCGACTCGACCATGACCGCGGACGGTCACTCCCAGCGGCTCCGGTACGCCGACATCCTGATCAGGCGGGAGGGGAAGTGGGCGTTCCAGACCATGATCCAGGGCGGCTGGGGGGACAACCTGTAGCGCCGGCCGGCGACCACCCGCCGCCGTGGAGGGCACCGCCGAGTGGCAGAGTGGGAGGACGTCATCAGCTATCCGGGAGGTAGACCCTTACATGCGTCTGCTGCTCATCCGCCACGGCCAGACCCCCTCCAACCTCAAGCACCTCCTGGACACCGCGGAGCCGGGCCCCGGCCTGACGCCCTTGGGAGAGCAGCAGGCAGCCGCCCTGCCGGAGGCGCTGGCGGCGGAGGAGATCGACGCCCTCTACGCCTCGACGCTGGTGCGCACCCAGCTCACCGCCGCGCCGCTGGCCGACGCGAGGGGGCTGGAGGTCCGGATCCGGGACGGGATCCGGGAGATCTCCGCCGGCGATCTGGAGATGCGCGGCGACGACGAGGCCGTCCGGACGTACCTCACCACCGCCTTCGCCTGGTCGGCGGGGGACACCGGGCTGCGCATGCCGGGAGGGGAGAACGGCGTGGAGGCCCTCAAGCGCTTCGACGCCGTCGTCGACGAGGCCGCCGGGACCGGGGCCCGGACGGTGGCGATGGTCAGTCACGGCGCCGCGATCCGCATGTGGGTGGCCGCCCGGGCGGAGAACGTCGACGTGTCGTACGCCGCCGACCACGCGCTGCGGAACACCGGTGTCGTCGTCCTCTCCGGCTCCCCCGACCGGGGCTGGCGGGCGCTCCACTGGGAAGGCCGCCCCCTCGGGCCCGAGAGCGGAGCCCCCGAGGCCGACGGTCCCGCCGGCGAAGCGGTCGGCACGGTCGACCGCTGAGCGGGCCCCCGGGACGTCTCCGGCGGCCCTCTCCGGGGCGGGCGGGTCCGGCGCCCACCGCCGGGCGGCACCGCCCGGCGGGACGGAGCGCTACCCGCGGTCCGGGAAACGGGCCACGCCCAGCAGGACGGTCCCGGCGAGGAGGAGACAGGCACCCCCCGCGAGGAGGGAGATCAGCGCGTCTCCCACCGGGAGGAAGGCGAGAACGGCCGTGAAACAGGTCATGCCGCTCCCGGTGAGGACCTGACCGAGCCCGTGGGGGACGAGTCGCAGGACACGGGGGCGCTCCCACGGATGGATCCAGCCGGTGAGCAGCCCGACCACCCCACTCACCGCCACGGCCAGGAAGAAGCAGGCGAACACCCCCGCCACCACGTACCGCATCCCGCCTCCCGGCGGGGATCGTCGCACAGGAGGGGACCGGGACGGAACGGGTACGGGACGGAGCCCGGCGGCGGGGACGTCCTGCGTCGTGCTCGTCGGGCGCCGAGGGCTCCCGTGACCGTCCGGGCGGGTCCTACGAGTGTCCCAGGTCCGCCGACGCCTCGTCCTCGGTCGCCGGCACCGATCCCGAGTCCGACGCCGGGCGCAGCGGGAACGGGTCGACGCGGGTCTCGTCGATCACCGGCGGGGCGGGCTGCGGCGGCCTGGGCATGACCGCTGCCTCGGAGTGGCCGCCGCAGCCGTACGCCAGGGAGACCACGCGGCCGTCGGCCGGGGAGAACTCGTTGGCGCACACGCCGAAGGCCTGGCCCAGGGAGCCGCCGATGGGGACGAGGAAGCCGCAGCTGACGCAGGAGGCGGGGGCCGCCTGGGCCATCGGGGTCTTGGCGCCGAACGCCTCGTCCCAGCGGTCGGCGGCGGTGTGCAGGCCGTACCGGGACAGCACCCGGGCGCGGCGCATGCCGAGTTCCTCGGCGACGGCCGCGATGGAGCCGCGCGAGGGGGCGGTGGCCAGGTGGGCCGGGGTGCCCTCGGTGACCTCGGCGTCCTCGGCCTCCACCAGCTCGGCCATCTCCCCGGACACCGCGGAGTTCGGCGGCGGTTCCTCCTCGCCGGAGAAGCCGGGCTCCAGGCGCAGGTCCTCGGCGTCGGTGGGCAGCAGGTCGCCGGGGCCCATGTCGCCGGGGCGCAGCCGTTCGCTCCACGGCACCCACTCCGGCGCGAGCACGGCGTCGGGGCCGGGCAGCAGGGCCGCCTCGTCGACGGTGACGATCCTGGCTCGGGAGGCGCGGGCGACGGTGACGGCCCAGCGCCAGCCGCGGTAGCCGAGCTCCCTGCACTCGAAGAAGTGCGTGACCACGCGGTCGCCCTCGGAGACCATCCCCAGGTGCTCCCCGACCACCCCGGGCGCGGCGACCTCCTCGGCTGCGGCGCGGGCGAGGTCGACGGCCTCGGCGCACAGACGGTCGGGGGTGCGGCTTCGCGTTGTCGCTGCGCTCACAGGTATCGCTTCTCTCCTACGCCGTCTCACGAGTGCGCCACTCCCAGCGCGAGGGCGGACGGAGCGGACCGGGGGACCGCGTCGACGTCCGCGCCGGATCGTGCTCGGGCGCGCCTCCATCCATTCTGCGGGATGGCTGAGATAGGCACGCTACCTGTTCGCGTGCGCTGGGCCTACACCGACGGTTGTTCCGGTGTCCCGCGCGCCGGTTTCCCGGGCCGCGGCGCACCGCGCGGAGTCGCCCCGGGAACGCCGTGCGCCGGGGCCGATCGGACGGACGGCCGCATCCGGGACGCCGTCCACGGCGGCGTTGCGGCACTACGCACCGGGGTCTCGGGGCACTATGACGTCGTGGCTACCGCGAGGACACCCCAGGACGCCACCGGGACCGGTGGGTCCAAAAGGGTCAAGGGGGTCAGGGAAAGCGGCCGACGCCCCGGGACGGGCCGGGCGGACGGCCGCCTCCGCGCGTTCGGCCGGGCCCTGCGCTTCCCGGTGACCGGCACCGCACGCGGCATCCGCCGGGTGACCCACGCGCACGGCGCCGGGGAGTCCGGGCTCGGCAAGCTGATCGAACTGCACGGGGTGAACGGCGCCGGCGACGTCATGATCACGGTCGCCCTCGCGTCCACCGTCTTCTTCTCGGTGCCGACCGACGAGGCCCGCGGCCGGGTCGCGCTCTACCTCGCCGTCACCATGGCGCCGTTCACCCTCCTCGCCCCGGTGATCGGCCCGCTCCTGGACCGCGTCCCGCACGGCCGCCGCGCCGCGATGGCCGGTGCGATGCTCGCGCGGGCGCTGCTCGCCCTGGTGCTGTCCGGCGCGGTCGTCACCGGCAGCATCCAGCTGTACCCGGCCGCGCTCGGCGTGCTCGTCGCGTCCAAGGCGTACGGGGTGGTCAGGAGCGCGGTCGTGCCCCGGCTGCTGCCGCCCACCTTCTCCCTGGTGAAGGCGAACTCGCGGGTCACGCTCGGCGGGCTGCTGGCGACCGGGATCGCCGCGCCGATCGGCGCGGGGCTGCAGCAGATCGGTCCCCGCTGGCCGCTGTACGGCGCCTTCGTCCTCTTCGTCACGGGAATGTTCCTGTCCTTCCGGCTGCCGCCCGAGGTGGACTCCGCCAAGGGCGAGGACGTCGCGCTGCTCGCCGCCGACGAGCGGCACCTGCACGGGCCGTACCGCAAGGCGGCCCGGCGTCCCGGGCTGCGCACGGTCGGCCCGGCCGTCACCCACGCGCTGGGCGCCAACGCCTCCATCCGCTGCCTGTCCGGCTTCCTGATCTTCTTCCTCGCGTTCCTGCTGCGCGAGCACCCGATGACCGGGCAGAACGCCGCGGTGTCCCTCGGCATCGTGGGCGTGGCGGCGGGCACGGGCAACGCGCTCGGCACGGCGGTCGGGGCCTGGCTCAGGTCCCGCGCCCCGGAGATCATCATCGTCACGGTGGTGGCCTGTGTGCTGGCCGCGACGATCGCGGCCGCGGCGTTCTTCGGCGCGGTCCTGGTGGCGTGCCTGGCCGCGATCGCCGGGTTCGCGCAGGCCCTGGCCAAGCTGTCGCTGGACGCGCTGATCCAGCGGGACGTGCCCGAGCTGGTGCGGACGTCGGCGTTCGCGCGGTCCGAGACGCTGCTGCAGATGGCCTGGGTGCTGGGCGGGGCGATCGGCATCGTGATGCCGCTGATCGGCCCGCTGGGGCTCGCGGTGGGCGCGGCGATCGTCGCCGCGGGCTGGCTGACCACCGTCCGCGGGCTGGTCGTCTCCGCCCGGCACGGGAGCACGGGGCGGGCGCGGGTGGCGTAACGCTCCGGCCACGCCGCACCCCCGCGTGGGAGGGCGACCGGGTCCGCCCGATAGCCTTTCGCCCATGACCACGTTGCTCCGCGGCGCAGCCGCCCAGAGTCACCGCGCCGTGCGACGCCGCCGTGTCGTCGCCACCGTAGGCGCCGTATCCGCCGGACTGCTCGTCCTGTCCGCGTGCGACAAGCCGACGGCGATGGCCACGATCACCGTGGGCAGCTCCTCGGTGAGCTCCGAGGCCACCTGCGGCGGCGAGGGCAAGGCCCTGAAGGCCTCCAACCTGACCGCGTGCCTGAAGGACAAGGACATCAAGGAGATCTCGGTCGACCCCGAGGAGACCGTGCGCTTCGGCGTCGACCCGGAGATCGCCGACAACGGCTGGACCATCCTGATGAACGGTCGGCCGCTGACCGACTCCAGCACCAAGACCTACCGCACCATCCCGGGCAGCGTGTTCTTCAACACCCAGTACGGCGCCCAGGGCAACTCCACCCTGGTGTCGGTCCAGGAGGGCGAGAACGGGGCCACGGGTCTGTGGTCCTTCCGGCTGAAGAAGGACGACGGCTCCTGACCCGCTCGGCGCCGCGCGTCCTCGTCGCCACCGCGGTCCCCGTCGAACGGGACGCGGTGGCACAGGCGTTCCCCGGTCCTCCGCTCGAGGTGCCGCTGCCCGGCGCGACCCTGCTGCGCACCCCCACCGGC
>NZ_MSGP01000567.1:0-3733 GCF_002078235.1 Streptomyces viridosporus
CAGATGAACACTGCGGATCCGTGCACCCAGCTGAGGCCAGAGCAGGACGCAGAAGCCATTCCCCACCCCGCTCCTGGCTAGGTCCTGATGGAGCGCGGAGAGCCACCGCTGGTACCGGTACGGCCCGCCGTGGCCGCGTCACTGGTCGGCGTGGCCGGCGCGGAGTCACTGGCCAACGGTTCCCGTCCGGTCCCGGTGCCCATGATGGCGACCGGTCCGGAGAGCCACGGATCAGGGAGGTCCTGACATTCACCGTGGACATCAACAGACGGCGGCGATCACCAGGTCGGCCACCCGACGGCGCGGCTCGCGGCCGGCGCTGATCACCGCGGCACGGATACGGCCGCAGACGCGGGCGTCGCGAGTGACCGGGGCGGGGCGGCGGTCGGGGTCGGCTGCTCCGGAGCCCGGCGGTGGTGTGGACGGTGACGGTCGTGACCGGCTTGGGTAGGACGTCCAGGCAGCGACCGCGCCGCCTCACCGGCAACGAGATCCAAGGAGTACGCCGCGTGTCCTCTCTCTTCCCGGCCCTGACCGACACCTCGGCCGCCGGCCGGCCCGCCCTGCGGTTCGGCGAGCGCTCACTGACGTATGGGGAACTCGCCGCGGCGGCCGGCGCGGTGGCCGCGGGGCTCGGGGCGGCGCGCCGGGTCGCCGTCTGGGCCACGCCGGCGCCGGAGACCGCGGTGGCCGTGACCGCCGCGCTGGCCGCCGGGGTGCCCGTGGTGCCGCTCAACCCCAGGTCGGGCGAGAAGGAGCTGGCGCACATCCTGGCCGACAGCGCCCCGGACCTGGTGCTCACCGCACCGGGCGCGGAACTCCCGCCCCCGCTGCGGGAGGTGCCCCGCCTCGACGTCGACCCGGACGGCGGGGCGCCGGGCGGGCTCCCCGAGGAGCGGGCGGGCGACGAGGACCCGGCCCTGATCGTCTACACCTCCGGCACCACCGGCCCGCCCAAGGGCGCCGTCCTCCCCCGCCGCGCGGTCGCCGCGACCCTGGACGCGCTCGCCGACGCCTGGCGGTGGACCGGTGACGACGTCCTGGTGCACGGGCTCCCGCTGTTCCACGTGCACGGGCTCGTCCTCGGCACGCTCGGCCCGCTGCGCCGCGGCGGATCCGTGCGCCACCTCGGCCGGTTCACCACCGAGGGCGTGGCGCGCGAGCTGAACGGCGGCGCGACCATGCTGTTCGGCGTGCCGACGATGTACCACCGGATCGCGGAGGCGCTGCCCGGCTCCCCGGAGCTGGTCGAGGCGCTGGCCGGGGCGCGGCTGCTGGTGTCGGGCTCCGCCGCGCTGCCGGTGCACGACCACGAGCGGATCGCGGCGGCGACCGGACGCCGCGTCGTCGAGCGGTACGGCATGACGGAGACCCTGATGAACACCAGTGTCCGCGCGGACGGCGAGGCCCGCCCCGGCACGGTGGGCGTGCCGCTGCCGGGCGTTCGGCTGCGGCTGGTGGAGGAGGACGGGGCACCGGTGGCGGCGCACGACGGCGAGACCGTCGGCGAGATCCAGGTGCGCGGGCCGAACCTGTTCACCGAGTACCTCAACCGGCCGGACGCCACGGCCGCCGCCTTCACCGCCGACGGCTGGTTCCGCACCGGCGACATGGCGGTGCGCGACCCCGACGGCTCCGTCCGGATCGTCGGCCGCAAGGCCACCGACCTGATCAAGAGCGGGGGTTACAAGATCGGTGCGGGGGAGATCGAGAACGCGCTGCTGGAGCACCCGGGCGTGCGGGAGGCCGCGGTCACCGGGGAGCCGGACCCCGACCTGGGCGAGCGGATCGTGGCGTGGGTCGTCCCGGCGGATCCGCAGTCCCCGCCCGTCGCGGAGGAGTTGGCCGAGCACGTCGCCCGTCGTCTCGCCCCGCACAAGCGCCCGCGCGTCGTCCACCACCTCGACGCCCTCCCCCGCAACGACATGGGCAAGGTCATGAAGCGGGCGCTGCGCCATGGCTGACCCGGCCGGGCGTCTCTCCGCCCGCGAGGCCGTCGCCCTGGTCACCGACGACTTCTCCGAACTGCCCGCCCCCACCAGGACGTCCGCCCCGGACGGCCCCCTCGCCTGGCCCGGTTACGACGCCGCCCGTGCCCGCGCCGCCGAACGCACCGGTGAGCAGGAGTCCGTGATCTGCGGCGACGCCCGCGTCGAGGGCACCCGGGCGGTGCTGATCGCGTTCGAGTTCGGCTTCCTCGGCGGCTCGCTCGGCGTGCGCACCGGCGACCGCCTGGAGGCGGCGTACGCCCATGCCCGCGAGCACCGGCTGCCGGTCGTCCCGCTGATCGCCACCGGCGGCAGCCGGATGCAGGAGGGCATGCTCGCCCTCACCCAGCTCCAGCGCGTGGCCCGCGCGTCGGCGCTCCTGAGGGAGACGGGGCTGCCGCAGATCGCGGTGGTGCGGGACCCGACGACCGGCGGCGGCTGGGCCACCCTGGGCGCGGGCGCCGACGTGGTCCTCGCCCTGCCCGGGGCCCAGGTCGGCTTCGCCGGCTCACGGGTGCGGCCGGCGGACGCGGACCCGGCGGCGTACACGGCCGAGGCGCAGGTGGCGGCGGGGGCGGCGGACGCGGTGGTGCGGCCGGGGGAACTGCGGCAGACGCTGGGGCGGTGGCTGCGGCTGCTGACCCGCCCGTCGGCCGCGCCGGCCCCGCCGCCCGCGGCCCTGGGCGCACCGGACCTGCCGGCCACCGGCTGGGACGCGGTCCGGCGCGCCCGCGCGCCGCACCGCCCGCGCGCCACCGCCTACCTGGACGCCTACTTCACCCACCGGGTCGCGATCGGCGGCGACCGCTGCGGCGGCACGGACCCCGACGGCATGCTCTGCGGTTTCGGCGAGCGCGAGGGCCGTACGGTCGCCTACGCGGCGCAGACCGGGGCGGCGACCCGTCCCGCCGGGTACCGCACCGCCGCCCGGCTGGTCCGGCTCGCGGACCGGCTCGGCATCCCGGTGCTGACGCTGGTGGACACCCCGGGCGCGGCCAACGACGCGGAGGCGGAACGGCAGGGGGCGGGAGCGGCGATCGCCGATCTGTTCGGCGCGGTGGCCGCCGCCCGTACCCCGGTCACCACGCTCGTCGTCGGCGAGGGCGGTTCGGGCGGCGCGCTGGCCCTGGCCGCCCCCGGCAACACCTGGGCCACCCCGGACAGTTACTTCTCGGTGATCGCCCCGGAGCTCGCGGCGGCGATCCTCAAGCGCTCCCCGGCGGAGGTCGAGGCCACGGCCGACCGGCTCCGCATCCGGCCGCAGGACCTGGTGGAGCTGGGAGTCGTCCGGGGCATCGTCGGAGCCGGAGCCGAATCCGGAGTCGAACAGGGGAGCGCATGTTCCCCGGAACAGGTGATCGTCACCCGTGAGGGCGGACGCGACTCAAGAGGTTGACGATACTCACGGTGTGCGAGCGACGGGCTGCAGACCGTGATCGCACGGGTCCCGACTGACGCATCACCGCAAGGAGAACGCACGATCATGAACCTTCTCACCGACGTCCTCGCCGGCCTCGTCCACTTCATCGGCTGGCTGGTCTGACGTACGAGGAAGAAGCGACCGCGGCGCCGTCTCCCCGTCCCAGGGAGGCGGCGCCGTTCGCGTGCCCGGCGTCCGTAACCCATGTGCCGGACCAAGCACCTTGCGTAGCATGGGAGTTCGTCTGCGTCACACACGGCGGGGGAGCGCGCGGCACCATGGACGGGTTGATGCGGTTCAGGACCGAGGACGGCACCGCGGTGGT
>NZ_MSGP01000567.1:3762-3937 GCF_002078235.1 Streptomyces viridosporus
CGCACTACGGGTCTTCCGGGACGGCTCACTCAAACCGGACACGGTGGAGCTGGAGTTCGGGGTGAAGCTGACCGCGGAGGCCGGGGCGATCATCGCCAAGGGCTCGGCGGAGGGACACCTGGTCGTCAAGCTCAGCTGGTCGCCGGGACAGGGCGGGGCGGACACGGGCCCCGGG
>NZ_MSGP01000568.1 GCF_002078235.1 Streptomyces viridosporus
CGGCCAGGACGTCCTGGCCGCACTGGACGGCACGCTGGAGGCGCTGGCGGGGAACGGGGTCGACGCCGGCCTGCTGCGTGCCACGACCGCCCGCTGGGCCGCCGGGGCGTTGCGCGAACTCGGTGATCCGGGCACCCGGGCACAACTGCTCGGTCTGCGCGAAATACTTTTCCACGAGGCCGAGTTGACCGAAGCGCTGCCGGAGCTGGTGCGGACCGGGGTGACCGGCGAGCAGGTGGGCCGGGCCGCCGCCCGGCTCAGGTCCTCGCACCGGGCGGTCGTGCGCTTCGTGCCGGGAGGGAACGTGTCGCGGGGCGCCGCACGGGAGAAGGCCGCGGCATGACCGGGCGTGCGGTGAGCGGCCCCGCTGCCCCCGGTGTCCGGCCGGACGCCGGGGACGACGGGGCACGCGGCACGGCCCCGGGCCCCGCGCACGGGCGGCTGCCGCTGCCCGACGTCGACACCACGCTCGGCAACGGGCTGCGCGTGGTGGTCTGTTCGGTTCCCGTGGTCCCTCTCGTCGAGATCCGGCTCAACGTCCCGTACGCCGCGACCGGTCCCGGTGACGTGACGTCGTGCCACCTGCTGGCCCGCGTCCTCCCGCACGGCACGGCGCACCGGGACGCGGACGGTCACGACGCGGCGCTCGCCGCGCACGGCGCCGCTCTGGACACCGCCGCCGACGCCCGCAGACTCACCGTCACCGGGCACACCATGGCCGACGCCCTGCCCGCCGTCCTCGCCCTGCTGGCCGAGACCGTCCGCAGGCCCCGGCTGTCGGAGGACGTCGTCGCCGCCGAACGCGAACGGCTGGCACGCCTCATCCGGCTGGCCGCCCATCAGCCGGCGGCCCTCGCGCAGCACGCGCTGCTGCGGCGACGGTACGGCGAGGAGATCGCCGCCCGGCTGCAGCCGACCCCCGAACTGGCCGCCGCCTGCACGACGGACGACCTGGCGAAGCTGCACGCGCGGCAACTGGGCGCCCGGGGCGCGGTGCTCGTGCTGGTCGGGGACCTGGTTCCGGAGGAAGCCGTCGCCGCGGCCGCGGAGGCGTTCGGGGCGTGGGAGGCGGGGCCGGGAGGCGACGTCTGCCGGACGCCCCCGTGGTTCCCGGGCGGGCCGTTGCACCGGGTGGAGCGGCCCGGGGCCGTCCAGAGCGTGATCCGGCTGGCCACTCCCGCGCTGCCGCGCACGGATCCCGGCTACCCGGCCCTGCACCTGGCCCAGTTGGTCTTCGGCGGGTCCTTCGCCTCCCGGCTGGTCACGCGTCTGCGCGAGGAGGAGGGGTACGCCTACCAGCTCGGTTCGGGCGTGGAGTCGGTTCCTGGCGCCTCGACGCTGATGGTCGAGGCCGACACCGCCGCCGAGCACACCGTGCCGGCCCTCGCGGTGATCAGGGAGGAGCTGGAGCGCATGGCGGCCGAGCCGCCCTCGGTGCGGGAGGTCGACGCCGCCAGGAGTTACGCGATCGGTTCCACCACGACCGCGATGTCGTCACCGGGCGCGCTGGCGTCCGGTCTGGCGAACCTGCTGCACATCGGGGTCGGTTCCGACTGGCTGCACCACTGGGGGCCGCTCATGGAGGGCGTGCCGTACGACGCGGTCCGCGAGGCGGCCCGCCGGTTCTTCTCGCCCGCCGGCTTCACGGGCGTGGTCGTCGCCGACGAGGCGGCGGTGGCGCCGCTGCGCCGGGGCGCCACTGACGAACTCCGCTTCTGACGGCTCGAGGGGCTGTGCCCGCCGGACGGTCCGGCGGGCACAGCCCCCTCTCCCCGCGACGCGGGCCGGCCGGGTCAGCCCCGGCTCTTCTTGATCCCCGCGACGACGGCGACGACGAGGGCGATTCCGACGGCGATCCAGAGGGCGGTGCTCATGAGGTGCTCCCAGGGGTCAGGTGGCCCGGCGGGCCAGGTGGGTGTAGTTCCGGGTGGAGTGGTGGATTGGAGGAGTGGGGGGACGAGGGGACAGAGAAGAGGGGAATAGGGGGACGAGGGGACGAGGGACGGGGCCGGTGTCCTAACGCAGCCGCAGCGCTTCGGCGAACGGGACCCGGGAGCCGCTGCGCAGCACGCTGTTGGCGTACATCCGCCCGGCGACACGGGTCATCCCGGCCAGCGCGGCGACCGCCAGGACCAGGGAGAGGACGATCTGCCAGACCGGGGCGACACCGAGCAGCGTGCGGGCCGGCATCAGGATCGGGCTGAGCGGCGGTACGAGCGACAGCCACTCGATCAGCGGGTCGTGCACGTTCTTGCTCAGCAGGGCGAGGCCGAGCACGAACGGCGCGGTGATGAGCAGCATCACCGGCTGCACCACCCCCTGGAGGTCCTCCTGCCGTGAGACACGCGCCGCCGCGGCGGCCAGCAGGGCGGCGAAGAGGAGGAAGCCGAGCAGGAACCAGACGCCCAGCGTCACCAGGGTGCCGCCCACCGCGGCCGGCAGGGTGAGGACGCCGGTGCCCTGGGCGAGCGCGGCCGCGGCCCCGCCGAGCAGCACGAGCTGGGTCAGGCCGACCACGGCCACACCGATCAGCTTCCCGGCGAGGAGCTGCCAGGGGCGGATGGTGGAGAGGAGCAGTTCCACCACACGGCTGCTCTTCTCCTCCACCACGCCCTGCGCCAGCATGATCCCGTAGAAGACGAAGAAGAAGTACAGCAGCCCGGTGGAGGAGAGGATCAGCGCGAACTGCTCGGCCGCGCCGTTGCCCCGCGGCTCCAGCACGTCGATCCGCACGGTGGCCGATGCGACGCGTTCCCTGAATTCCACGGGGTCCACGCCCGCGCGTTCCAGCTCCCTGGTGACGCGCTCCTCGGCGGCCGCGGCCCGCACCACGGCGAGCAGGTCCTCGTCGGCCTCGCGCTCCACCGACAGCGTGAGCCGTCCGTCGGCGGTGGTGCCGACGACGGCGGAGAGCTCCCCGTCCCGCAGGAGCCGGTCCGTGCGGTCGCCGTCGACGGTGACGAACTCGAAGTCGCCCGTCTTCCCGGCCACCGCGGCGAGCGCCGGGCGCATCGCCGAGGCCTCCCGCTCGACGCCGACCCTGGCCGGCCCGTCCTCGGTGAGGAGGAGGATCACGGCGTAGACGCCGAGCGCGAGCAGCAGCCCCAGGGTGCTCAGCACGAAGGACGCGGTCCGCATCCTGCTGTTGATCTCCCGCCGGGCGACCAGACCGACCGCACGGCGGGCCGTCAGCGCGCCGGGCCCGTCCTGAGGGCCGGCGGTGCCCCCGCCCGAAGCGGAGGTCCGTTCCCCGTCCGGTGCGTCCCGACCGGTCGCTCCGTCCGGTGCGTCCCGACCGGTCGCTCCGTCCGTTACGCGCGCCACCGTGCTCATCGCTCACCGCCCCCGCTCCGGTCGCCCGCCGTCCGCGCGGCGCCCGCCGCCGCGCCCGCCCGCTCCCCGGCGTCCTCGCCGGGCGCCCGCGCCCCGGTGACCAGGTCGCGGTACAACTCGGTCAGCGGCGGGTGTTCGGACACGAAGGCGGAGACCGGGCCGGTGGCCAGCGCCGCACGGAGCACCCGCTGGTCGTCCGCGCCCTTCGTCAGGCGGAGCCACGTACGGGTGCCCTCGCGGCGCACGACCTCCACGCCCGCCAGCCCCGCGGCCCAGTCCTCGCCCGCCTCCGGGGCGTCGACCAGCAGCCGGCGACCGGCTTCCTCGCTCAGCTCCCCGACCGTTCCACAGGCGATGAGCCGTCCGTCGCTGACGATGCCGACCCGGTCGCAGACCCGCTCGACGAGCGACAGCTGATGGCTGGAGAACAGGACGGGCACCCCGTCGGCGGCGCGTTCGGCGAGCACGTCGCGCATGACGTCCACCGCCACCGGGTCGAGGCCGGAGAAGGGCTCGTCGAGCACCAGCACCGTCGGCCCGTGGACCAGCGCCGCGGCCAGCTGGACCCGCTGCTGGTTGCCGAGGCTGAGGTTCTGCACCTCCTCGGACGCATACCGGGAGAGCTCCAGCCGCTCGATCCACCGGCCCGCCGCCGACCGCGCGGCGGCCGGTGACAGGCCATGCAGCTCCCCCAGGTAACGCAGGTGTTCGTCCACCTTCATCCGCGGGTAGAGCCCGCGCTCCTCGGGCATGTAGCCGAACCGCCTGCGGGCGGCGAAGTCGACCGGACGGCCGAGCCACCGGACCTCGCCCGCGTCGGGCGCGAGGACCCCGAGGACGATCCGCATCGTGGTGGTCTTGCCGGCCCCGTTGCTCCCCACGAACCCGAAGAGCTCACCGGCGCGGATGTCGAAGGTCATGTCGTCGACGACCAGGCGACGGCCGTAACTCTTCCGCACGCCGTCCACCTCCAGCGCCGGCACCGCCATGTCCCACACCTCCCCGATCAGTGCATCAACTCACTGGAGTATTGCGTTAACACAACACTTGGTCAAGTTAGTCGTACGCTTTGACGCTCCACCACATAGACATGCTTCTCCGCCTGGTCCGTGACCGGGCTGCGGTCCCAGTCGGCCCAGCGGCCGGTCACCCGCAGCCCCGCGAGCCGGGCCATCACGTCGAACTCGGCGGGCCAGGCGTACCGGCTGACCTCCGGCACCTTCCGCAGCCCGCCGGGGCCCATGATCGTGTGGACGACCAGGGCGGACTGGAGCGACCGGTTGACCTGGACCGTGTCGAGCAGCAGCGCGTCCGGCGCCAGGTGGCCGACCCGGGTCGTCGCCTCGGTGAGCCGGTGGTACACCTGCGGGTTGTACGTCTCGAAGACCGCGGCCCCGCCGTCCGCGAGCGCCTCGTGGATGCCGCGCAGGCAGGCGATCTGCTGTTCCTGGGTGGGCAGCATGAAGAAGGTGTTGAGGGCGATGAGGACGAGGTCGTAGCGCTCCTCGACGGCCAGCGCGCTGAAGTCGCCCACCGAGGTGGTGACCCTGCCCTCGGGGTCGTTCTCGCGGAGTTTCGCCAGCATCGCGGGGGACGCGTCCACGCCGTGCACCCGGTAGCCGTGCCGGGCCAGCGGGATCGCCAGACGCCCCGTTCCGACGCCCAGTTCGAGCAGGGAGGCGGGGGCGGGGCGCAGCTCCTGGAGGAAGGCGACCATGGCGTCGACGGCGGGGCCCGCGGCGGGGTAGAGCAGGTCGTAGACGTCCGCCAGCGACTCCCCGTACGCGCTGCTGCCCCCGCCCGGCCCGGCGTCCCCGCCGGGCGCCGCACCGCTGCCGGGTGTCGTGCCGCCGGGGCCGCCGGCCTGCGCGCAGGGGTCCGGCCGGTGTCCGGTCCGCGGGGATGTCTCGGTGGTCATGGTTGCCTCCGTGAGGTGTCAGGCGGGTGCGTGTTCCTGCTCGGGCCCGGTGGGGCCGCCGGGGACCGGCGCCTCCAGTTCCGCCCGCAGCCCGTCGGCCGCGGCCAGCACTTCGGGGAAGGGGGCGGGCGCCCACGCCTCGCGCTTCCCGCTGGTCGTGCTGAGGCCGGGACGGGGCGGGACGACGACCACGTTGCGCCGCTCGCGGAGCTTGGCGGTGTGGTCCGCGTACGCCGCGCTCTGGGCGCCGCCGGGCGGCAGCGCGGGGGCCAGCGCGATCGCCGCCCGTGTGCACTGGAGCGCGAGGAGGGAGGGCGAGTCCCCCAGTCCGAGGGCCAGCCTGGCCAGGTAGTTCAGCGTCGCCGGCAGCACCACGACCGCGTCGGGCCACTGCGCCAGGTCCACGTGCCGGGCCCTCGGCTCCGGCTCGTCGGGCCACCGGTCCACCAGCACGTCGCAGCCGCTGATGGCGGTCAGCGCCTCCCGGGCGACGAACCTGGTGGCCGCCCCGGTCAGCACGTACCGCACCTCCGTCCCGGGGTGCCCGGCCTTCAGCCAGCTCGCCCAGAAGGGCAGGTGGGCGGCGGTCACCGACCCCGTGCCGATCACCAGCAGGCGCCGCGCCCCCACCGGCCGGCCGGTGCTCGCCGTGCCGGTCACCGGGCCACCGTCCCGGCCACCGGCGCGGGCGGTGCCGGGGCAGCGGGCGGAGCGCCGCCGCCGCGCAGCGACTGCCCGTGCACCAGCTCCCGGTAGAGCGCGGAGCGTGTCAGCAGTTCCTCGTGCGTGCCCCGGTCGACGACGTGTCCCTCGTCCACGACCACGATCAGGTCGGCGTCCTGCACCGTGGAGAGGCGGTGCGCGACCACGATCACCGCGCGCTCGGCGGCGAGGTGACGCAGCATCACCCGCAGCCGCTCCTCGTTCTCGCTGTCGAGCTGGGAGGTGGGTTCGTCGAAGAGGACGATGCGCGTGTCCCGCAGCAGGACGCGGGCGGCCGCCAGCCGCTGCCGCTGGCCCCCCGACAGGTCCTCGGCCCGTCCCAGCTCGGTGTCCAGTCCCTCCGGCAGCGCTTCCACGGCGCCGCGCAGTCCCAGCTCCTCCAGCGCCCGCCACAACTCCGCGTCCGGCAGGTCCGCGTCCTGCCCGAGCTGGAGGTTCTGCCGCACCGTGCCCTCCACGAGGGTGAAGCTCTGGTCGACGTAGCTGATCTCGCCGCGCAGTTGGTGCAGGGGCCACTGCTCGATCGGCAGCCCGCAGACGGAGATGCGGCCCGAGTCGGGCAGGAGGAAGCGCTCGGTGAGGCCCAGCAGCGTCGTCTTCCCCGCCCCGGAGGGCCCGACGACGGCGGTGAGTCCCCGCGCGGGGGCCGCGAAGGCCGCCTCGTGGATGATGGTGCGTCCGCCGTCCGTGTAGGTGACCGCGTCGAACTCCACCGCGGGCGCGGTCGGCGACGGCTCGACCGGCCGGGCGCCCCCGGAGCCCTCCGGCTCGAGGGTGAGCACGCTGTTGAGCCGTCCGCGCGCGGCCAGGCCGCTCTGCATCCGGGCCACGCCCGAAACCAGCAGGGTCAGCGGCGCGACGACCTGCAGCAGGTAGACGATGAAGGCGGCGAACTCGCCGATGCCCAGGTCCCCCGAGGCGAGCCGGGCCCCGCTGGTGACCATCACCGCGACGATCGAGAGCTGCTGGCCGAACTGCATCGTGGGTCCCACCAGGGCGGTCACCCGTGCCACCGACACCGCGGCCCCGCGCGCGTCCTCGACGCTGCGGTCCAGCGAGGACGCCACCTGGCGTTCGGCGAGGAACGCCTTGACCGTGGGCAGGGACAGCACGGCCGCCGTCATCTGCTGCGACATGGCCCCGATGGCGTTCTGCTGGCGTTCCACCCCGGTGCGGATGGACCGCACGCACACGAAGATGCCGGAACCGGCGATCGCGAAGGTGGCGAGCACCACGATCAGCAGGACCCAGTCCAGCAGGCCCATGGCGATCAGGGTGCCGACGGCCAGGAAGAGCGAGGACGGGATCTGCGCCACGCCGACGTCCACCACGGAGCGCAGCTGCATGCTGTCGGAGCTGGCGCGGGCGACCAGGTTGCCGGCTCCCTCCCGCCGCACCCGCCGCAGCGGCAGCCGCAGGATGTGCGCGGCGATGCGGGACCGGGCCTCCGCGACCAGGCCCTCGCCGGCGCGGGCGAGCAGGTAGGAGGAGAGCGCCGCCGCCAGCCCGGAGCCCACCGCGAGACCCGCCATCAGGAGCAGCGGCCCGACGGGCCGTTCGTCCTCGGCGAGGGCCATCACCAGATCGCGGACCTGGAGGGGGAGGAGGAGGGTGGCGGCGGCGGAGAGCAGGCTCATCACCACCGCGGCCGCCACGGTGGCCTTCCGGCCCTCCAGGAGCTGGGTGAAGACGCGCAGTTCGTCGGTGCCGTCCGGGCGGGGTTCTCTGGCCATGCTGAGGGGGTCTCCTGCGGTGTGCGGTGGCATCCGGTCGCGTCGGTCCCGCGGCCGACGGGTCAGGGCGTGGAGTCCCGTGCGGCCGGTGACACGTCGGCGGCGGCCGGGGCGGGGGGAACCGGGTCCCCGGCCGGCGCGGGCCGGGGGACCGTGTGCCACGGCCAGTCGCCCGAGTCGAGGTTCCGGGCGGGGTCGGCGGGGTCCACGTTCGCCGCGGCGCACGCCGCCGCCAGTTCGGCGGCCGTCGGACGCTCCCGGTGCCGTTCCGCCGCCGCGACGAAGGCCCGCGCGACCACGTGCGCCCGGTGCTCGCCGAAGCTCAGTCCGCGCATGCCCGTACGGCCGTCCTTCGGCTCCCACGCGGCCGTCACACCCGGCGCCACCACGTGGGCGAACGCGGGGGGAGGTCCCTCCGGCAGGCCGGTGGCCAGGGCGCTCTCGACCACCGCGTCGACGGCGTCCCAGGAGCCCGGGCCCAGGTAGACGACCATGCCGTCGTTGCGCGGCAGGCTCACCGGATTCGAGATGATCTTCGCCCGGTAGGTCACGGAGCGGCTCTCCAGGCCGCTCAGCACGGCGTGCCACAGTCCGGGCGCCGCGTCGGCGTCGGCCACCCGCAGATAGAGCCGCAGCAGGTCGCCGCCACCGGTGCGGCCCGCGCCGCCGTCCACGAGGAAGAAGCCGGGCGAGACCAGCGGGCGGGCCGACGGGAGGTTCATCAGCACCACCGGACGTCCGGGGCCGCCCGCGGTGCGCCCGGTCTCCCGCAGCGTCGCCGTGTCCGGGACGCCCACCCGCAGGCCGTCGATCTCCACGACCCGCCGGCCGGCGGCCGACCGCCGCCCGGTGAGGACCCCCTCGGCGACCGTCTCCGGGTGGGGGGTCGCCTTCGCCAGCCGTGCCTCGAAGTCCGGCGCGCGCAGGGTCCTGACCGGTGCGCGGTCCTTGACCCCGCGCCCGGTGTGCAGCACCTCGTACAGGGTGCGGGCGAGCGCGAAGCGCATCGCCGACGCGGACTCGGCGGTCACCTCGTCGTCCCGCACCCATGCCGTCCTGCCGTCCGGCGCGATCCGTACGTCCTCCAGCGCCCGGCGAAGGCCGGTCGAGAGCACCGGTGCGGGCGCCCCGCCCACGACGGCCCGCTCCGGCGCGCGACCACGCGGGACGGTCTCCTCGACGTGCGTGCTCATGAAGCCTCCCCGAGTCCGACCGTGGAGACGAAGCTCCGCGGGTCGAGCAGCGCGGTCCGGCCGATGCCCGCCGCCGCCCGGACGATGGCCGACAGCCGGCCGCTCTCCCGGGTCGAGGCGATCAGCCGGTCGATCAGGTGCCATCCGGCGTAGGACGTGGCGCGCACCACGAGTCCGTCGTCGTCGGGGCCGCCGCCTTCGCGGTAACCGCGGTGGAACGCGGAGATCAGCGGCAGCACGCGCGTCAGCTCCTCGCTGCCGCGCGCCACCACCTCCTCGTGGGTGAGCACCGCCGAGAACGCGTCGTCCGTCTCCTGCGCGGGAATCCTCAGTACCGCGCGGTGCAGCCACTCGCCGGCGTACGCCCCCACATCGCGTGCCGGGTCGCCGAGCCGGAACTCCTCCCAGTCGTTGAGGTGGAGGGCGGTGTCGGTGAGCAGGAACTGGTCCAGCCGCAGGTCACCGTGGACGGGCACGCACGCGACCCCGGCCTCGGTCGCCCGGAGCCGCTCCAGTTCCCCGAGCAGCGCGGCGTCGCGCTGCAGCATCCCCCACGCCTGTACGAAAGCACCGGTGGCGTGGACGTAGAGCTCCAGCGGCAGCGACCGCAGGTCCTCGACCGGGGGGTACGGGTGGGGGTCCGGCTCGGGGAAGTCCTCGGCCCGGAAGGGGAGCCGGTGCAGCGCGGCCAACGTCCGGCCGGCCTGCGCCGACATGGAC
>NZ_MSGP01000569.1 GCF_002078235.1 Streptomyces viridosporus
GCCCGGGCAGCAGGCGTACGAGGACCCGTACGCCGACCAGCAGTACACGCAGCAGTGGCAGGGGCAGACCTGGGAGACGCAGATGCAGCCGCCGGCGCGGGCACCGGCGGCTGCATCTGCGTCTCCCAGGTCTGCCCCTGCCACTGCTGCGTGTACTGCTGGTCGGCGTACGGGTCCTCGTACGCCTGCTGCCCGGGCCACGCCTGCGGCTGCCCGGGCCACGCCTGCGGCTGCTGCTGTTGCTGCTGTGGCTGTTGCTGCTGTGGATACGGATGCTGCTGCTGGTACGGGTCGTACCCCTCGTACGGCTGGTCGGTCATGGCTCACCCTCCTGCGAACGGCGGGAGCACCTCGACCGTGCCGCCGTCGGCCAGCCGTACCGTCTCATGCGCGCGGGTGCCCACGGGATCACCGTCGACGAGGAACGAGCACCGCAGCAGGACGCGCGTGAGTTCGCCGGGGTGCCGCTCGCGCACCGCGTCGAGCGCTCCGGCGAGCGTGTCCGCCTCGTACGGCTCCTCGGCCACACCGGCCGCGGCCTTGGCGGCGGCCCAGTACCGCACCGTGACCTTTGCCATCTGCTGGTTCCTCAATCGGTTGACGGTGAACACCGTCAGGCTAGCCCGCCCGGGCGACCGCCCAGTCCCCGATCCGGTGCAACAGCTCCTCCGGCGCCGCGTTCTCCGCGTGCCCCATGCCGGGCTCGATCCAGAGCTCCCCGTGCTCACCGGCGGCCGCCGCCAGCGTGCGCGGGTGGTCGAGCGGGAAGTAGGCGTCGCTGTCGCCGTGCACGATCAGCAGCGGCGTCGGCGCGATCCGCGGCACCGCCTCGACCGGGGACAGCGGAACCGGAGTCCACTGCCGGTGGTGGATCCGCGTCCGCAGCCCGTACCGCCCCACCAGCCGCCCGGAGGGCCGGGTCACCAGCCAGTGCAGCCGCCGCATGGGTGCGGTCCCCCGGTAGAACCACCGGGCGGGCGCGCTCACCGAGACCACGGCGTCCGCGCCGGCGTCCCCGAGCGCCGCGTGCCGCAGCACCACCGAGCCCCCCATCGAGAACCCGACGGTGACCACGCGCGCGTGCCCCCGTTCCCGCGCCCACGCCACCGCCGCCGCCAGGTCCAGCACCTCCCGGTCCCCGACCGTGGACCGCCCGCCCGACGCGCCGTGCCCGCGGAAGGAGAACGTCACCACGGCCCCGTACCGCGCGAACGCCCGCGCCGCCCGCCGCACGTGCGGCCGGTCCGCGTTCCCCGTGAAGCCGTGGGCGACCACGAACACCGGATCGCGGGAAGGCTCCCGGGGGATTCCGCGCACGGCGTTTCCCGGGTCGTATACGGAATCGATCCGCACGCCGTCCGCAGTGCGCAGAAACGTCCGCAAAGGCGTGCCGCCGTTCGTTGCGCCCGGTGTCCCGGAATACGGACGAAAGGTGGAGCGTGCCACATGACCTGCCCGATCGGTGCCCATGTCGGCTATTCTGCTGCGAAGAGGACTCGGGCAGAGAAGCCCCCGAGTCCTTTTGTGCTTTCGGGAGCGTTGTATACGACGCGGGGAACCGCCGGTGTACGGGGCCGTCGATCGCACGTGGCCATGCCGTAAACGTCCTCGCAGGGACCGAGGAGGAACCAGACGTTATGGGCGAGCGAACCGTGCACGAAGGCAGGACGACCCAACTCCGGGCGGAGGGGATGCGATGAGTTCACTGCTGCTCCTGACCAACGCCCTCCAGCCGTCGGCGGAGGTGCTCCCCGCCCTCGGCCTGCTGCTGCACACCGTGCGCGTGGCCCCCGCGGCGGGCCCCGCCCTCGTCGACACCCCCGGCGCGGACGTCATCCTCGTCGACGGCCGGCGCGACCTCCCGCAGGTCCGCAGCCTGTGCCAGCTGCTGCGCTCCACCGGCCCCGGCTGCCCGCTCGTCCTGGTGGTGACCGAGGGCGGCCTCGCCGCCGTCACCGCGGACTGGGGCATCGACGACGTCCTGCTGGACACCGCGGGCCCGGCCGAGGTCGAGGCGCGGCTGCGGCTGGCCCTGGGCCGCCGGCAGCTCGTCGACGACGACTCCCCGATGGAGATCCGCAACGGCGACCTGTCGGTGGACGAGGCGACCTACAGCGCCAAGCTCAAGGGCCGCGTCCTCGACCTCACCTTCAAGGAGTTCGAGCTGCTGAAGTACCTCGCGCAGCACCCGGGCCGGGTCTTCACCCGCGCCCAGCTGCTGCAGGAGGTCTGGGGCTACGACTACTTCGGCGGCACCCGCACGGTCGACGTCCACGTACGGCGGCTGCGCGCGAAACTCGGCCCCGAGCACGAGTCGCTGATCGGCACCGTCCGGAACGTCGGTTATCGATTCGTTACCCCGGAGAAGGGGGAGCGCGCCACCGAGGAGGCCAGGAGCAGGGCCGACCGGCAAAAGGCGTCGGATACGGACGAGACGACCGCCCGGGACGGCACCGGGGCGCGGGCGAGAGCGTGAAAGGCGCACGCCTGAGCGTTGCGATCGCACATACGAGCCCTTTCCCCGCTGCACGGAACCTCCTTTACGCCCTGCCCGGCCCGGTTATATCCGCGTAGACTCCGCGCGTGGCCAAGGTGACTAGGGATGATGTGGCACGGCTGGCGGGAACGTCCACCGCCGTCGTCAGCTACGTCATCAACAACGGACCCCGGCCGGTCGCCCCGGCCACGCGCGAGCGGGTGCTCGCCGCGATCAAAGAGCTGGGGTACCGGCCCGACCGCGTCGCCCAGGCGATGGCGTCACGGCGCACGGACCTCATAGGTCTGATCGTCCCGGACGCGCGCCAGCCCTTCTTCGGGGAGATGGCGCACGCGGTGGAACAGGCCGCCTCCGAGCGCGGAAAGATGGTGCTGGTCGGGAACTCCGACTACATCGGCGAGCGCGAGGTCCACTACCTGCGGGCGTTCCTGGGGATGCGCGTCTCCGGGCTGATCCTGGTCAGCCACGCGCTCAACGACCTGGCCGCCGCGGAGATCGAGGCCTGGGACGCCCGGGTGGTCCTGCTGCACGAGCGGCCCGAGGCGATCGACGACGTCGCCGTCGTCACCGACGACCTCGGCGGCGCCCAGCTCGCCGTGCGCCACCTGCTGGAGCACGGCAACGAGTACGTCGCCTGCGTCGGCGGCACCGCGGACACCCCCGCCGTCGGCGACCCGGTCTCCGACCACGTCGAGGGCTGGCGGCGCGCGATGGAGGAGGCCGGCATCCCGACCGAGGGCCGCCTCTTCGAAGCCCCGTACAACCGCTACGACGCCTACCGCGTCGGCCTCGAGATCCTCTCCGGGCCGGACCGCCCGCCCGCGATCTTCTGCTCCACCGACGACCAGGCGATCGGCCTGCTGCGCGCGGCGCGCGAGCTGCGCATCGACGTGCCCGGCGAGCTCGCGGTCGCCGGGTTCGACGACATCAAGGAGGCGGCGCTCACCGACCCGCCCCTGACCACGGTCGCCTCGGACCGCCCGGCGATGGCCCGCGCGGCGGTGGACCTGGTGCTCGACGACGGCCTGCGGGTGGCCGGCTCGCGCCGCGAACGCCTGAAGCTGTTCCCGTCCCGGCTGGTGGTGCGCCACTCCTGCGGCTGCGGGCAGTCCTAGCCGCACGACCCCGCCGGGGCCGGGACCTCATGACCCTTATATCGGGCATACGAGGTTCTGCCGGACTTTTCAGCGAGCGCTCAGAATGCTCTCATCGTCGGGCGCGAGGCTCGGAGCCATGACCGACAGCTTCCGCCGCGGCGACGCGCACGAGACCCCCCACCAGGTGAACCCCGCGTGGCCGCCCCCGCCCGCGTACGCCCCCGGGCAGCCGGTCACCGCGGAGACGAGCGGGGACACGGGCACCCCCGCCGGCCCGGCCGCGCGGCCCCCGGGGCAGCGGCGCGCCCGCGGCCCGGTCTCCCTGCTCGCCGCCGTGGCGATCGTCGCGGCGGCCGTGGGCGGCGGCGCCGCCTACGGCATGCAGGAACTGACCGGCAGCGGCACGGTCGCCTCCGCCTCCTCCACCGGCACCACCGCGGTGCCGGCCGGCCAGAAGGGCACGGTGTCCGGCGTCGCCGAGGCGGTCGGCCCGAGCATCGTCGAGATCCAGGCCACCTCCCCCACGGGCTCCTCGACCGGCTCCGGCGTGATCATCACGGAGGACGGCGAGGTCATCACCAACCACCACGTCGTCGCCGGCGCCTCCTCGATCAAGGTGGGCACCAGCGACGGCAGGACGTACACCGCGCGGGTCGTCGGCACCGACAGCTCGAAGGACCTGGCGCTGATCGAGCTGGAGGACGCGTCCGGCCTGCGGGCGGCCACCCTGGGCGACTCCGACGGCGTCCGGGTCGGCGACCAGGTCGTGGCGATCGGCTCGCCCGAGGGCCTGACCTCCACGGTGACCAGCGGCATCGTCTCGGCGCTCGACCGCGACGTGACCGTCCCGACGGACCAGGGCCAGGGCCGGCAGCAGGAACAGGGCGGCGACCGGCCGTTCGCGTTCGGCGGCCGGGAGTTCAACGGCGACACGGGCGGGTCCACCACCACCTACCGGGCGATCCAGACCGACGCCTCCCTCAACCCCGGCAACTCCGGAGGCGCGCTGATCGACATGAACGGCGCCGTCATCGGCATCAACTCCGCGATGTACCCGGCGAGCGGCAGCGGCTCCTCCGCGTCCGACGCGGGCAGCGTGGGCCTGGGCTTCGCCATCCCGGTCGACACGGTCGAGGCGGACCTGCCGACGCTGCGGGCCGGCGCGACCGACTGACCCCGGGGACCGCCCCTTTCCGCGCCCCCGCCGGATCGTGCGAGGCTGAAGACCCGGACCCCGGCCGAGCCCCCGCAGACAGAGGAATCCCGAGCCCATGAGCCCCGTCCCCGCAGAGGGCGACCGCGCCCCCCAGCGCATCCTGATCGTCGACGACGAGCCGGCGGTGCGCGAAGCGCTCCAGCGCAGCCTCGCCTTCGAGGGGTACGACACCGAGGTCGCCGTGGACGGCGCGGACGCCCTGGAGAAGGCGGCGTCCTACCGGCCCGACCTGCTCGTCCTCGACATCCAGATGCCCCGCATGGACGGCCTCACCGCCGCCCGCCGCATCCGCTCCGCCGGCGACACCACCCCCGTCCTGATGCTGACGGCGCGGGACACGGTCGGCGACCGGGTGACGGGCCTGGACGCCGGGGCGGACGACTACCTGGTGAAGCCGTTCGAACTGGACGAGCTGTTCGCCCGGATCCGCGCGCTGCTGCGCCGCAGCTCGTACGCGGCGGCCGTGGCCGCCTCCGCCGAGTCGGACGACGTCCTCGCCTTCGGCGACCTGAGCATGAACCTGGCCACCCGGGAGGTCGTGCGGGGCGGGCGCCCGGTGGAGCTGACCCGTACGGAGTTCACCCTGCTGGAGATGTTCATGGCGCACCCGCGCCAGGTGCTCACCCGGGAGCAGATCCTGAAGGCGGTGTGGGGCTTCGACTTCGAGCCCTCGTCCAACTCCCTGGACGTGTACGTGATGTACCTGCGCCGCAAGACCGAGGCGGGCGGCGAGCCGCGCCTGGTGCACACGGTGCGGGGCGTGGGCTACGTGCTGCGGCAGGGCGGTGCGGAGTGAGGAAGGCGCGGTGAACGGGCCGGTGCGCCGCTTCCGCGCCCTGCCGATCCGGGCACGGCTGTCGCTGCTGGTGGCGGCGGCGGTGGCGTTCGCGGTGGCGGTGGTCTCCGTCACCTGCTGGTTCATCGTGCAGGGGAAGCTGTACGCGGAGCTCGACGACGACCTGCGGGCGTCGGTCGTCGTGCTGAACGAGGACCAGCTCGAAAGGATCGTCGACACCTGCAGCCGGACGCCTCCCCCCACGGACACCCTCGGCCCGCAGAGCGGGAGCTACGGACAACTCGTGCAGCACGACGGCACGGTGTGCCTGCTGCCGTTCGCCTCGACCGCGGTCCGGGTCACCGGCCACGACAAGGACGTGGCCGGCGCCCCGGACCCGGGCGCCCTCACCTTCCGCAACGGCACCGACAGCAAGGGCGACCCGGTACGCGTGCTGACCACCGCGGTCACCGTCAAGACGGCCCTGGGCCGCGGCATCGCCCAGGACTACGCCTATGTCGCCGCCGTCCCCCTCGACAGCACCCGGTCCACGCTCAACGACCTCGCCCTGGTCCTGCTCCTGGTCTCCGGCCTGGGCGTCCTGGGCGCGTCCGCCGCGGGCCTCGCGGTCGCCCGGGCCGGCCTGCGCCCCGTCGACCGGCTCACCGAGGCGGTCGAGCACGTGGCCCGCACCGAGGACCTGGGCATCCGCATCCCCGTCGAGGAGGACGCCGAGGACGAGGTCGCCCGGCTCTCCCGCTCCTTCAACTCCATGACCTCCGCCCTGGCCAGCTCCCGCGACCTGCAGCAGCAGCTCATCGCGGACGCCGGGCACGAGCTGCGCACCCCGCTCACCTCCCTGCGCACCAACATCGAGCTGCTCACCCGCAGCGAGGAGACCGGCCGCCCCCTCCCGCCCGACGACCGCAAGGCGCTGCTCGCCTCCGTGAAGGCGCAGATGACGGAACTGGCGTCGCTCATCGGCGACCTGCAGGAGCTGTCCCGCCCGGACACCGACCAGCAGGCCGGCCGGACGCGGATCGTCGCCTGGCAGGACGTCGTCGAGTCGGCCCTGCGCCGCGCCCGGCTGCGCGGCCCGGAGCTGACCATCACGGCGGACGTGCGGCCCTGGTACGTGCGGGCGGAACCGAGCGCACTGGAGCGGGCGGTGGTCAACGTCCTGGACAACGCGGTGAAGTTCAGCCCGGAGGGCGGCACGATCGACGTACGCCTCGCCGACGGCGTCCTCACCGTCCGCGACCACGGCCCCGGCATCCCCGTCGACGAACTCCCGCACGTCTTCGACCGGTTCTGGCGTTCCCCGAGCGCCCGCTCCCTCCCGGGCTCCGGTCTCGGCCTGTCCATCGTGGCCCGCACGGTCCAGCAGGCGGGCGGCGAGGTCGCCCTGACCCCGGCGGAGGGCGGCGGCACGACGGCCGTGATCCGCCTGCCGGGCGCACCGACACCACCGCCCGAGGTGCCGTAGCGGAGGCGGCACCCTTTCCGTGCCGGTTCTCCGGACCGGTTCTCCGGACCCGCGGACGACACCGAAGAAACCCGGACCGTGGCGGTCCGGGCTTCCTCACGGGTGGTCGCGCGTCGGTCGTCGCGCGGGGCGATTACTTCGCCCGGGCCTCCTTGGTGGCCTGCTCGATGCGCTCGCCGATGGTGGCGTCGATGTTCTTCCAGTACTCGAAGGCACGGGAGAGCACCGGCTCCTGGACCGGGGCGAGGGCGCCGGAGACGGTCTGGACCAGGCGGTCCCGCTGGGCGTCGTCGTAGACCTCGCGGACCAGCGTGCCGGGCTGCGAGAAGTCGTCGTCCTCGGCGTGCAGGCGGTAGGCGCTGCGCACCATCTCGCCGTCGGCCTCCCAGCTCTCGTCCACCGGGCCGGTCTCGTCCGCGTACGGGCGGTCGAAGGCGTTCGGGGCGTACACCGGGGCCTTGCCGGTGTGCTCGAACGTCATGGCGGCGTCGAAGGTGTAGGAGTTGGTCTTCACCTTCGGACGGTTGACCGGCAGCTGGAAGTAGTTGGCGCCGATACGGGCACGCTGGGCGTCCGCGTACGCGAAGACCCGGCCGAGCAGCATCTTGTCGGGGGAGACGCCGATGCCCGGGACGAGGTTGGACGGCGCGAAGGCCGCCTGCTCGATCTCGGCGAAGAAGTTCTCCGGGTTCCGGTTCAGCGTCATGGTGCCGACCTTGATCAGCGGGTAGTCCGCGTGCGGCCACACCTTGGTCAGGTCGAACGGGTTGAACCGGTAGTCCTTGGCCTCCGCGTACGGCATGACCTGGACGTGCAGGGTCCAGGACGGGAACTCGCCGCGCTCGATGGCCTCGGACAGGTCCCGGCGGTGGTACTCCGCGTCGGACCCGGCCAGACGCTCGGCCTCCTCGTTGGACAGGGACTCGACGCCCTGCTCGGAGAGGAAGTGGTACTTGACCCAGAACTTCTCGCCCTCGGCGTTGACCCACATGTAGGTGTGGGAACCGTAGCCGTTCATGTGGCGCCAGGACCGGGGCAGACCGCGGTCACCCATGAGGTAGGTGACCTGGTGGGCGGACTCGGGGTTGGAGGTCCAGAAGTCCCACTGCATGGTGTTGTCCCGCAGACCGGTGCCGGGCATCCGCTTCTGGGACCGGATGAAGTGCGGGAACTTCATCGGGTCGCGCACGAAGAACACCGGGGTGTTGTTGCCCACGAGGTCGTAGTTGCCCTCGGAGGTGTAGAACTTGAGCGAGAAGCCGCGGACGTCGCGCCAGGTGTCCGGCGACCCCTGCTCGCCGGCCACGGTGGAGAACCGGGCCAGCATCTCCGTGCGCGCGCCCTGCTGGAACAGGGCCGCCTTGGTGTAGCGGGAGACGTCCTCGGTGGTCTCGAAGACGCCGAAGGCACCGGCACCCTTGGCGTGCGGGTTGCGCTCCGGCACCCGCTCGCGGTTGAAGTGCGCGAGGGTCTCGACGAGCTGGACGTCGTGCAGCAGCAGCGGCCCGTTGGAACCCAGGCTGAGCGAGTTGCGGTTGCTGACGGCCGGCGCACCGTTCTCGAGCGTCGCCGGGGTGTCGATGGAGTCGGACAAGGCGGTCTCCTTTGCGTACGTACGGGGCCGAAGCCCAGTCGGCGGACTCACCGGGAAGTCCACCAGGCCGAGCCCGCACTCGATCCTACAATAGACCTCGTCTAATTTCTGCTGCACTCCAAAGAAAGATCGACCATCGCATCCGGCACTCGCCCGTCCACGAGGACCGCCGGAGCACCCTCCCCCCTGGCCGCACAGGTCGAGAGGGCCCGGATGCCGCCGACCCGGACGTCGCCGCTGGGACGGCGGGGCGGCGGCATCCGGGCCCT
>NZ_MSGP01000057.1:0-227 GCF_002078235.1 Streptomyces viridosporus
CGTCCTCGGCGGCGTCCCGGGCGGCCGGGTGGGGCAGGCGTGCCTGGACGGCGGCGGCGACGAGCGCCATCAGCGGGTCCTTCTTGAAGCCCCACAGTTCCACCGCGTTGGGGTCGTACTTGGCCGGGGCCTTGGTGGGGGCGTTCCGCACGGTGAAGCGGAGGTGGCCGTTCTCCAGCCCGGCCGACGGCTGCCACTCCACGGCGGCTATGTCGGCCAGGGCGAGC
>NZ_MSGP01000057.1:292-18100 GCF_002078235.1 Streptomyces viridosporus
CCTCAGCCGCCCCGCCTTCCTGCCCTGCTCGAACGAGATCCCCGCCAACGCCCCCAGGGGCACCACCAGTTCACCCAGGGTCCTGCGCAGCAGGCCGACGTTCTTGTCCCGCCCGGGGGTCAGTCGCAGGACCTCTCCGTCGAAGACCCAGGTGCCGTCCTTCTGGATGATTTCCGCCATGGGGGGATTGTTTCACCGGTTCCGCGGGATGGTGGTCCAGCCCCTTCCCGGTCTCCCTCGCGGACGGTTGCCGGGCGTGGCCGGGCCGGGCCGGTCCTCCCGGTCGCGCACGACCGGGAGGACCACCGGGTGCGGCGCGCGGCGCAGGGGCCGCGCTGGGACGCGCTGGGACGCGCCGGGGATCGGGTCCCCCAGGTCCCCGCGGGTGCCCCGGCCGGCCCGGGGAGGGGGCGAGGGGCGGAAACGGCAGACGGGCACCCCGGAGGACCGTACTCCGGGGTGCCCGCCCGTTCGTGGGTCAGAACCCCGCGAGGGGGTTGCGCAGGGTGCCGACCAGCTGGAGCGCGCCGGACGGGTCCGCGAGGTCCACCATCTGCCGATTGTTGCGCAGTTGGAGCCGGTTGAGGCAGGACAGCGCGAACTCGGGGGCGAACAGGTCGTACCGGGCGAACTTGTCGGCGAGTTCGGGCACCGACGCCTGGTACTCGCGGGTGACCTCCGCGACCGTGCGCCAGAAGCCGTCCTCGTCCAGGATCCCCTCGGTGGCGAGGTTCGCGGCCAGGAAGCGGAAGAAGCAGTCGAAGACGTCCGTGAAGATCGACAGCAGCTTCTGGTCGTCGGGGACCTCCACGCGGATCCGGGAGACCTCCGGCGGCAGCACCGCGTCCGGGTCCATCACCACGATCTCCTCGGCGATGTCCTTGTAGACGGCCCGCCGCACCACCCCGTCCCCGAGGACCAGGATGACGTTCTCGCCGTGCGGCATGTACGCCAGGTCGTAGGCGTAGAAGCTGTGCAGCAGTGGGGTGTAGTAGGCGCGCAGGTAGTGTCGCAGCCACTCGGCCGGCGCCAGCCCCGACCGCTCGATCAGCGCGCCCGCGACGGACTTCCCCTCGTGGTCGACGTGGACCAGCGACGCCATGGTGGCCAGGCTCTCGCCGTCCCGGAGCGAGGGCACCGGGCTCTCCCGCCACAGCGCCGCCAGCATCTTCCGGTACGGCGAGTGGCGGTCGGTCGCCCGCTCGTACTCCAGGTGCCGGTAGCCGACCGCCGCCCGCTCCCGGATGATCGACAGGCCCGTCGCCCGCAGCACCGGGTCGTTCTCGATCAGCCGGGCCAGCCAGTCGTTGATCGCCGGGGTCGCCTCCATGTAGGCGGCGGACAGCCCGCGCATGAAGCCCATGTTGAGGACGGACAGGGCCGTCTTCACGTAGTGCTTGCCGGGGTGGGTGGTGTTGAAGAAGGTCCGGATGGACTGCTGCGCCAGGTACTCGTCGTCGCCCTCACCGAGGCAGACCAGGTGCCTGCGCGCGACCTCGGCGGCGAAGGTGACGGAGAGCTTGTTCCACCACTGCCAGGGGTGGACGGGGACGAGGAGGTAGTCGGCGGGGTCGAGGCCCTGCTCGCGCAGCACGCCGTGGAACCGCTCGACGGTCGCCCCGCCCAGCTCCTCCCGGAGGAACGACTCGTACTCGACGCCGGCGCCGGCCGTGAACACGGCCCGCGAGCGGTGCGCGGCCAGCCACACCAGCTTCACGGGGTGCGCCGTCTCCGGCGCGTACGCCAGGTACTCGTGGACGCCGAAGCCGAGCCGCCCGTTGTTGGCGACGAAGCAGGGGTGGCCCTCGGTCATGCCGGTCTCGACGGCCTGGAAGTCGCTCCGGGCCAGCTCGGCGGAGGTGACCGGCGGCTTGGTGAGCTTGTAGCAGGTGCCGGAGAGGGTGGAGGAGACCTCCTCCAGGTACACCGGCAGGATCTCCTCGCTCAGCCCCAGCGACTTCTGCAGCTCGATGAAGAAGTCCAGGGCGGCGAGCGGGAGTTCGTCCTCCCCGCGGTGGCGGGCGATGGAGTCGGCGTCCACCTGCCAGTGGTCCAGGGCGCGGCGCACGGCGGTGAAGCGGTACTCGGTCAGGCCGTCGTCGCTGCGCACGGCGTAGCGGCCCCGGCCCGTCTCCTCGGGGGTGATCAGCCGCTCGTGCGCGAACTCGGCGAGTGCCTTGCGGATCAGCAGGCGGTTGGCCCGCTCCCAGTGCTCGGGGGTCAGGTGGGAGACGGCGTCGGCCGGGTTCATGCGCCCACCCCCGTGGCCGCGGTGAACCGTTCACGGGTGCAGAAGCTCAGCAAGGCCCTCTTCTCCGGCTTCTCCACCTCGCGCACGGGGACGAAGCCCACGGCCTCGTTCAGGGCGTGCACCGCCTTGTTGGACACGTCCGGCTCCACGACGACGCGCCGGGTCGCCGGGTCGGCGAACAGGTGCGCCATCACGGCGGTGATGACGGACCGGGTGAAGCCGTGCAGCGGGGTGTCGGTGGGCGCGACCAGGAAGTGCATGCCGACGTCCCCGGGCTCCGGCTCGTACAGGCCGACCAGCTCGCGGTGGGCGGGGTCGTACGTCTCCATCAGGAAGGCGGGCCGGCCGTCGTGCAGACCCAGGTGGGCGTGGTGGTGCTCGTCGGCCGCGATCCTCATGTACTCGCGCTCGACGTCCTGGAGCTTCGCGTCCCGCATCATCCAGAACGCGGCCTTGGGGTGGGTGACCCAGCGGTGCAACAGCTCGGCGTCCCGCAGCGGGTCGAGCGGGCGGACGGTGAAGGTGCCGAGCTCGTTCTTGAAGCCGGCGAGGCCGGTGTCGTCGGTGCTCATACGGCGAACTCCTGGAACGCGATGGACTTCTCGACGGGGTAGTACTCGGTGCCGAGCATTTCGCGGATGATGCAGCTGTTGCGGTACGGGCCCATGCCCAGGTCGGGGCTGGTGACGCTGTGCGTGTGGACACCGGCGTTCTGCAGGAAGACGCCCCGCCCGGTCACGTCGACGGCGTAGTCACGGGTCACGTCGAAACGGCCGTGCCCGTCGAAGCGGAGCCGGTCGCGGATCGGGTCGAGGAAGTCCGGCGGCTCGTAGTGGTAGCCGGTGGCCAGCACCAGGCCCTCGGTGCGGAGCTCGAAGTCCTTGCCCTGCTCGTCCTGGTGGAAGCCGAGCGTGTAGCCGCCGTCCTCGTACCGCGCGGAGGTCAGCGAGGAGTTGGTGAGCAGCCGGGTGGGGACCGGCCGGCCGCCGCTCTCGACGTTCTTCTGGTACAGCAGGTCGAAGATCGCGTCGATCAGTTCCGAGTTGATGCCCTTGAACAGGCCCTTCTGCTGCTTCTCCAGCCGGTAGCGGGTCTCCTCGGGCAGCGCGCGGAAGTAGTCGATGTAGTCCGGGGAGGTCATCTCCAGGGTCAGCTTGGTGTACTCCAGCGGGAAGAACCGCGGGGAGCGGGTGACCCAGTTGAGCTGGTAGCCGTGCGCGTCGATCCCGGAGAGCAGCTCGTGGTAGATCTCGGCGGCACTCTGCCCGCTGCCGACGACCGTGATCGACTTCTTCCCGCGCAGCTCCGCCTTGCGGTGCATGTACTGCGCGGTGTGGAAGACGTCGCCCTCCAGGCCGCGGCAGGCCTCGGGGACGAACGGCACGGTGCCGGTGCCGAGGACCAGGTGCCGGGCCCGGTAGGTCTCCCCGGCCCCCGTCCGCACGGCGTAAAGCTCGGCGGCCTCGTCGTACGTCACCTCGGTGACCGTCGTGCCGAAGCGGATGCAGGAGAGCTGCCCGGCCGCCCAGCGGCAGTAGTCGTCGTACTCCAGGCGCAGCGGGTAGAAGTTCTCGCGGATGTAGAACGAGTAGAGCCGGCCCTTCTCCTTCAGGTAGTTGAGGAAGGAGTACGGGGACGTCGGGTCGGCGAGGGTGACCAGGTCCGACATGAACGGCGTCTGCAGGTGGGCGCCGTCGAGGAACATCCCGGCGTGCCACTCGAAGTCCGGCTTGGACTCCAGGAAGACGCCGCTGAGCTCGTCGATGGGCTCGGTCAGGCAGGCGAGGCCGAGGTTGAAGGGGCCCAGCCCGATGCCGACGAAGTCGTAGGTGGTTTCCGGGGCTTCAGGAAGCGCGGTCAAGGGACTCTCCCAGGTACTGCTCGGCGTGGCCGGCGATCAGGTCGAGGACGGCGGTGATGTCGGCCGTCGTGGTCTCGGGGTTGAGCAGGGTGAACTTCAGGTAGTGGCGCCCAGCGACCTTGGTGCCCGCGACCACCGCGTCGCCGGAGGCGAACAGGGCCTTGCGGGCGTAGAGGTTGGCCCGGTCGATCTCGGCGGGGTCGGTGACCGCCGCCGGGATGCAGCGGAAGACGAGCGTGGACAGCGACGGCTCGACGACCACGTCGAAGCGCGGGTCGGCGGCGAGCAGTTTCCAGCCCTCGGCGGCCAGGTCGCACACCTCGTCGAAGAGCCGGCCGATGCCGTCGGCACCCATCACGCGCAGCGTCATCCACAGCTTGAGCGCGTCGAACCGGCGGGTGGTCTGCAGGGACTTGTCGACCTGGTTGGGGATGCGCTCGGTCACCATGCGGCGCGGGTTGAGGTACTCCGCGTGGTAGGTGGCGTGCCGCAGCGTGGCCGCGTCGCGGACCAGTACGGCGGACGAACTGACCGGCTGGAAGAAGGACTTGTGGTAGTCGACGGTGACGGAGTCGGCGCGCTCGATGCCGTCGACGCGGTCCCGGTACTTCAGCGAGGCGAGCAGGCCGCAGCCGTAGGCGGCGTCCACGTGCATCCAGACGCCGTACTGCGCGCACAGCTCGGCGATCTCGGGCAGCGGGTCGATGGAGCCGAAGTCGGTGGTGCCGGCGGTGGCGACGACGGCCATGGGGACCAGGCCCGCCTCGACGCAGCGCTCCAGCTCGTGGGCGAGGGCGACCGTCTGGAGCCGCTTGTCGTGGTCGACGGGGATCGGCACCACGGCGTCCGGCCCGAGCCCCAGCAGTTTCGCGGACTTCTGCACGCTGAAGTGGCCGGCCTCGGAGGCGAAGACGCGCAGTTTCGCGAGGTCCTCGCTCTTGGCCTCCTCCCGCGCCAGCAGCAGCGCCTGGAGGTTGGACTGGGTGCCGCCGGAGGTGAACACGCCGTCGGCACCCGGGCCGAGGCCGATGCGCCGGGCGGTCCAGTCGATGAGCTTGCGCTCGATGAGGGTGCCGCCGGCCGACTGGTCCCAGGTGTCCAGGGAGGAGTTGACGGCGGAGAGCACGGCCTCGCCGAGCAGGGCCGGGATGACGACCGGGCAGTTGAGGTGGGCGAGGTAGCGGGGGTGGTGGAAGTAGATCGCGTCCCGGAGGTAGACGTCCTCCAACTCGTCCAGCACCGCGGTGGTGTCGTACAGCGGCCGGTCGAGGTCGATCTGCTCGATGCGGGGGGAGAGTGCGTCGACCGCGACGCCGGTGAACGGCCGGTCGGTGGTGGCGACTTTGGCGGCCACCCGCTCGACTCCTTCGGTCACGGAGCGGCGGTAATGCTCCGTGGTGGTGTCGTTGAGCAGGTGCGAGCGCATGTGGGGGTCCTCCCGGTGGGGACGGTCCGGTGCGGGGCAGGGAGCGGGCCGCGGAGCGGTCTGCGGCTTTGGTTAGGTTAGCCTAACCTCCATAGCCCGGTACCCTGTTGGCCCCGATCGTGACCGCGATCACTCCGGAGTCGGGTGGGGCGGCTCAACTCCCGCCTGAATCAACCCAGTTGGCGCATTCCCTCCCAGGTCGTCCCGCGGCGCCGGCAGCCCACGGACGTCACGCGGCGGCGGTCGGTCCCACGCTCCTCACGAGGGCGCGCCGCAGCCGGACCCGCCCGCGGGCCGCACGACCGTGCGTGCGGCCCGCGGGCGGGATGCGGGTGGCGGCGACCCGGGGACGGCGGCGGTCCCGGGCGGGGCGCTCCCGTCGGCCCGCGGCAGGACCGGGCCGGTGTCCTCGGGCGGCCCGGAAGCGGATCGCCCGGTCGTCGGCGCGAGCGGGCCCGGGGAGCGGCACCCGGTCGCCGTCCGGGAGGTGCCGCCGGCCCCGCCACCGGTGGGCGTCGCGCCCGAGCGGTACGGCCGGCTCGCTCCGGCCCGGACGCGGCGGCAGGGGTTGGTCGTGTCCCTCGGGGCGGAAGTCCCGTGGCCCGGGGCCGGTGGGGGCGACCCGGGCCGGGGACGGGCCGAGCCGCCTCGTCCGTACGGCCCGGAGGGCGGAGGAACGGAACGGGGCGGCCACGGCGGTCACGTACGGCTCCCGGGGGAGGGTGCGGGGAACGGTCAGCTGACCTTCTTGGCCTTCTCGATGGCCTCGGCGAGGTTCTCGACCAGCGGGACGCACTTGTCGTAGGACAGGATCGGCTCGGCGGAGCGCGGGATGACCTGGCCGGCCTTGACCGCGGGCAGCTTCTTCCAGGTCGCCTCGGTGATGTCGGCGGGCTGGAGGGCCGAGGTGCGGTCGTCCATCATGATGATGTCGGCCGGGTACTTGTCGACGTTCTCCCAGCTGAGGCTCTCGAACCAGCCGCCGCCCTCGGCCTTGGCCTTCGCCGGCGGCTCGACGAAGTCCACGCCGAGGGCCTTGAAGTACTCCAGGTCGACGGAGAGGTCGGTGCCGGAGACGTAGAAGATCTCCTGGCTCGCGGAACCGGCCATCACCTTGATGCCGGGGTTGGCCTTGACGGCCTTGCGCAGCCGCTCCGAGGCCTCCTCGAAGCGCTTCTTGGCGTCGGCGGCCTTCGCCGCCTTCATGTCGCCGCCGAGCGACTCGGCGAGCTCCCACATGCGCTGCAGCGAGGTGGTCAACTGGCGGTCGTAGACGGAGATGCCGACGCTCGGGGCGAGCTTGGCGATCTTGTCCTTCGAGGCCTCGGGGACGTACCAGAGGGTGCCGGCGTCGTCGAACATGGTGGAGATGAGGACGTCGGGCGCGAGGGTCGCGTACTTCTCGACGTTGAACTGGTCCCAGACGTTGCCGAGGATGGTCACCTTGCTGATGTCCATGTCCCCGGCCTGGACGTCGGCCTTGCCGTCCTTGGTCTCGGTCGGGCCGAAGACGCCCTTGACCTCGATGCCGTAGTCGTACAGGGCGGCGGCGACACCGGTGAACGCGACGATGTTCGCGGGGACCTCGTCGAGCTTCACGGTGGTGCCGCGGTCGTCCTTGAAGGACCAGGGGCCGGACCCGGCGGCCCCCGTCGCGTCCGAGCCGCCGCTCTTCGCGTCGTCGTTCCCGCAGGCGGCGAGCACGGCGCCGAGTCCGAGGGCGCCACCGGCGGCGAGCAGTCCGCGACGGGAGAGGCGGGCGGTTCTGGCGTTCGACATGGCGGGGTCTGCTTTCGTGCGTACGGAGCCGACGGGTGCGCGCTCACGGCCCTGTGGCTGTAAACAGGCTTAGGTTAGCCTAACCTCATGATCTGTCCAGGGGGTGCCCCGTATGCATCCCCTCACGGACCGTCGGAATGCGCGCCCGCGTCGTGATCCCCGTCACGCGGGAGCAGGCCGACCGGGGGACCCGCCCGGTGACGGAACCCCCGGCCCGCGACGCAGTGACCGGTCCGCGCCCGGCCGGGCGCGGACCGGTCACGGACGGCTCAGCCCGCCAGCCCCAACTCCCGGGCGATCAGCATCCGCTGGACCTCGCTGGTGCCCTCGCCGATCTCCAGGATCTTGGAGTCGCGCCACATCCGGGCCACCGGGTACTCGTTCATGAAGCCGTAGCCGCCGTGGATCTGGGTCGCGTCGCGGGCGTTGTCCACGGCGACCGTGGAGGAGTACAGCTTGGCCAGCGCCGCCTCCTTCTTGAAGGGCTCCCCGGCCACCAGGCGGCTCGCCGCGTCGCGCCAGGCGAGGCGGGCGGTGTGGGCCTTCATCTCCATGTCCGCGATCTTGAACTGGATGGCCTGGTTGGCGCCGATCGGGCGGCCGAACGCGTGGCGTTCCTTGGCGTACTTCACCGACTCGTCCACACAGCCCTGCGCCAGGCCCGTCGCCAGCGCCGCGATGGCGATGCGGCCCTCGTCCAGGATGCGCAGGAACTGCGCGTAGCCCCGGCCCTCCTCGCCCAGCAGGTTCGACGCGGGGACGCGGACGTCCTGGAAGGACAGCTCCCGCGTGTCCGAGGCGTTCCAGCCGACCTTCGAGTACGGGGCCGCCACCGTGAAGCCCGGCGTGCCCGACGGGACGATGATCGCCGAGATCAGCGGCTTGCCGTCGGGCTTGCGCCCGGTGACCGCGGTGACCGTGACCAGGCCCGTGATGTCCGTGCCCGAGTTGGTGATGAAGCACTTGGTGCCGTTGATCACCCACTCGTTCGTCGCCTCGTCCAGACGGGCCGTCGTACGGGTCGCCCCCGCGTCGCTGCCGCCGTCCGGCTCCGTCAGCCCGAACGCGCCCAGGACCTCGCCCGAGCACAGGCGGGGCAGCCACGCACGCTTCTGCTCCTCGGTGCCGAACAGGTGCAGCGGCATCGCGCCCAGGGAGACCCCGGCCTCCAGGGTGATGGCCACCGACGAGTCCACCCGGGCCAGTTCCTCCAGGGCCACGCCCAGCGCGAAGTAGTCGCCGCCCATGCCGCCGTACTCCTCCGGGAACGGCAGACCGAACAGCCCCATGCGGCCCATCTCCCGGACGATCTCGTACGGGAACTCGTGCCGCTCGTAGAAGTCACCGATCTTCGGCGCCACGACGTCGTGTGCGAACTCCTCGACCGTCCGGCGGAGTTCTTCCAGTTCGGGGGAGAGCTTGTGGTCCATGGCGTTCACTGCTCCTGGTGGGAGAGGGCTCGTACGGTGCGGGACGGGCTGGGTCGGCCCAGGTGGGCGGCCATCCAGACGCTGGTGGCGACGAGACGACCGAGGTCGACCCCGGTGTCGATGCCGAGTCCGCGCAGCATCCACACGAGGTCTTCGGTGGCGAGGTTGCCGGTGGCGGACTTCGCGTACGGGCAGCCGCCCAGTCCGCCGGCGGAGGCGTCGACCGTGGTGACGCCCTGCTGGAGCGCGGCCAGCGTGTTGGACAGGGCCTGGCCGTAGGTGTCGTGGAAGTGCACGCCCAGCGCGGACACGGGTACGCCCGCCCCGGTCAGCGCGGAGAGGAGCGCCGTCACGTGGCCCGGCGTCGCCACCCCGATGGTGTCGCCCAGGCTCAGTTCGTCGCAGCCCATGTCCAGCAGGGCCTTGCAGACCTCCACCACCCGGGCGACCGGGACCGCGCCCTCCCACGGGTCCCCGAAGCACATCGAGAGGTAGCCGCGGACGTGGACGTCCTCCGCCTTCGCCCGGGCCACCACCGGCTCGAACATCGCCAGCGCCTCGTCCACCGTGCGGTTGAGGTTGGCCTTGGCGAAGGACTCCGTGGCACTGGCGAACACCGCCACCCGCCGGGCACCCAGCGCCAGCGCGCGGTCCAGGCCGCGCTCGTTCGGCACCAGGACCGGCAGTGACACCGGCAGGTCGGACACCGCCGGGTACAGCTCCTCGGCGTCCGCCAGCTGGGGCACCCACCGGGGGTGGACGAAGCTCGTCGCCTCGATGGTGGTCAGGCCGGTGCCGGCCAGGCGGCGGACGAACTCCGCCTTGACGGCCGTCGGGACGGTCGCCTTCTCGTTCTGCAGGCCGTCGCGCGCGCCGACCTCGTGGATGCGTACCCGCGCGGGCAGGCCCTCGGCCGGTACGGCCATGGGCAGGCCCAGGTCCGGGGCGTCCGGGATGCTCATGCCGTCTCCTCCTCCACGTCCTCCACGGGGGCGATGACCGCCAGCACCTGGTCCATGGCGACCGTGGTGCCCGGCGCCACGTCCAGTTCGGTGACCGTGCCGGCGTGCGGGGCGGAGATGACGTGCTCCATCTTCATCGCCTCCACCACCAGCAGGCTCTGGCCCGCGGCCACCTCGTCGCCGACGGCGACCTTCACCACCGTTACCGTGCCCGGCATCGGCGCGGTCAGCGAGTCGGCGCCCGCCCGGCCGGCGCGGGTGAGGGACGCGGCGACCGGGTCGTGGTCGCGCACGTGCCAGGCGTCGCCGTCCCGGCCGAGCCAGTCGGCGGCCCGGTGGAAGGTGTGCCGGACGCCGTCCAGCGTCACCGACACCTCGTCCTCGGTAACGGTGTGGGAGCCGCGCGGGGTGTGCTCCACCGGGTCGGTGACCCGCAGGTGGAAGGCGGCCGGTCGCGCGGTGCCGCCCATGCGCCAGCCGTCCGGCACCGAGAACGGGTCGGTCCAGCCGTCACCGCGCGGGCGCAGCGCCTCCAGGCGCACGGCCGCCGCCGCCTCGTACACCTCCTCGGGCACGTCGGTCGGGACCAGGCCCTCCGCCTCCCGCTCCACCAGCCCGGTGTCCAGGTCGCCGGAGACCACCGCCGGGTGCGCCAGCAGCCGCCGCAGGAACCCGGCGTTGGTCGGCACGCCCAGCGTGACCGTCTCCGCCAGGGCCGCCCGGAGCCTGCGCAGCGCGCTCGCGCGGTCGGGGCCGTACGCGATCACCTTGGACAGCATCGGGTCGTAGAGGCTGCCGACCTCCGTGCCCTCGGTGAGGCCGGAGTCGGTACGGACGCCCTCGCCCCGCGGTTCGCGCAGCTTCAGCACCGTGCCGCCGGAGGGGAGGAAGCCGCGGGTGGGGTCCTCGGCGCAGATGCGGGCCTCCACCGCGTGGCCGGTGAGCCGGACGTCGTCCTGGCCGAAGGGCAGCGGCTCGCCCGCCGCCACCCGCAACTGCCACTCCACCAGGTCGAGGCCCGTGATCAGCTCGGTGACCGGGTGCTCCACCTGGAGGCGGGTGTTCATCTCCATGAAGTAGTACGAGGACGGGTCGCCGCCGGGGACGATGAACTCCACCGTGCCCGCGCCCCGGTAGCCGCAGGAGCGGGCCGCCTGGACCGCCGCCTCGCCCATCGCGGCCCGGGTCTCCTCGTCGAGGAGCACACTGGGCGCCTCCTCGATGATCTTCTGGTGGCGCCGCTGGAGGGAGCACTCGCGCTCGCCCAGGTGGACGACGCCCCCGTGGCCGTCGGCCAGCACCTGGATCTCGATGTGCCGGGGGCGGTCGATCCACCGCTCGACCAGCAGCGTGTCGTCGCCGAAGGAGGCGCGGGCCTCGCGGCGGGCGGCGGCGATCTCGTCGGCCAGCGCCGAGGCGTCCCGCACCAGGCGCATGCCCTTGCCGCCGCCGCCCGCGGACGGCTTCAGCAGCACCGGCATGCCGATCCCGCGGGCCGCGTCGGCGAGCTGCGCGTCCGACAGCCCGCTGCCGCTGGAGCCGGGGACGACCGGGACACCGGCCGCCCGCACCGTCTCCTTGGCGCGGATCTTGTCGCCCATCAGGGCGATCGCGTCCGCCGGGGGCCCGATGAACACCAGCCCCGCCTCCGCGCACGCCCGCGCGAAGCCGGCGTTCTCGGCGAGGAAGCCGTACCCGGGGTGGACCGCCTGGGCGCCGGTGCGGGCGGCGGCCTCGAGCAGCCGCTCCACCGACAGGTAGCTCTCCGCGGCCGGTGCCGGTCCGATCCGCACCGCCGTGTCGGCCTCCCGGACGTGCCGGGCGTCGGCGTCCGCGTCGGAGTACACCGCCACCGAGCGCACGCCCATCGACCGCAGCGTGCGGATGACGCGGACCGCGATCTCGCCCCGGTTGGCCACCAACACCGTCTCGAACATCTGCTCTGTCATCGTCAGGGGTCCCCTCACATCCGGAAGACGCCGAACTGGGGGTCACCCAGGGGCGCGTTGGCGCACGCGGTCAGGGCCAGGCCCAGGACCTGCCGGGTCTCCATCGGGTCGATCACGCCGTCGTCCCAGAGGCGGGCCGTCGCGTAGTAGGCGTTCCCCTGACGCTCGTACTGGGCACGGATCGGGGCCTTGAAGGCGTCCTCGTCCTCGGCCGGCCACTGCTCGCCGCGCGCCTCCAACTGGTCCCGCTTGACCGTCGCGAGGACGGAGGCGGCCTGCTCGCCGCCCATCACCGAAATCTTGGCGTTGGGCCACATCCACAGGAAGCGGGGGGAGTAGGCCCTGCCGCACATGGAGTAGTTGCCCGCGCCGTAGGAGCCGCCGACCACGACCGTCAGCTTCGGCACGCGGGTGCAGGCCACCGCCGTGACCATCTTGGCGCCGTGCTTGGCGATGCCGCCCGCCTCGTAGTCCCGGCCGACCATGAAGCCGGAGATGTTCTGCAGGAACAGCAGCGGGATCCCGCGCTGGTCGCACAGTTCGATGAAGTGGGCGCCCTTCTGGGCGGACTCCGAGAACAGGATGCCGTTGTTGGCGACGATCCCCACCGGGTGGCCGTGGATCCGGGCGAAGCCGGTGACCAGGGTCTGCCCGAACTCCGCCTTGAACTCCGCGAACCGGGACCCGTCGGTGATCCGCGCGATGACCTCCCGCACGTCGTAGGGGGTGCGGGAGTCGACCGGCACCGCCCCGTACAGCCCAGCGGGGTCGACCTTCGGCTCGACGGCCGGCTCGACCTGCCAGGGCAGGGAGCCGCGGGCGGGGAGCGTGGAGACGACGGTCCGCACGATCCGCAGCGCGTGCGCGTCGTCCTCCGCGAGGTGGTCGGTGACGCCGGACACCCGTGAGTGCACCTCGCCGCCGCCCAGCTCCTCCGCCGTGACCACCTCACCGGTGGCCGCCTTCACCAGGGGCGGGCCGCCGAGGAAGATCGTGCCCTGGCCCCGGACGATCACCGCCTCGTCGCTCATCGCCGGGACGTACGCCCCGCCGGCCGTGCAGGAGCCGAGGACCGCCGCGATCTGCGGGATGCCGGCGCCGGACATCCGGGCCTGGTTGTAGAAGATCCGCCCGAAGTGGTCCCGGTCCGGGAACACCTCGTCCTGCATCGGCAGGAAGGCGCCCCCGGAGTCCACCAGGTAGACGCAGGGGAGCCGGTTGTCGAGGGCCACCTCCTGGGCGCGCAGGTGCTTCTTCACCGTCATCGGGTAGTACGTGCCGCCCTTGACGGTGGCGTCGTTGGCGACGACCACGCACTCCCGGCCGCTGATCCGGCCGATCCCGGCGATCACGCCGGCCGCCGGGGCCTGGCCGTCGTACATCCCGTCGGCCGCCAGCGGGGCCAGCTCCAGGAAGGGCGAGCCGGGGTCGAGGAGGGTGTCCACCCGGTCGCGCGGGAGCAGCTTCCCGCGCGCGGTGTGCCGCGCCCGCGCCTTCTCGCCGCCGCCGAGGCGGGCCGCGGCCAGCTTGCCGCGCAGCTCCTCGACGAGCGCGCGGTGCGCCTCCTCGTTGGCCCGAAAGGCCTCCGACGCGGGATCGGCCGCGCTGTGAAGCTCCGGTGCCTGTTGCATCCTGCGGGTCCCCTCACCTTGTTAATGAGCGTTAACGCATGTTCCTTCAGGTTAACGACCGCTAACCGCGCTGTCTAGAATCGTTCCCATGGCCACCAGAACCGACGCCCCCACCCGCCGCGAGCAGATCCTCAAGGAGGCCGCCCGGCTGTTCGCCGAGCGGGGCTTCCACGGCGTCGGGGTCGACGAGATAGGCGCCGCGGTCGGCATCAGCGGACCCGGGCTCTACCGGCACTTCGCGGGCAAGGACGCGATGCTCGCGGAGCTGCTGGTCGGGATCAGCGAGTCGCTGCTGACCGGTGCGAAACGGCGCCTGGAGGAGGCCGGGGGCGTGGCCCCCGGGGCGGTCCTCGACTCGCTGATCGAGGGGCACATCGACTTCGCGCTCGACGACCGCCCCCTCATCACCCTGCACGACCGGGAGCTGGACCGCCTCCGGGACGCCGACCGGAAGCTGGTCCGCCAGTTGCAGCGGCAGTACGTCGAGCTGTGGGTGGGGGTGGTCCGCGAGGTGTACCCGGAGCTGGCCGAACCGGCCGCCCGTTCGGCGGTCCACTCGGTGTTCGGCCTGCTCAACTCCACCCCGCACCTGGCCCGCCCGGGATCCCTCCCCGGGCGCGAGGCGACGGCCGGACTGCTGCACCGGATGGCGCGGGGGGCGTTCGCGGCGGCGGCTCCGGAGTGACTTCCGGAGCGTTCGGGGCGGCGGCCCCGGAGTGACTCCCGGAGCGTGACGAGCGTTACGGCACCCCCTCTCTGGACTCCTGTCCGTACTCGCCGGTATCTTTGGGTCTGAGCAAGCGCTTAGACATGCCCGAGGCAAGCGGAGGTGGCGGAGTGCGCCGTACGATTTTCAATGAGGATCACGAGGCGTTCCGGGAGACCATCCGCGCCTTCATCGAGGCCGAGGTCGTCCCCGTCTACGACGAGTGGTTCGCGGCGGGACAGGCGCCCCGCGACTTCTACTACAAGCTCGGTGAGCTGGGCATCTTCGGGATCAGCGTGCCCGAGGAGTTCGGCGGCGCGGGCCTGGACACCCACAAGTTCGAGGCCGTCCTCTACGAGGAGACCGCTCGCGCGGGCGTCCAGTTCGGCGGCTCCGGCGTGCACGTGCTGCTCGCCCTGCCCTACATCAAGATGCTCGCCACCGACGAGCAGAAGAAGCGCTACCTGCCGAAGTTCGTCACCGGCGAGGAGATGTGGGCCATCGCGATGACCGAGCCGGGCACCGGCTCCGACCTCGCGGGCATGAAGACCACGGCCAAGCTGAGCGAGGACGGCACGCACTACGTCCTCAACGGCGCCAAGACCTTCATCACCGGCGGCGTCCACGCCGACAAGGTGATCGTCTGCGCCCGCACCGCCGCCCCGACCGCGGAGGACCGCCGGCACGGCATCTCCCTGTTCGCCGTCGACACCAAGTCCGAGGGCTACTCCGTCGGCCGCAAGCTCGACAAGCTGGGCCTGCGGACCTCCGACACCGCCGAGCTGGCGTTCGTCGACGTCAAGGTCCCCGTCGAGGACCTGCTCGGCGAGGAGAACAAGGGCTTCTCCTACCTCGGCCACAACCTGGCCTCCGAGCGCTGGGGCATCGCCTTCGGCGCCTACGCGCAGGCCAAGGCCGCCGTCCGGTTCGCCAAGCAGTACGTGCAGGAGCGCACCGTCTTCGGCAAGCCGGTCGCCCACTTCCAGAACACCAAGTTCGAACTGGCCGCCTGCCAGGCCGAGGTGGACGCGGCCGAGGCCGTCGCCGACCGCGCGACGGAGGCCCTGGACGCGGGCGAACTCACCCCCGCCGAGGCCGCCAGCGCCAAGCTGTTCTGCACCGAGGTCGCGCACCGCGTCATCGACCGCTGCCTCCAGCTGCACGGCGGCTACGGCTACATGAACGAGTACCCGATCGCCCGCCTGTACGCGGACAACCGCGTCAACCGCATCTACGGCGGCACCAGCGAGATCATGAAGTCGATCATCGCCAAGGACATGGGCCTGTAAGGTCCGCGAAATCCCTGGCGTATACAACTGACCCCATGAGTCAGGCACTACGGGATCTCCTCGATCTGCTCGACCTCGAGCAGATCGAGGAGAACATCTTCCGCGGCCGGTCCCGCTCCGCCGTCGTCCCCCGCGTCTTCGGCGGGCAGGTCGCGGCGCAGGCGCTGGTCGCCGCCGGGCGGACCGTCCCCGAGGACCGGCCCGCCCACTCCCTGCACGCGTACTTCCTGCGCCCCGGCGACCCCGGCGCGCCCATCGTCTACACCGTCGACCGGATCCGCGACGGCCGCTCCTTCACCACCCGCCGGGTGGTCGCGGTCCAGCACGGCAAGCCGATCTTCCACCTCTCGGCGTCCTTCCAGACGCACGAGGAGGGCCTGGACCACCAGGAGCCGATGCCGCCCGCACCGGACCCCGCCGCCCTGCCCACCTCCGAGGAGCGGCTGCGCGGCTACTCCCACCTCGCCCCCGAGGTCGTGGACCGCTTCCTGGAGGCCCGCGCCGCGGTCGACCTGCGCTACGTCGACGAGCCGCCCTACGGCCGCTTCGGCGAGCCGCGCGAACCCCACTCCCAGGTGTGGTTCCGCACCAACGGCAAGCTGGACAGCGACGTCGACGACCCCCTGCTGCACGTCGTGCTCGCCACGTACGTCTCCGACATGACGCTCCTGGACTCGGTCCTCCTCGCCCACGGGCGCGGCGGCTGGGCCGTCGGCGACGTCGTGGGCGCCTCCCTGGACCACGCCATGTGGTTCCACCGCCCGTTCCGGGCCGACGAGTGGCTGCTCTACGACCAGCAGTCCCCGTCGGCCCACGGCGGCCGGGGCCTCGGCCAGGCCCGCATCTACACCCAGGACGGCCGCCTCGCGGTCTCGGTCATCCAGGAGGGCGTGGTCCGCGTCCCGCGGGGCTAGCGCCTACTGCGAGAGCCCCGCCTCCGCCAGCAGGTACGCCGTCATCGGGTCGTAGTGGCGAGGGCTGACCACGTGGTCGTCGAGGGGGACCGTCACCTGGACGGTGCCCTCCGCCTCGGCGAGGAACAGGGCCGGGTCGTTGCAGTCGGCGTAGCCGACGGAGTCGACGCCGAACTGCCCCGCGGCCCCCGCCCAGCCGTGGTCGGCGACGACCAGCTCGGGCAGCGGGCGGCCCCCGCGCTCCAGGGCGGTGAGGATGGCCCTCATCGGCTCACCGGAGTGCGTGTGCCACAGGGTGGCGCCGTGTTCCAGCACCGCCACGTCCGCGAACTGCATCACATAGCCCTCGTCCGTGGTCAGCCCGTCCGGGATGACGACGATCTCGCAGCCGGCGGCCCGCAGCGCGGCGGCCGTGGCGCGGTGCACGTCGAGCAGGCCGCCGGGGTGGCCGGTGGCGAACAGCACCCGCTGCCGCCCTTCCGCCGCCTTGCGCAGCCGCCCCGCCATGCGCTCCAGCCCGGAGACGGTCAGCTCCGGGTCGATGGTGTCCTGGCCGTACCGGTGCTCGGGATCGTCGTTGACGCCGACCCGCTCCGCCATCACCGCGAGCACGTCCTGCTCGTCGCTCCAGCGGTCGCCGAGTTCCAGGCCCAGCCAGTAGTGGCGGTCGCCGTTCGCCAGCTTGCGGTAGTGGGAGAGGTTGTTCTCGCGCGGCGTGGCGACGTCGCCCGCGATGCGGGTGGCGACGAGGTGGGCGAGGAGTTCGGCGCGGCTGGGTGTCCCGGGTATCGGCATGCCCCCCATTGTGGTGCAGCGGCCTGTGGCCGTCCCCGGCGTATCGCGCGCTGGGATGTGCGTCACGTACTCGGACGACTGCGTACGGGTACGCGGAGCACGGGTACTCGGAACACGGGTGGATCGGAGCGCTCGGAGCGTCCTCGACCGCTCAGGTCCGCCGCAGCGCGAACCACAGCTCCATCCGTGCGTCCGGATCGTCCAGGTCGGTCTCCAGCAGGGCCGCGCACCGCGCGATCCGCTGCCGCACGGTGTTGCGGTGCACGGACAGGGCCACCGCGGTGCGGTCCCAACTGCCGTGCAGGGAGAGCCAGGTGCGCAGTGTCTCCGTGAGCGCGGGGGCGGCCGCCAGCGGCGCGAGGAGCGCGCGGGCGTGCGCGTCCGCGTCGTGCGGGGCGACGAGGTCGGCGAGGGCGGCGCGGGCGCCGTGCCGGACCAGCGGGGCACGGGTGGCGCGGGCCCGGGCCAGGGCGCGGGCCGCCTGGGTGTCGGCGGCCGGCCAGTCGGGCGGGGCGACGGCCGCGCTGACGCCCAGGGTCCAGCCGGGCAGCGCCTGGAGGGCCCGGTCCGCGGGCACCAGGACGCGAACGGTCTCGCCGGCCGGATCCACCAGCGCCGATCCGAGCGCGGCGCCCAGCGCGGAGGCGGCCAGGGAGTCCGGTGCCCGGGCGTCCGGCCGGGCGTGCACCACCCGCCACCGCTCCCCGCCGAGCAACGGGGCCACCTCCTCGGGCGGACTGCCCAGCAGCAGCCGCACCAGCGCGGAGGAGCGCGCCGCGCCGGTGCCGCTCTGGTGCTCACCGGTGAGCAGCGAG
>NZ_MSGP01000570.1 GCF_002078235.1 Streptomyces viridosporus
CGGCGGGCGCGGCGGGCGCGGAAACCGTTTGGACCGCACCGGCCGAGCGCCCTAGAATCTCCGCCCTTGCCCGCCTCCGTCCATGCGCGTCATGCGCGTCATGCGCGGAGCGCCGCCGCCCGGACGGAAACCGGCCGGTATCCCGCAGCCACCCCAGCAGGTTCCCGGAGGCACCCCTGTGTCCGCGCCCACGTCCGCAGACCAACCCGTCGAACCCGTCGAGCCCGGGGCCGACCACGACCCCCTCTCCCGCGAGCGCGCCCATCTCGCCGCGTCCCGCGCCGCCCTGCGCGCGATGCGCGAGGACGTCGAGTCCCTCGACATCAGCGACGTCACCGCGAACTGGGTCAACGCGGCCGTGCTCGAGCGCCAGATCGAGGAGCGCGTCAAGGCGCTGGCCGACCTCAGCGACACCCCGCTGTTCTTCGGCCGGCTCGACTACCTGCACGCCCCCGGCGCCGAGCGGGCGGAGGGCGCGGAGGGGGAGAACTTCTACATCGGGCGGCGGCACGTGCACGACGCGGACGGCGACCCGATGGTGATCGACTGGCGCGCGCCGGTCTCGCAGCCGTTCTACCGGGCGTCCAGGAAGGACCCCCTGGACGTCGCGCTGCGCCGCCGCTTCGGCTACACCGGCGGAGCCCTCACCGCGTACGAGGACGAGCACCTCTCGGACCCGTCCGCGGCGGACACCGCCGGCAAGCTGCTCCAGCAGGAGATCGAACGTCCGCGCGTCGGCCCGATGCGGGACATCGTCGCCACGATCCAGCCGGAGCAGGACGAGATCGTACGGGCCGGGCTGGCGGGCAGCGTGTGCGTGCAGGGAGGGCCCGGGACCGGGAAGACCGCCGTCGGTCTGCACCGGGTGGCCTACCTGCTGTACGCCCACCGCGAGCGGCTGGCCCGCACCGGCACGCTGGTCGTCGGGCCGAACCGGTCCTTCCTGCACTACATCGAGCAGGTGCTGCCCGCGCTGGGCGAGCTGACGGTCGCGCAGGCCACCGTGGACGACCTGGTGGCGCACGTGGAGGTGCGCGGGACGGACGACGCGGCGGCCGCGGTCGTCAAGGGCGACGCCCGGATGGCCGAGGTGCTGCGGAGGGCCCTCTACTCCCACGTCACGCTGCCCACCGAGCCGGTCGTGGTGGTGCGCGGCGCACGCCGCTGGCGGGTCCCGGCGTACGAACTGGAGGACATCGTCCGGCAGTTGCTGGAGCGCGACATCCGCTACGGCGCCGCCCGCGAGGCGCTGCCGCAACGCATCGCGCACACGGTGCTGGTGCAGATGGAGCGGGCCGGGGAGGCACCGGACGACCGGGTGCAGGACGCGGTGGCGCGCAACAGCGCGGTGAAGGCGGCGGTGAAGGCGATCTGGCCGGCCGTCGACCCGGCGAAGCTGGTGCTGCGGCTGCTGGGCGACGCGGAGTTCCTGGCCGAGCACGCGGAAGGGCTGCTCGACGAGGAGGAGCGGAAGGCGATCCTGTGGGCGAAGCCGGCCCGGTCGGTGAAGTCGGCGAAGTTCTCGCCCGCGGACGCGGTGCTGATCGACGAGGCGGCCGATCTGATCCGGCGCACGCACTCGCTCGGGCACGTGGTGCTCGACGAGGCGCAGGACCTGTCCCCCATGCAGTACCGGGCGGTGGGCCGGCGCTGCACCACCGGTTCGGCGACCGTCCTCGGCGACCTGGCGCAGGGCACGACGCCGTGGGCGACGCGGAGCTGGGAGGAGGCGCTGGCGCACCTGGGCAAGCGGGACGCGGTGGTCGAGGAGCTGACGGCCGGTTTCCGCGTCCCGACGGACGTCATCGCGTACGCCTCCCGGCTGCTCCCGCACATCGCGCCGGGGCTGGCCCCGGTGGCGTCGATCCGGGAGAACCCGGGCTTCTTCGAGGTCCGCCGGGTCGAGGGGGCCGGCGACGCGGTGGCCGCCTGCCGCGAACTGCTGCGTCACGAGGGCTCGGTCGGTCTGATCGCCGCGGACGCCCGGATCCCGGAGCTGGCCGGGGAACTGGCGGCGGCCGGGATCACCTCGGTCGGCCCCGGCGAGGAGACGACGCACGACACCCGGCTGACCCTGGTCCCGGCGTCGCTGGCGAAGGGCCTGGAGTACGACTACGTGGTCCTGGACGAGCCCCGGGCCGTGGTCGACGGCGAGCCCGACGAACGCACCGGCCTGCGCCGCCTGTACGTGGCCCTGACCCGGGCGGTCTCCGGCCTGATCGTGACGCACACGGCCCCGCTGCCGGAGCAGTTGGGCTGACCCGGCCCGCCCCGCCGCCGGACACCGGCGGGCCTCCGCACCCGGTCACCGGTCGCTCGGTCGCTCGTACCCGGTCACCGGTCGCGGCCGGCGACCGGGCCCGTCCCGCCGGCGGTCAGTCCCCGGTCCCGACGCCGTCCACCGCCCGGCGCCACTGGGCGACGGCCTCCGCCGAGACGGGCCCGTCCCAGCCGTCCGGCCGGGCCGCCCCGCCGATGTGGAAGCCGTCGATGCCGGCCTCCAGCAGTGCGGGCACGTGCTCCAGGCGCAGGCCGCCGCCGACCAGCAGCTGCTGCTCGTACCCCGGCTCCCCGCGCCGGCCCGCCTCGGCGAGCAGCGTCGGCAGCCCGTCGTCGACGTCGGCCGGGGAGCCCGCCGTGAGGTAGGTGTCGAGGCCGGGCAGGCCGTCGAGCTGTTTGCGCAGGGCGTCCCGGTCGGCGGCGCGGTCGATCGCGCGGTGGAAGGTCCACCGGCAGCCGTCCAGTGCGCCGACGACCCGTTCGACCGCGCCGAGGTCCACCCCGCCGTCCGCGGTGAGGAACCCGAGCACGAACTCCTCGGCCCCGGCCTCGCGCATCGCGCACGCGGCGCCCACCAGCCGGTCGACGTCGCCCGCCGCGAACCCGTCCGACAGCCGCAGCATCACCCGCAGCGAGAGGTCGACGGCCCCGCGGATCCCGGCGACGGTCCCGGCCGACGGGGTGAGCCCGTCGGCCGCCATGTCGGTGACCAGCTCGAGGCGGTCCGCACCTCCCGCCTGGGCGGCGACCGCGTCCTCGACGTCGAGGGCGATCACCTCCAGGACTGCGCGCTGCTTGCTCATGGGGCCCCATTCATCGGCGTGCGCCGGCGGTCACCGGCATCGGACGGCGGCTACAGGTCTAGTCCAATCCAAGCCTACGCCCGCGTGCCGGGGATCCGCTGCCCCATGGCCGCGCGAGGTGCCCGCGGCCGCGCGGGACGACCGCTTCAGTCCCCGAAGATGTTCAGTTCCGCCGCCTCCGCCCCGGCCAGCTCGTACGGCGTCCCGCCCACCGGCCGCCCCGCGTACAGCCGCACGAGGGTCGGCCCGTCCCCGATGTAGCGCGCCGGGGGCCGCTCCCCCGAGGCGTCGCCCAGTCGCAGCGGCTCGTCGGCGTCGTCGAGGTCGGCGTGCAGCGGCAGGTGTCCCCGGGCGGACGTGACCTGGGCCAGCAGGGCGAGCGCGTACGGCAGCCCGGCGCCCGCGTACGCGCCCGGCTCCCCGAACGCCTCGCGCACGTCCCCGGCGTGCACCCACTCGCCCAGCGCGACGGCGTCCAGCGGCCCGCCCGCCTTCGCGATCACCGGCCCGGCCCCGGTCATCCCGCGCTCCAGCTCGTCGAGGACCCGGGCGTTCGTCCAGTCGGCCCGCTCGGCGATGTCCCGGTCGTTGGACTCGGGCGAGAACACGCCCTTCTCGAACCGGCGCTCCACCACCCGGGTGAGCGCGGCCGAGCAGTGCGCCAGCACGTCCCGCACCGTCCAGCCCGGACAGGCCACCACCGGTCGCGCGAAGTCCTCCTCCGCCCTGCCCCGCAGCAGCGGGATCAGCGCGTCCCGCTCGACGGCCAGCAGCCGCCCGGGGAGTTCGGGGTCTCGTACGTTCCGCACATCAGCAGGAGTCGTCATGCGGGCCACGCTAGTGCGGGGCCCCGGCGCGCGTCCGGAGGAGGAAAGCAGTTGTGCCACCTCTCCTCTCCCGGGCAGGGTGCGACGGTGACAGGTACGAGACCGAACTCCCCGTTCCCGACGGGGTGGCGAGGAGTTGTTGTGCCCCCTTCCCCTGCCCCGTCCGTCAGGGAGATCCGCGTGGCGGACGAGGAGGCCGGGCCCTACGGCATCACGGCCGGCCCCGACGGTGCCCTGTGGCTCACCCTCGTGGGCAGTGGCCGCATCGCGCGTCTCACCCTCGACGGCGAGTTCAGGGAGTACCCCCTGGACTCCCCCGCCTGCCGCCCCACGGTCATCACCCCCGGGCCGGACGGTGCCCTGTGGTTCACCCTCCACCAGGCGAACGCGATCGGCCGCATCACCACCGACGGCGAAGTGGACTCCTTCCGCCTGCCGACGCCCGACAGCGGGCCCTTCGGCATCACGGCGGGCCCGGACGGCGCGCTGTGGTTCACGGAGATGAACACCGACCGTATCGGTCGCGTCACCGGTGAGGGAGAGATCACCGAGTTCGCCCTTCCGGTCACCGGCGGCTTCCCCTCGGCCATCACCACGGGTCCGGACGGGGCCCTGTGGTTCACCCTCAACCAGGCCGACGCGATCGGCCGCATCACCCTCGACGGCGACACCGCCCTCCATCCCCTGCCCACCCCGAAGGCCGGGCCCGTGGGCATCACCAGTGACGGCACGGCCCTGTGGTTCGTCGAGATCGCGGCGGGACAGATCGGCAGGATCTCGGTGGACGGCGGGATCACGGAGTTCCCGCTCCCCGACCGCACGGCCGGACCGCACGCCATCGTCGCGGCCTCCACCGGGGACTGCTGGTTCACCGCCTGGGGAGCCGGCCGCGTGGGTCACATCACCGGGGACGGCGAGATCACCGAGTACGACCTGCCGTCACCGTCCTCCGAGCCCCACGGCATCGCCCTGGGGCCCGACGGCGCCCTCTGGGTGGCCCTCGAGGCGGGAGGGGTCGCGCGGGTGGCCCCGTAGGAGCCCCGGAGCCGTGGACCGCTCGTGCCGCCGGAACGGGCCGGACGCGCTCCCGCACCGTTTCCTGGCGGCTGCGGTCACGGCCGGGCGGACGGGGCCGGAAGTGCGGCGAGTTCCCCCAGGAGCCGGGCCGCCGGGGCCGGGTCGACCAGCCACTTCAGGTGGCTGCCCGGGAGCGTGCGGACGTCGTACGGGTTGTCCGGCGTCAGCTCGTCGCCCTCGCGGATCAGCCGGTCCTGCATGGCCGGCGGCATGCTCGCGTCGTCGGCCAGGCGGACGAAGGTCTTCGGGACGCGGCCCCAGGTCTCGGCCTGCGCCCGGTCGGCGGAGGTGCCGACGTCCAGGTTCTCGTCGGGCTGGAAGGTGTTCAGGAAGGTCAGGAACTCCTCGTCGGTGGCGTCGGCGAGGAAGGCCGCCTTGAACGCCGCCAGGGCGTCCGGGTCCGCGGTGCGGAAGTTGACGCGGAGCAGACCGAGTTCGGCGGGGTTCCCGGCCATCGCCAGGCCCAGGGAGGCGGCGTCGACCGTGGCCATCTCCGGCTCGGCGTAGTAGTCGCCGACGTCGAGCGCGACCGGGCACCAGGCCGCGACGTAGACGATGCGGTCGATCAGGTCCGGCCGCGCGTTGGCCGCAGCCGTGGCCGTGACGCCGCCGCGACTGTGGGCGACGAGGATCACCGGGCCGTTCCGCTTGGCCCGCTCCAGGACCCCGATCAGGTGCGCGGCGTTGTCGGCGAGCGTGACGCCCTTGATCGCGCCGGGCGCGGTGGCGAGGCCCTCGGGATCCTGCGGCGCCTGGTAGGCACGGGTGTAGGTCGCCCCGAAGCCGTGGCCGGGCAGGTCGACGGCGACCGAGCGGTGCCCGAGGAGGCCGAGTTCGGCCTGGAGCGGCGCGAAGGAGAAGGAGTTCGCGAAGGCCCCGTGGACCAGGACGAACGTCGGGTGCACCTGGCTGCTCACTTCTTCCGGTCTCCTTCGGGTCGGCGGCCCGCGCGTCGCGGTCGATCGGGGAACCCGCGAGGACGGCGTGCGGACAGGTGTGCGCGCTCCGGCGGTTCACACTACCCAGCGGAAGATCACCCGCACTACCCGTAATCAGCCCTTCCGCTTGTGCGTGCCGCCCCGCTCGCGGCCACCCCTCCCAGAAACACTCGGGCCGCCCCCGAAGGAGCGGCCCCAGGACCTGGTGCAGCCCTGTGCACCGTGTTCTGTTCACTGCTGCCGACGCTGCCAAGGTCGGCGGAAGCGGGTCAAGTCGACCGTCACGCCGTGTTGACGTCGGTTTCCGGTCAGTGAGCGTGACGTGCGTGCGCGACGAAGGCGGACCAGGCGGCGGGGGCCACCGCGAGGGCGCCCCGACCGGTGTCCTTGGAGTCGCGGACGTGGACGGAGGCAGGGAGGGCGGCGACCTCGACGCACTCGCCGCCCGCGCCACCGCTGTAGCTGGACTTGAACCAGTGAAGCGACTGGGCCCGGGACTGCTCGGTGTTCATAGGTCTCCTTGCAGCAACTTCTCGATGTGGCGCACGGATTCGGCTGGGGACAGCGCCTGTGCCCGCAGGATTCCATACCGCACGGCGAACCCCCGTACGCTTTCCCGTTTGGTGATCACGCGCCCGTTGGCCTGACTCTCCACGTAGGCGACCTGTTCCCCGCCTTCCGGGGTCATCATGGTGAACGGCCCGTCCGCCCCCGCGTGATCGACGACCCGGGTCGGCATGACCTGGATCTCGACATGAGGGTTCTCGGCGACCAGCAGCATGTGCTCCAGCTGACCGCGCAGGACATCCGTCCCGCCGAACGGCCGCTCCAGTACGGATTCCTCGATGACGAAGCTGAGTGTCGGCGCGGGCTTTCGCTCATAGATCCCGTGGCGTGCCATCCGCGCCGTCACCATCTGCTCGATCTCGTCCTCGCGCCGCCGGGGCCGCCACACGGTGAACATGGTCCGCGCGTACTCCTCTGTCTGGAGCAGACCGGGCACGGCCAGCACCGCGTACGCGTGGAACTCCACGGCCTCCTCCTCGATCCGCGCCGCGTCTCGGAAGAAGGCCGGGTACCGCGTGAGCGCCACGGCCCGCTTCATGGCGAGCAGCAGCCCACCGCCCTCCAACAGGTTGTCGAGGTGGTCGATGGTCTCCGGCCGTGGGATCCGGCGCCCCTGCTCGATCGCGGCGATCTGCGCCTCGCTGTACCCGAGCCGTGGGGCGAGTGCGGCCTGCGTGAGCCCAGCCCGCTCCCGGAGGATCTTTACCTGCCTGCCGAAAGAGCGCAGCAACTCGTCAGCAGGATCCTCGCTCCGCGCCGCCCCCGCTTGTTCTGCCACCTGCACCATGGCTGCCCCTCTCCCTCACCGACAGGCACTCTTGACACCCCTACAGCAACGCTGTGTAAGGACTTCGGTGCTGGTCACGGTATGCACACAGCGGCACGCTCACTGCCATGGCGACTGAAACTCCCCCCAACGAGCACACCACCCGGCCCGCAGCCCACGCCGAAGAGTTCTCCATGTGCTTCACCTCCACCCCGCGCGGCGCCCGCCTGGCCCGGCGGCTCGCTTCCCACCGCCTGGACGCCTGGGGCTTCCCGTACGCGTCCGAGGTGAACGGGACCGTGACGCTCGTCGTGGCCGAACTCGCCGCCAACGCGGTGATCCACGGTCGCGTCCCGGGCCGCGACTTCCGTCTGGACCTGGCCCTGGCCGCCGCCCGCGACCTCGTCCGCGTCGAGGTCACCGACACTCGGGACGACCGTCTGCCCCCGGCCCGGCCCCGCCTCCCCCAGGACCCCGGGGCGGAGACGGGCCGCGGTCTCTGGCTGGTGTCCTGCCTGGTGAGCCGGATGTGCGTCGCGCCGCGCGAGGACGGTGGCCCCGGAAAGACCGTGCGGGCCGAACTGGATCTGTGACCCCTCGGGGTGTGCACCGGGAACAATGGCCGTATGGCCGATACCGACGCCTTGCGTGCCCGTTTCGTCCGTGCCCTGGAAGGGGCCCGGGCTCCCGGGGGCGGTCCCGACCCCGTGCTCTACGCCGAGGACCTCCTCGCCCGCTGGCAGGAACCGCAGCGGCGCTACCACACGCTCACCCACCTCACCGCGGTCCTGGACCACGTCGACACGCTGGCGGAGTACGCGGACGCCCCGGACGTCGTGCGGCTCGCCGCCTGGTTCCACGACGCCGTGTACCTGCCGGACCGCTCCGAGAACGAGGAGCGGTCGGCCCGGCTGGCCGAGCGGGCGCTGCCCGAGGCCGGGGTTCCGGGGGCGAAGGCGGCCGAGGTGGCCCGGCTGGTCCGGCTCACCGTCACGCACGACCCGGCCGACGACGACCGCGACGGCCAGGTGCTGTGCGACGCCGACCTGGCGGTCCTGGCCTCGCCGCCGTCGGTGTACGCCGCCTACACCGCCGCCGTCCGCGAGGAGTACCACTTCGTGCCGGCCGACGCCTTCCGCGAGGGTCGCACCACCGTGCTGCGTGAACTCCTCGCCGCACGACGCCTGTTCCGCACCCCGTACGGGCAGGAGCACTGGGAGGCCACGGCCCGCTACAACATGCGCGGCGAGCTGGAGATGCTGTCGACCGCGCCCGCACCGCCCGCCCAGTGACCTGAGCCGGAGGTGCGTCATCGGTCCGGCGTGAGCCGTCCGGGCCCGGGCACGGTGGGCGTTCCCCGGCACAGCGCGCGGGAGGGCGGATCGTCAGGCGGACGATCCGCCGTCGACGACCAGATCGGTGCCGACCACCGCGCCCGCCGCGGGTGAGGCGAGGTAGAGCACCGCGGCCGCCACCTCCTCGGCCTCCGCGACCCGGCCGAGCGGGTTCTCCGTCTTCATCCGCTCGGCGCGGTCGGCCTCGGTCTCCCCGGGCCGCAGCGACATGGGAGCGGCGGCGGCGCCCGGGCTGACCGCGTTGATGCGGATGCCCTGGTGGACGTGGTCGAGAGCGGCGGCGCGGGTCAGCGCGGAGACCGCCGCCTTCGAGGTGATGTAGGCGGCGACGTTCGGGACCCGCAGGTGCGCGCCCAGGTTGGAGGAGATGTTGACGATGACGCCGCCGCCGTTCTCCTTCATGTGCGCGATCTCGTGCTTCATCGCCAGCCAGACGCCGGTGACGTTGGTCCGCAGCACCGCGTCCCAGTCCTCCTCGCTCACCTCGCCGGCGGGTGCCGTCCCGCGGAGTATCCCGGCGTTGTTGACCGCGATGTCCAGCCCGCCGAAGCGGTCGACGCACGCGCGCACGAGGTCCCGGAGCCGACCGGAGTCGGTGACGTCGGCGGTGACGGCGGCGGCCGTGCCGCCGGCCGCCTCGATGAGGCCGGTGGTCTCCTCCAGGGCGGCCGCGGTGCGTCCCGCGACGACCACGGACGCGCCCTCGGCGGCGAAGGCGAGCGCGATCGCACGGCCGAGGCCGGAGCCGGCACCGGTGACGAGGACGGTCTTGCCCGTGAAGCGGTTCATCTCGGTGACTCCTTCGAGGGGTGGGCCACTTGGTGGGATGGGTGAGGCGGCCTGCCGGGTGCGGTGGTTCGGAAGGGCGGCGGTGCGGGCGAGGGCGGCCGGCGCCGCCGACATGAGGACGGGCGCGGCCCGGACACCCCGAGGAGGACGAAGGCGCACCGCTGCCGTGCACCGGGAACGCGGGCGACGTTCACGGTCGCCATACCCCCCTCTTATTGGACCGATCGATCCAGTATGCGGACCTGCGAAAGGAGGCTCGGTGCCTCCGTTCGCGAGGGCGTCAGTCCAGTAGGGCCAGCGCCTGCTCGGCCGCGTCCCGCACCCGGCCGGGGTCGTCCGACGCCTTGCCGACGACCCGCACGCCCTGCAGCAGGACGAGCAGCATGCGGGCCAGCGCGCGCGGATCGCGGTCCCCGGGCAGCTCGCCCTGGGCCCGGGCCCGCAGGAGCGCGGAGTGCAGCAAGGTCTCGAGGTGTCCCCAACTGCTCTCGACCCGGCGGGCCGCCGCGGGGTCGTGCGGGGCCAGTTCGGCCGCCGCGTTGGTGACGAAGCAGCCGTTCAGCCGCCCTTCGGGGGAGGCGGCCTCCGCCGTGAAGCGGCGCACCACCGCCCGTACCGCGGGCAGCGCGGGCCCCGGCTGGGACAGCTCGGCGAGGAGAAGCGGGTCGCGCGTCCCGGTGTACCGGTCCATGGCCTTCAGGTACAGCTCGTGCTTGCTGCCGAAGGTCGCGTAGAGGCTCGCCCGGCCGATGCCGAGGTGCTCGACGAGGTCGCTCATCGACGTCGCCTCGTAGCCGCGCCGCCAGAACAGCTCGAGGGCCGACTGCAGCGCGGCGTCCGGATCGAATTCCTTGGTCCTGGCCACACCGAGGACCGTAGGATTTCTGGAACGACCTGTCAAATAAGGGCCGTTCGACAGTCCGACTCGCTCCGGCCCCGCGGCGAGCGGGACCCACGACGAACGGGAATCCACGGCGAGCGGGACTCACGGTGAACGGGACTCACGACAACCGGGAAAAGCCGTCGACCGCGCCCGCACCGCCCGCC
>NZ_MSGP01000571.1 GCF_002078235.1 Streptomyces viridosporus
CGCCCCCTGTCGGCGGCCCCCGCCCGGCCGCGGAAACCCGTCCGGCACCGGTCCGGCGGCAGCCGCGCCGGCGCCTCCGCCCCCGGCCGCGGGGCCGTGCGAGGTCACCCGCCCGTGCCACACGGTTGTCCCGGAATTCCCCCGGACTCGGCACAGGAGCCGCTTTCGGTCTCCCGGACGGCCCCGCACGTCGTACGCTCCCAGCGAGACGACCCCACCGACCTAAGGCGGCCTGAGAAAGACATGGTCACCAGCGAGTACGAGCGCAGGATCGCGGCCCGGTTCGCCACCTTCGACCAGGACGGCAACGGCTACATCGACCGAGAGGACTTCAACGCGGCGACCAAGGCGCTGCTCACCGAGTTCGGCGNNGTTCTGGCAGGGCATGGCGGGGATCGCGGACCGGGACGGCGACCAGCGCATCACGCGCGAGGAGTTCGTGAACGGCGCGGTCAAGCGGCTGCGGGACAACCCCGACCGGTTCGCGGAGATCGCCCGCCCCTTCCTGCACGCGGCCCTCGCCGTCGCCGGCGTCGCACGCGCCCTCCGGATGCTCGGCGTCCCCGAGGAGCCGGCCCGTACGGCGGCCGCCGCGCTGGACGCGGACGGCGACGGCAGGATCGGCGAGGAGGAGGTCGTGCAGGCCTTCGCGCGCCACTTCACCGTCCCCGAGTAGCGCCCCGCGCCCGGCCCGCTCGCCGCGCACCGCTCCCGCGGGGCCCCGCCCGGCCGTACGGGCCGGGGCGGGGCCCCGCGCGTGCGCGACCGGGCGGGCAACACGCCCGGCCCCGCGCACGGTTCGGGAGCCCGGCCGGGGCCCTCCCGGGCGGACCCGGTCCCGTCCGGGAGCCGGAGCCCGCCCGCGCACGGACGGGAACGCACCGTACGAGCCCGTGCGCGGAGAGTGAGGAGCGTGCGCCGCCGATCCACTCCCCGGAGCGGCCCGGCGGGACCGCCGTCCGCGACGGCACGGGCCGCCCCCGCGTGAATGTCACGGAATGTGGCACACCGGTGGTCACGGAGCGTTGTTGCCGGGTTGTGTCCGGTGTGTGACCCGTCACGACCCGGAGTCGGAGGTCCGCTCCGGTACCTTGTGTGGGATGCGAGTGGTCGTGAGCACGCACCGCGCCGGAGTCGCCCCCGAGGCGACCCCGGATCCGCCGGTGCCTGCCGCTGCTCGCCGGGCGGTTCGGCCTCGCGGCGCCGCCTGTTCGACTTCTCGGGGCGGGCGTCGCACAGTATGCCGCACGCCTACTCCTTCGCGCTGGAATATGCCCGAAGCGCTTGTTGGCGTGACTGTACGTCAACCATGCTGGCCCATAAGGGATTCACGTTCCGTGATCCCTTTTTCGGCCGTTGTTCTGGTCATGCAGAGAATGGCTACGATCGTGGCCCTCGTGAGGCGCGAGTCCAAGTGTCCGCCGGTTCGGATGGTGTGAGCGGTGCAGGTGCTTCAAGTGCAGCTGGAGATCCGGCCCGACCCCGCTGAGGTGGGACGGGCCCGGCGGTGGGCCCGCTCGCGTCTGGCCGGGTCCGGCATAAGAGCCGACGAACCGCTCGCCGAGACGCTGATCCTGCTCGTCTCGGAGCTCGTCACCAACGCCGTGGTGCACACCGGCCGTCCGGCCGTGCTGCGGTTGTGCCTGCCGGGCGCGGAGGACGGGGAGGCCACCGTCCGCCTGGAGGTGGCCGACCGCAGCGACCGGGCGCCGGTGCCGCGCTGTGTGGACGGGGAGGCCACCGGCGGGCGCGGGCTCGCCCTGGTGGACGGCCTGGCCGACCGCTGGGGCTGGAGCGCCGAAGGGGCCGGCAAGCGCATCTGGTGCGAACTGGACCGCTGCGCACAGGCGCGCGAGGCCGCGGCGCCCTGCCGCGGCACGTCGGCGTACGGCGGTCTGACGTACGAGGTGGTGTGAGGCCGGGCCGGGACGTCGTCGTCGGCGGTGCACGGGTGCACGGCCGGTCGGCCGCGCGGGTCGGGACGTGAATCGGTGCGCCGGGTGTGCTCCCGTGCGCGGTGCAGATGAACCGGGCATATGACGGAATCGCCCCATAGTCACCCGAACCGGCGTTGACGCGCGGTGACCGATTGATCACCCTGGTCGTCAGCGGTCCGTCGCGAGGGGACGGCGAGGGCTTCGACGACGGGGGCCCTCGGCGAGTGCGGGTCGTGACTCGGCGTCGGTTCCTCCGGGGCGGGGGAGCCCGGGGCGGGAGCGCCGGAGTCGGAAGGCGGTGCGGCGCCGCCGTGCTCGGGGTGGCCGGCGCCGCGCCGCCTCCGCGGAAGACGCGCGACGGCCCGCCCCTCCACAGGCTGTGGACAACTTTTCGAGGGGCCCGGACACGGTCCCGCGCGGTGCTCAGGCCCCGGCGGACACGGGCGCGCCGTGCCCGCCCCCGCCGGCCCGGAAGGTCCGCCGGTACGCCGTCGGCGTCACCCCCAGCGCCGCCTGGAGGTGCTGCCGCATCGACTGGGCCGAACCGAACCCCGCGTCGCGGGCCACCCGGTCCACGGACAGGTCGGTGGACTCCAGCAGGTGCCGGGCCCGCTCCACCCGCTGCCGGGCCAGCCACTGCCCCGGACTGACGCCCACCTCCTCGCGGAAGCGGCGCGTGAAGGTGCGGACCGACATCGACTCCCGCGCGGCCATGTCGCGCAGTTGGATCGGCTCGTGCAGCCGGTCCAGCGCCCACGCGCGGGCGCCGGTCGTGGACGCCTGCTGCGGATCGGGCACCGGCCGCCGGATGTACTGCGCCTGGCCGCCGTCGCGGTGCGGCGGCACGACCGTGCGGCGGGCCACGTCGTTGGCGACGGCGGTGCCGTGGTCGCGCCGGACCAGGTGCAGGCACAGGTCGATGCCGGCCGCGACGCCCGCGGAGGTCAGGACGTCGCCGTCGTCGACGAACAGCACGTCCGGGTCGACCTCGATCCGGGGGAAGAGCCGCTGGAAGCGCTCGGCGTCGGCCCAGTGGGTGGTGGCGGGCCGGCCGTCGAGACGGCCGGCGGCGGCGAGGACGTACACGCCGGTGCAGATGGAGGCGAGCCGGGTGCCGGGCCGGATGTGCGCGAGGGCGGCGGCCAGCTCGTCGGTCAGCTCGCCCCGCTCGTACACCGGGCCCCGTTCGTGGAAGGCGGGGACGATCACCGTGTCGGCGGTGGCGAGCGCCTCCGGGCCGTTGCCGACGTGGACGGCGAAGTCGGCGTCCGTCTCGACCGGTCCGGGCGGCCGGACCGAACAGGTGACGACCTCGTACAGCCGCCGCCCGTGCCCGTCCCTGGGGCGGCCGAAGATGCGGTGCGGAATGCCCAGCTCGAAGGGGAGCAGCCCGTCGAGGGCGAGGACGACGACGCGGTGGGGCCGGAACGTGCCGGCCCGGGACGTGCGGGAGGCCGGGTCCATGGCCCGATCCTAGCGAAGGCTGTCCCTCGGGCCACTCGATGCGGAGGTCCGGCAGCCCACACGATCTATGGCGTGACCCGGACAACCGAGACAGCCGCCGTCGTGGAGCCGCCCGCGAGCGGCCGCAAGCAGAAGCGCACCCGTGTGCACCGCGCGTGGTTCGTCGCCGCCGTCACCTTCGTGACGATCATCGGCGCGGCCGCCTTCCGCTCCGTACCGGGTCTGTTCATCGACCCGCTGCACCAGGAGTTCGGCTGGTCGCGCGGCACCGTCGGGGCCGCGGTCTCCGTGAACCTCGCCCTGTACGGCATCACCGCCCCCTTCGCGGCGGCGCTGATGGACCGCTACGGCATCCGGCGGGTCGTCGCCCTCGCCCTGACCGTGATCGCGCTCGGCTCGGGCCTGACGGTGTGGATGACGGCGGCCTGGCAGCTCCTGCTGTGCTGGGGCCTGCTGGTGGGCCTCGGCTCCGGCTCCATGGCGCTCGCCTTCGCCGCCACCGTCACCGACCGCTGGTTCACCGAGCGGCGCGGGCTGGTCAGCGGCGTCCTCACCGCCGCGTCCGCCTCCGGGCAGCTCATCTTCCTGCCGCTGCTGTCCTGGATCGTCGCCACGCACCACTGGCGTCCGGCCGCCGTCACCGTGTCCCTGGCCGCCCTCGCGGTCGTCCCGTTCGTCTGGCTGCTGCTGCACGACCACCCGGCCGACGTGGGGGTCGAGCCGTACGGGGCGAAGGAGTTCGTGCCGAAGCCCGCGCCCGTGCCCGGCGCCGCCCGGCGCGCGCTCACGGTGCTGTTCTCGGCGGTGCGCACCGGGCCGTTCTGGCTGCTCGCCGGCACCTTCGCGATCTGCGGTGCCTCGACCAACGGTCTGATCCAGACCCACTTCGTGCCCGCGGCCCACGACCACGGCATGCCGATCACGGCCGCCGCCTCGCTGCTGGCCGTCATCGGGGTGTTCGACGTCGTCGGCACGGTGGCCTCCGGCTGGTTCACCGACCGCTTCGACGCGCGCCGCCTGCTCGCCGTCTACTACGCCCTGCGCGGTGTCTCCCTGCTCTTCCTGCCGCTCCTCCTGGCCCCCGGCGTGCACCCCCCGATGGTCCTGTTCATCGTCTTCTACGGCCTCGACTGGGTCGCCACCGTCCCGCCGACCCTCGCCCTGTGCCGCGAGCACTACGGCGACGACAGCCCGATCGTCTTCGGCTGGGTGCTCGCCTCCCACCAGGTCGGCGCCGCCCTCGTCGCCTTCCTCGGCGGCGTCGCGCGGGACGCGTTCGGCTCCTACGACGTGGTCTGGTACGCGTCGGGGGCGCTGTGCGCGGCGGCGGCGCTGATGGCCCTGGTGATCCGGCGGCGGCCGTCTACACCGCCGCCGCGCGCCCCGTCGCGGGCCACCGCCCCGGCGATCCGCCGTGCGTCGAGGGCCAGTTCGCGCAGGGTGCCGCTGATGGGGTGGGTGAAGCCGGTGAAGTG
>NZ_MSGP01000572.1 GCF_002078235.1 Streptomyces viridosporus
CGCCCCCGGGCGGCGCCGCGCAGACCGGGACCTCGCGCGCGGCGCCGCCCGGGGGCGTCCAGACGGCGTCGTCCACCGAGGGGCCGTGACGCGGGTCGAAGAAACAGGGCGGGCGGCGCTCCGGCAGCGGCCGGCCCTCGCGGCGCGCGGCGAGCCGGGCGAGGGCGAAGCGGCCGTCCTCCACGGCCTGGGTGACGCCCCGCACGTCCTCCGGCCTGCGGGCCTCGGCCATCAGCCGCTTGGACTGCTCGTAGGCGTCGAGCGCGTGCGCGTAGTCCGCGCGCATCGCGTCGTCCGCGCCGGGCTCGGCGGGATGGAAGTCGAGGCGGTCGAGTTCCTCGCCGAAGGCGGTGATGTCCTCGTCGACCACCACCCGCAGCTTCTCCAGCGCGGCCCGCTGCTCCTCCTGGTGGCGGCGCCGGTTGCGGCGGGACACGGCGTACACGCCCGCGCCGCCGGCCGCCAGCAGGGTGCCGACGGTGATCAGCCCGCCGACGGGGACGCCGCCGGATCCGCCGCTCCAGGAACTCGGCGCCGATCCGCCGAGGTTGCGCAGCGCGTCGTCGACGAAGTCGTTCAGCTGGGCCTTGGCGTCACCCGCGCCCTGCGCGGCCGTGACCAGGTTCTGCACGCCCTGGCGGCTCAGCACGCTGCTGTCGGCGCGCGCGTCGAACTCGTTGCCGAGGCGGATGCCGTACAGACCGGTGACACCGGTCTCCGTGCGCAGGTTCCGGAAGAGGTTCTCGGTCGGGTAGTTCGCCGGGAGGACCGCCACGAAGACCGGTTTGTCCGCGTCCTCGATCTTGTCGGCGAGGGCCTCGGCGTCGGACTTCGACAGGATGTCGGTGGCCTCGGGATCGACGTAGACGGGACTCTCGCGCAGCGCCCGGGCGACGGTCGAGAGGTCCGTGGCCGCCTGCGCCCCGGGCGCACCGGCCGTCAGCACCGCCAGTACGGCCGCCATCGGCGCGATCAACAGGCGTATGAGAGTACGCTTCGGCGCAGCCTTCATATGTTCGAAGCTACCCGAATCCTCCCCGAAACGGACATCGGGCCCGGCGGGGGCTTCCGGTGACGCCCCCGCCGGGCCGTTCCTCCCGTGGTGCTAGGCGGCCGGTGTCACCCCGGCGCGCAGCAGGCCGTAGGTGTACGCGTCCTCCAGCGCCTGCCAGGACGCGGCGATGACGTTGTCCGCGACGCCCACCGTGGACCACTCCCCCGTCCCGTCGGACGTGGAGATCAGGACCCGGGTGGTGGAGTGGGTGCCGTGCTTGCCCTCGAGGATGCGGACCTTGTAGTCGACCAGCTCCAGCTTGGCCAGCTGGGGGTAGATCCGCTCCAGGGCGACGCGCAGGGCGCGGTCCAGGGCGTTGACCGGGCCGTTGCCCTCCGCGGTGGCGACGATGCGCTCGCCCTTGGCCCACAGCTTGACCGTGGCCTCGTTGGCGTGGGTGCCGTCGGGGCGGTCCTCGGCGATCGCGCGCCAGGACTCGACCTCGAAGTACGTCAGCGGCCCGCCCTCGGCCTCCGCGCGGAGCAGCAGTTCGAAGGAGGCGTCGGCGGCCTCGTACGTGTAGCCCTTGAGCTCGCGCTCCTTCACCCGCTCCACGACCCGGCCGACCAGCTCGCGGTCCCCGCCGAGGTCGATCCCGAGTTCCTTGCCCTTGAGTTCGATCGAGGCGCGGCCGGCCATGTCGGAGACCAGCATCCGCATGGTGTTGCCGACCTGCTCGGGGTCGATGTGCTGGTACAGGTCCGGGTCGACCTTGATCGCGGAGGCGTGCAGACCCGCCTTGTGCGCGAACGCGGAGACGCCGACGTAGGGCTGGTGGGTGGAGGGGGTGAGGTTGACGACCTCGGCGATGGCGTGCGAGATGCGGGTCATCTCGCGCAGCCGCCCCTCGGGCAGGACCTTCCTGCCGTACTTCAGCTCCAGCGCGGCCACGACCGGGAACAGGTTGGCGTTGCCGACGCGCTCGCCGTAGCCGTTGGCCGTGCACTGGACGTGGGTGGCGCCCGCGTCGACGGCGGCGAGGGTGTTGGCGACCGCGCAGCCGGTGTCGTCCTGGGCGTGGATGCCGAGCCGGGCTCCGGTGTCGGCGAGCACGGTGGAGACCACGGCCTGGATCTGCGCCGGGAGCATGCCGCCGTTGGTGTCGCAGAGGACGACGACGTCGGCACCGGCCTCGGCGGCGGTGCGGACGACCGCCTTGGCGTACTCGGGGTTGGCGCGGTAGCCGTCGAAGAAGTGCTCGCAGTCGACGAAGACCCGGCGGCCCTGCCCCTTGAGGAAGGCCACGGTGTCGCGGACCATCTCCAGGTTCTCGTCCAGGGTGGTGCGCAGGGCGAGCTCGACATGGCGGTCGTGGGACTTCGCGACCAGCGTGATCACCTGCGCGCCGGAGTCGAGGAGCGCCTTGACCTGCGGGTCCTTGTCGGCCGTGGTGCCGGCGCGGCGGGTGGAGCCGAACGCGACCAGCCGGGCGTGCCGGAACCGGATCTCCTGCTGGGCGCGGGCGAAGAACTCGGTGTCCCGCGGGTTCGCGCCGGGCCAGCCGCCCTCGATGAAGCCCACGCCGAACTCGTCCAGGTGTCGTGCGATGGCCAGCTTGTCGGCGACCGTGAGGTTGATGCCCTCGCGCTGGGCGCCGTCGCGCAGGGTGGTGTCGAAGACGTGGAACGAGTCGTCGGGCTCGCTGGTTGCGGTCATGGTCTGAAGGCTCCTGTGTTGATCTCGGTCTACCGGAATGACCGGTTCCACCGTCCCTCCATGGTCCCTCGCGCCCGGTTTCCGGCCGCGGGTGGGGCCGGGAAACAGAAAAACCTCTCGCGGGTGCGAGAGGTCTGCGCGCGGGTCGAGGACGACGGTGTCCGCCCGTACGGTGTCGTACGTGCGGTCACTGCGGACCGGCGCGCCTGCTGCCAATAATCGTGGCGAACGAGAGCACGGGGGCAGTGTGGCACAATCCGCCCCCGTGCTCACCGTCCGTCTCAGGATGCGGGCGGTGGGTGCTCAGCGCAGCCGGCGGACGAAGCCGTCGGCGTGCCCGTCGGTGTCGCCGGGGACCAGTTGGGCCGACGCCGACAGGAAGGCCAGGTACCGGCCGTCGGCGCTGAAGGAGGACGGCAGGGAGAAGCCGTCGTCCCCGACGCCGCCGCCCCCGGTGGCCTCGGTCGCGAGCCGGCTCTCGCCGGTCACCAGGTCACGGACGTAGAGGTTGTCGACGAGGTCGCCGCCGGCCGTCGGCACGGCGTGCGCGTAGGCGAGGTACCGGCCGTCGGGGCTGAGCCGGGCGGCGGACCAGAACGCGGTCCGGCCCGCGCCCTCGTGCAGGATCCGGGTGGTCACGTCCCTCCGGAGGTCGCGGACGTAGGCGTGGGTCTCCGTCCCGGTCCCGGAGACGGCTCCGCCGAGGTCGCCCGCCGACGAGGCGAAGGCGATCCGGCTGCCGTCGGCGGAGAGCGACATGCCGACCGTGTCCCCGGTGGAGGGCAGCCCGTCGGGCGTGACGTTCGCCTGCTCCTCGCCGCCGGTGCGCAGGTCGTGCACCCACAGCTCGCCCGGGCCGCCGCGCGGGTGCCGCTGGGAATAGGCGGCGTACCGCCCGTCGGCACTGAGGCCGACGCCGAAGACGCTCCACTCCGGATGGGCGCCGTTGCTGATCCGCCGGGTCCCTCCGGTGCGGCGGTCGGTCACGTAGGCGGCGAGGTGGGGGCTGGTCTCCCCGTCCTCCATACGGGAGAGGGGCGCGTTGAAGGACACGTACCGGCCGTCGCCCGAGACGGCGATGTCGCCGTACGTCCGGACGGAGCCGCCGTCCGCGGCGCGGCTCACGCGCTCGGTGCGGCCGGTGCGCCGGTCGTGGACGTACACGTCCTGGGCGTCCGGCGGCAGGGCGTCCCCCTCGACCAGGTTCCCGGCCGAGGAGACGAAGACGACGTACCGGCCGTCGCCGCTGATCGTGACGGCGCGGGTGTCGCCGTCCGCCTGGGTTCCGTCCGAGGCGACGCTCACCCGCTCGACGGTGCCCGTGCGCCGGTCGCGGACGAAGACGTCGGAGACACCGTTGGTGTCCCCCGGCACCAGGTTGGACCCCAGGGAGGCGAAGGCGGCGTACCGGCCGTCGCCGCTGAGCGCCGGGCCGCCCGAGTCACCGTTCGCCTGCTCCCCCGACGCGGACACGCTGACCCGCTCGGTCTCCCCCCGCGCCGGCGCTCCCCACGCCGGCGCCGACACCGCCATCGCCCCCGCGATCACCGCGGCGGACATCCCCCGCACAGCTCTGCGCATGCTTCCCCCCTGTTTTCCCCGTGTTCCGCGCGTTCTCCGCGTTCTCCGCGTTCTCCGCGTTCCCCGCGTTCCCCGCGTTCCCCGTGAACGCTTCTCCCCCGGCCCCGCGCCGAGGGCTCTCCCGAGAGAAGCGCATCGCCGACCACCCGGTCAATCGGCTGTATTGCGTACAACCCGGGCGTGCGTTCGGGCGTCCGCGAGGGCGGGGAACGCGTCGGGCCGCCGCGGACGCACGGTCCGCGGCGGCCCGACGGGGACGGTGAACGACTAGCCGAGCGGGTGCATCCAGCCGTGCTCGTCCTCGACGGTGCCGCGCTGGATGTCGAGCAGGGCCCGGCGCAGGCGCATGGTGACCTCACCGGGCTCGCCGCCGCTCTGCTGCCACTGGGCGCCGGACCGCTTGACGGTGCCGACCGGGGTGATGACGGCGGCCGTGCCGCAGGCGAAGACCTCGGTGAGGCTGCCGTTCTCGGCGTCGCGCTGCCACTGCTCGACGGAGACGCGCTCCTCGACGGCCTCGTAGCCGAGGTCGCGGGCGACGGTCAGCAGGGAGTCACGGGTGACGCCCTCCAGGATGGACCCGCTGAGGGCGGGCGTGACGATCTTGTCGCCGTACACGAAGTACAGGTTCATGCCGCCCAGTTCCTCGACCCACTGGTGCTCCACGGCGTCGAGGTAGCAGACCTGGTCGCAGCCCTGGGCGGCGGCCTCGGCCTGGGCGAGCAGGGAGGCCGCGTAGTTGCCGCCCGTCTTCGCGTCGCCCATGCCGCCGGGGACGGCGCGGACGCGGTCCTCGGAGACCCAGATGGAGACCGGCTTGACCCCACCGGGGAAGTAGGCGCCGGCCGGGGAGGCGATGACCAGGAACAGGTACTCGTTGGCGGGCTTGACGCCCAGTCCGACCTCGGTGGCGATCATGAACGGGCGCAGGTAGAGGGACTCCTCGCCGCCGTGCGCCGGCACCCACGCCTTGTCCTGCGCGACCAGGACGTCGCACGCCTCGATGAACGTCTCGACCGGCAGCTCGGGCATCGCGAGGCGGCGGGCGGAGCGCTGGAAGCGCTCGGCGTTCTTCTCGGGGCGGAAGGTGGCGACGGACCCGTCGGGCCGGCGGTACGCCTTGAGGCCCTCGAAGATCTCCTGGGCGTAGTGCAGCACGGTGGTGGCGGGGTCGAGGGGGATCGGCGCGTACGGGACGAGCTGGCCGTCGTGCCAGCCGCGGCCCTCGGTCCACTTGATGGTCACCATGTGGTCGGTGAAGTGGCGGCCGAACCCGGGGCTGGCCAGGATCGCCTCGCGCTCTGCGTCCGAGAGCGGGTGGGCCGAGGGCTTGAGCTCGATCGTGGGCGTCGTCATGAGTGGTTGTCCTTCACCGGTTGTAGTGACGGGCCGCGCACACGCCCGTACGGCCGGTGGCCGGTGCTAGGACGTCCGAGCATTCCCTCATTCCGCGGCTCCGTGTTCGATTATCGCCCGGAGGTGGCGGCGGAAGGAACGGGGTGGGTGCGGCCCGGTGGTCGATGGTGGCACCCGGCGGGGACATGCGGAAGCCGCCGGGTTGCGGATGCGACCCGGCGGCTTCGATGTTCTCGAGGAGGCGCGCCGGGTCAGCCGGCTACTCGTGCGGCGAGTGCGTCGCCGATCTGCGAGGTGCTGCGGGCGGGCAGGTCGCCGCGCTCCGCGAGGTCGGCGGAGACGGCGTCCTCGATGCGGACCGCCTCGGCGTCGTGGCCGAGGTGGCGCAGGAGGAGGGCGACGGACAGGACCGTGGCGCTGGGGTCGGCCTTGCCCTGGCCGGCGATGTCCGGGGCCGAGCCGTGCACGGGCTCGAACATGGAGGGGAACTCGCCGCTCGGGTTGATGTTGCCGCTCGCGGCGACGCCGATGCCACCGGAGACGGCCGCGGCGAGGTCGGTGATGATGTCGCCGAAGAGGTTGTCGGTGACGATGACATCGAAGCGCTCGGGCTGGGTGACCAGGTAGATGGTCGCGGCGTCGACGTGGATGTACTCGGTGGTGACCTCCGGGTACTCCTCGGCCACCTTGTCGAAGACGCTCGTCCACAGGTGACCGGCGAAGGTCAGCACGTTGTTCTTGTGGACCAGCGTGAGCTTCTTGCGCGGGCGGGCCTGGGCGCGGGCGAAGGCGTCGCGGACCACGCGCTCGACACCGAAGGCCGTGTTCACGGACACCTCGGTGGCGACCTCGTGCGGCGTGCCCTTGCGGATGGTGCCGCCGTTGCCGGTGTACGGGCCCTCGGTGCCCTCGCGGACCACGACGAAGTCGATCTCCGGCTGTCCGGCGAGCGGGGTGGCCACCCCGGGCAGCAGCTTACTCGGCCGCAGGTTGACGTGGTGGTCGAAGGCGAACCGGAGCTTGAGCAGGAAGCCGCGCTCGAGGACGCCGGAGGGGACGCCGGGGTCCCCGATGGCGCCGAGCAGGATGGCGTCGTGCCGCTTGAGCTCGTCGAGGTCGGCGTCGGTGAGGGTCTCACCGGTGGCGTGGTAGCGCTTGGCGCCGAAGTCGTACTCCTTGGTCTCCAGCTTCACATCCTGCGGAAGGGCGGCGGAGAGGACCTTCAGGCCTTCGGCCACGACCTCCTGGCCGATGCCGTCACCGGGGATCACTGCGAGATTGATGCTGCGAGACATGCGGGCACCCTACTCCTCGTCCCATGCTCTGACACACCCGGTCCGGGATGCGGACACCCGCATGGGTGCTCAGTGTCCGGTGGAACCGCCGTTGTCGCGGCGGTCGAGGGCGCGCTGTAGGGCAGCGGCGGCGTTCCTGCGGTCGGACTCGCTCGTGCGGGAGGTGTGGCGGACGCGGCGGCGGACGGTCGTCTCGGACATGGGACATCGACTCCTTCGACATGGCGGGAGCGCGGAAAAAAGCGGGAGAAGCAGAAGAAAGGGGAGCGACGAGACTCCCCCGCTGCCCGACGGGCACGGGAGGACCCCGGAAGGGGGGAGGAGCGGTGGCCGCAGGGATTGCCTGCACGGGGCCCGACTCACGACCGCCATTCGCTTGATCGAGCGAGGCGCTCGGCTCCTACAAAACTAAGGGAGGACCGCGCCTCTGTCTCCACAATTACTCGGACTTCCTACTATCTGAGACGGTGGAGTGCGTCACACGCCTTTGACCTGCGGCGATCCCGCAACGCCGTTTCCACCGCCGCGCGGAGAACCGAGGGGTTCCCCACCCGCGAGCCGCCCGGCCCCGGGCGGCACCACCCGCCGCACCCGCGGCCACGCACGCTCCCGGCCCTCCTCCCCGGTCGGTCACGGCCGGTCCGTCGACCCCTTCCGGCGGGCGGGCCGTTCGGGGTGCTCTCCGGGGCGGAGACGACGAACGGGCCAGGTCGGGGAAGACCTGGCCCGTCCGGGAGCGGGTGGGTGTCAGCCCATGTGCGGGTACGTGTAGTCGGTCGGCGGGACCAGGGTCTCCTTGATGGCGCGGGTCAGGGTCCAGCGCATCAGGTTCTGCGGGGCGCCGGCCTTGTCGTTGGTGCCGGAGGCGCGGCCGCCGCCGAAGGGCTGCTGGCCGACCACGGCGCCGGTCGACTTGTCGTTGATGTAGAAGTTGCCGGCCGCGTAGCGCAGCTTCTCCATCGTGTACGCCGCCGCCGCGCGGTCGTTCGCGATGACCGAGCCGGTCAGGGCGTAGTCGGACACCGACTCCATCTGGGTCAGCATCTCGTCGTACCGGTCGTCCTCGTAGACGTGCACGGCGAGGATCGGGCCGAAGTACTCGGTGCGGAACACCTCGTTCTCCGGGTCGGTGCACTCGATGACGGTCGGACGGACGAAGTAGCCGACCGAGTCGTCGTAGGTGCCGCCCGCGACGATCGTGCAGGCCGGGTCCTCCTTGGCCCGGTCGATGGCGGCCTTGTTCTTGGCGAAGGAGCGCTCGTCGATGACGGCGCCGAGGAAGTTCGACAGGTCGGTGACGTCACCCATGGCGAGGTGGTCGACCTCGGCGGCGAACTCCTCCTTGAAGCCGTCGTTCCAGATGGACGCCGGGATGTAGGCGCGCGAGGTGGCGCTGCACTTCTGGCCCTGGTACTCGAAGGCACCGCGGGTCAGCGCGGTCTTGAGCACCGCGCGGTCGGCCGACGGGTGGGCGACCAGGAAGTCCTTGCCGCCGGTCTCGCCGACCAGGCGCGGGTAGGTGCGGTACTTCTCGATGTTGTTGCCGACCGTCTTCCACAGGTACTGGAAGGTCTTGGTCGAGCCGGTGAAGTGGATGCCTGCCAGGTCCCGGTGCTCGAGGGCGACCTCGGAGACCTCGATGCCGTCGCCGGTGACGAGGTTGATGACGCCCTTGGGCAGGCCCGCCTCCTCCAGCAGCCGCATCATCAGCACGGCGGCGTGGGTCTGCGTCGGGGACGGCTTCCAGACCACCACGTTGCCCATCAGGGCCGGGGCGGTGGGCAGGTTGGCGGCGATGGCCGTGAAGTTGAACGGCGTGATCGCGTAGACGAAGCCCTCCAGCGGGCGGTGGTCCAGGCGGTTCCACACACCCGGGGAGTTGGCCGGGGGCTGCTCGGCGAGGATCTGCCGGGCGTAGGAGACGTTGAACCGCCAGAAGTCGATCAGCTCGCAGGGCGTGTCGATCTCGGCCTGCTGGGCGGTCTTGGACTGGCCCAGCATGGTGGAGGCGGCCATGGTCTCGCGCCACGGCCCGGACAGCAGCTCGGCGGCGCGCAGGATGATCGCCGCGCGGTCGTCGAAGGACATCGCGCGCCAGGCGGGCGCGGCGGCGAGGGCCGCGTCGATGGCGTCCTGCGCGTCCTGCCGGGTGGCGTTGGCGTAGGTGCCCAGGCGCGCCTTGTGGTTGTGCGGCTGCACGACGTCGAAGCGCTCTCCGCCGCCCATCCGCTGCTCACCGCCGATCGTGCAGGTCAGGTCGATCGGGTTGTCGGCCAGCTCCTTGAGCTTGGCCTCCAGCCGGGCGCGCTCGGGCGAACCGGGGGCGTAGCCGTGCACCGGCTCGTTGACGGGGGTGGGGACCTGGGTCACAGCGTCCATGGGTGGCGTAACTCCTTGTCTTGAGCGGTGTGGCGTCAGCCCTTGGTGATCATGCTCCGGGCGAAGAACCGCAGGTTGGCGGGCTTCTCCGCGAGACGGCGCATGAAGTAGCCGTACCAGTCGGTGCCGTAGGCCGTGTAGACGCGCATGCGGTGTCCCTCGGCGGCCAGCCGCAGGTGCTCGTCGCTGCGGATGCCGTACAGCATCTGGAACTCGTACTCGTCGAGCTTGCGCCCGGCGGTCCGGGCCAGTTCCTGGGCGATGGAGACCAGACGCGGGTCGTGGGACCCGATCATCGGGTAGCCCTCGCCCTCCATCAGCGTCCGCAGGATGCGCACGTACGCCTTGTCGATCTCGTGCTTCTGCTGGTAGGCGACCTCGGCGGGTTCCTTGTAGGCGCCCTTCACCAACCGTACGCGACTGCCGCTCGCGGCGAGGCGGCGCGCGTCCTCCTCGGTGCGGAAGAGGTAGGCCTGGATGACGCAGCCGGTCTGCGGGAAGTCCTTCCGCAGCTCCTCGTGGACGGCGAACATCGAGTCCAGGGTGGTGTGGTCCTCCGCGTCGAGGGTGACCGTGGTGCCGATCTCCGCGGCGGCCTCGACGACCGGGCGGACGTTGGCGAGCGCCAGCTCGTGGCCGCCGGGGAGCGCCTGCCCGAACATCGACAGCTTCACCGACATCTCGGCGCGGGCACCGAGCTCCAGCGGCCCCAGCCGGCCGATCAGCTCCAGGTAGGCGTCGCGCGCGGCGGCGGCCTGCTCGGGGGTGGTGATGTCCTCGCCGACGACGTCCATCGTCAGTTCCAGGCCGTTGCCGGTGAGCTCCCGGACGATCGGCAGGACCTCGTCGACGGTCTCGCCGGGGATGAAGCGGTCGACGACCTGCTTGGTCACCGGTGCCGCCGAGATGAGGCGTCGCATCCGGTCGCTGCGCGACGCGGCGAGAATCACGGGACCCAGCACGGGGCACCTCCACAACTACTGAACAAGGCCGTCGCCCGACGTCGCGGACACGGCACGGAGAACCACCGTGAAACCTAAGGATTCCTCCGATCGTCGGCCATCGACAGCTGTCACGCATCCGTGCGGCAGATCTCAGACAGATGTATGAAGGCGGTGGGGTTCTGGGGGAGAATGCCCGGGTGACGGCGGAACGCAGGAGTGACTACCAGGAGCTGGTGGACGAGATCTCGGAGCTGCTCGGCGCGCCGGCGACGCTGGAGAACCGGGACTTCGAGCTGATCGCCTTCGGCGCGTACGACAGCGAGGGCGACCTCGATCCGTCCGCGCTGGACCCGGTGCGCGCCCGCTCGATCCTCACCCGCCGCTCGACGGCCGCCGTCCGCGCCTGGTTCGAGGGCTTCGGCATCACACGGGCGACCGGCCCGGTCCGGATCCCGCGCACCCCGGAGGCGGGTGTGCACCGGGGGCGCATCTGCCTGCCGGTGCGCCACCGGGGGGTCGTCCTCGGGTACGTCTGGCTGCTGGAGGGCGAGCCGGGACCCACCGAGCGGCAACTCGGCGCGGCCATGCGGGTGACGACCCGGATCGGCGCGCTGCTCGCGGACGAGGCCCGGCAGGGCGCCGGTCTCACGCGCGAACTGCGGGCGGTGCTCACCGCCGAGCGGGACTGGCAGCGCGACATGGCCGTCGCCGAGCTGCGCACCGCCCTCGGCACCCGCGCCGAGGGCCCGTACACGGTGGTCTGCGTCGCCCCGTGGCCCTCCGCCGACCCCGACGACGCGCCCTCGGTCCGTACGGTGCCGGGGGCGACCGCGCTGTGCACCCTGCCGTGGCGCAGGGCGGGCCTGTCCTTGGCCCTGCTGCTGCGGCTGCGCTCGACGGACGTCCCGGCCCCGGCGACCTCCGCGGCGACCCGGCTGCTGGAGCGGGCACGCGAAGGCGGCTCCGGCGGCCGGACAGCCCCCGCCGTGGCCGCCGGGATCGCCGCGCCCCGTACCGGCCTCGCGGAGCTGGGCACCGCCTGGACCGAGGCGTCGGCGGCGGCGCGGGCGGCGCTGGCCGAACCCCGGCTGGGACCGGTCGCCCCGTGGACCTCCATCGGCCCCTTCCGCCTGCTGACCGCGCTGCCCCCGCAGGCCGTCCGCGACCCGGCCGTCGGCCCCCTGCTCGCCCCCGTCCACCGTGAACTCGCCCGCACCGCCGAGGTCTACCTCGACCGCGCGGGCCAGGCCGGCCGCACGGCGGCCGAACTGGGCATCCACCGCCAGACCCTCTACTACCGCCTGTCCCGGATCGAGCAGCTCACCGGCCTGGACCTGGACGACGGGGAGGACCGGCTGCTGCTGCACATGGCGCTGAAGGGCGCGCGCCTTTGAACGGCACGCGGCCCGTCCCGCGCGGGCGGGCTCACCGGGCCGCTCCCGGTGCCGCGTCCGGCCCCGGCGTCCCGCGTCGCCTCACCCGCGCCCGGCCGCCCGGGTCCGCAGCACGGCCTTGAGCAGCTCGCCCGCGACGAGGACGGACGAGCCGACCGCCGCGCACACCAGCCACTGGCCGGCGGTCAGGTCCGTCGTGGTGAAGAACCCGTGCACCGCGTCCACCTCCACCACCAGGGCCAGCAGCAGGATCACGGCGCCGGTGGCGACGAAGGCGGAGGTGTTGGCGAGCGTCTCGCGGCTGAGGACGCTGCGGGTGGGGTGGCGCACGTTGAGCAGGTTGAACGCCTGGAAGAACACGAACGTCACGAACGCCATCGTGGCCGCGGTGGTGGGCTCCCCCAGCACCGGATCGGGTCCCGGAGCCAGCGCCAGCACGGCCAGCGTGCCCGCCGCCATCACGGTGCTCGACAGCAGGATCCGCCACAGCCGCTCCCGGGTCAGGATGCGCTCGCGCGCCGGGCGCGGCGACCGGCTCATCGCGTCGGGGCCGACGGGGTCGACGCCGAGGGACATCGCGGGCGGCCCGTCCATCACCAGGTTGACGAAGAGGATCTGCAGCGCGGTGAACGGCGCCCCGCCCGCGACGCCGGTCAGCGAGGCGATCAGGAAGACGAGGACGAAGCCGAGCGCGGTCGACAGCTGGAACCGGGTGAACTTCACGATGTTGTCGTAGATGCCGCGGCCCTCGCGGACCGCGCTGACGATGGTCGCGAAGTTGTCGTCGGTGAGCACCATGGTCGAGGCTTCCTTGGTCACCTCCGTGCCGCTGCGCCCCATGGCGACGCCGATGTCGGCCTTGCGCAGCGCCGGCGCGTCGTTCACCCCGTCCCCGGTCATCGCGACCACGTCGCCCCGCGCCTGCAGCGCGCGCACGATGCGGATCTTGTGGGCGGGCGAGACCCGGGCGACGACGCCGGTGTCGTCGAGGCGGCGGGCGAGTTCGCCGTCGTCGGGGATCCGGTCGAGGTCGTCACCGGTGACGGCGCCGCCGGGGATGCCCAGCTCCCGGGCGATGGCCGCGGCCGTCACCGCGTGGTCACCGGTGATCATGCGGACCCGGATGCCCGCCTCGCGGCACTGCGCGATCGCCTGCTTCGCCTCCGGGCGCGGCGGGTCGACGATGCCCACCAGCGCGATCAGCACGAGCCGGTCGAGCACCTCCTTGGGGTCCTCTGCCGCTTCGGCCTCCCCGGGCGCGAAGTCCTCCGTGGCCACGGCGAGTACGCGCATGCCCTGCTCGGCGAGCGTCGCGTTGGCCCGGTCGTACCGCTCGCGCGCCGCCTCGTCGAACGGCACGACGCCGTCGCCGCCGAGATACCGGTCGGCCCGGCCGGCCAGCACGTCCGGGGCGCCTTTGACGAAGCAGCGCACGACGTCCCCGCCCGCGTCGTCCGTCCAGCGGTGGAACGTCGCCATGAACTTGTGGTCCGAGTCGAACGGGACCTCCCGCACCCGGGGACGCTGCGAGCGCAGCACGGAGACGTCGACGCCGCCCTTCTCCGCGAGCACCAGGAGCGCGCCTTCGGTGGGATCGCCGACCACGTCGCCGTCGCGCAGCTCCGCGTCGGTGCACAGCGCCATCGCGACCAGCGCCTCGTCGACCGCGTCCGGCAGCGGCCCACCGTCGGTCGTCCTGATCCGCCCGTCCGTCGAATAGCCCTCGCCCGAGACGGTGAACCGGCGGTCCGCGAGCATCAGCTCGCGGGCGGTCATCTGGTTGAGCGTCAGGGTGCCCGTCTTGTCGGTGCAGATCTGCGAGGTGCTGCCGAGCGTCTCGACCGACGCGAGCCGCTTGACGACGGCGCCGCGCGCGGCCATCCGGCCGGTGCCCATGGCGAGGGTGAAGGCGACGACCGCGGGCAGCCCTTCGGGGATGGCGGCGACCGCGAGCGAGACGGCGCTGATGAAGAGGTCGCCGAAGTCCTGGCCGCGGACGAGCCCCAGGGCGAAGACGACCACGATGACGGCGCCCGCGATGAGGGCGAGGGTGCGGCCGAGGGCCGCGATCTGACGCTGCAGCGGGGTCGGTTCCGGCTCGGCCTCGTGCAGCATGTGGGCGATCCGCCCGGTCTCGGTGCGCATCCCGGTCGCGGTGACCAGGACCTCGCCGCGGCCCCGGGTGACCGTCGTGTTCATGAACACGGCCGTGGCCCGGTCGCCGAGCGCCGCCCGCGGGTCGATCCGGGCGTCCGCCGACTTCGGTACGGCCTGTGCCTCACCGGTGAGCGAGGACTCCTGGATCTCCAGCCCCGTGGCCGACAGCAGCCGCCCGTCCGCGGGCACCCGGTCCCCGGCCTCCAGCACCACGACGTCCCCGGGCACGAGTTCGGCGGCGTCCACCCGCGCCATCCGCCCGTCGCGCCGTACGTCCGCCGTCGTGACGAGCATCTTCTTCAGCGCCTCGAGGGAGGCCTCCGCCCGCGACTCCTGGACGAAGCCGATGGTCGCGTTGAGCACCACCACCAGGGCGATGACCAGCGGGGTCTCCCACTCCCGGGTCACCACCAGGCTGACCACGGCGGCGGCCAGCAGGATGAGGATCAGCAGGTCCTTGAACTGCCGCAGGAAGGCCCGCCACCGGGGCTCGCGCGGCGACTCGGCGAGCCGGTTCGGCCCGTGTCGCTCCCGGCGCCGTGTCACCTCCGCCGAGGAGAGCCCGGCGGCCGCCTCCACGCCGAGGTGCCGCAGCGCCTCGTCCGGGGGAAGGGCGTACCAGGGGCGGGACACCGTCTCGTCGGACACGGATTCGACCATTGGCCCATGCTGCCCCAGTGGTGATCCCGGGCGAAAGCCGAGAGGGGGGAAAGCGGATCACGCCCGTGCGGCGGCCTCGACGACCCGGCGGAGGCCGGCGGTCAGCTGATCGGCCTCGGGCGCGGTCCCCGGGTCGAAGGTCCACTGGGCGATGAGCCCCGTCATCAGGGTCACGTAGAGCCGGCCGAGGGTGTCCGCGGTCTCGTCGGAGACGTCCTCCTCCCGGCCGCCCATCAGCAGACCGACCAGGCCGCGTCCGGCCTCCCGCTGCGCCACCGCCAGGTGCTCGCGCACCTCGGGGAGTTGGTCGCCGAGGGCGAGGACCTCCATGCTGAGCCGCCACACCGAGCCGGGCTCCTTCATGGTGCCGATGATGTTCGACCACACCCGCTCGAACCGCTCGAGGGAACCGGGCGCGGTGCCGTCCACGGTCCCGTCGCCGTCGAAGGCGTCGCCCATCCCCTCGACCAGTGAGACGTACGCCTGCGCGAGCAGCGCGTCCTTCGACCCGTAGTGGTAGCCGATGGACGCCAGGTTGGTCCCCGACTCCTTGACGACGTCCCGCGCGGTGGTCCGCACGAATCCCTTCCGCAGCAGGCAGCGCTTGGCGCCTTCGAGCAGGTCTTCACGGTGTCCCATGGCGGCCACCCTACTCCGGCCCGTACAAGCGTCCCAGACAACTGTCTTATACGAACGTCCTAGACAGCCGTATAAGACGTGCGTACAGTCGCCGTCATGACGACGAACCCGACGAGCCCCTCCCCGACCGCCCGGGCCGGCCGCCGCGAGTGGACCGCGCTCGCCGTGCTGATGCTGCCGCTGCTGCTGGTCTCGATGGACGTGTCCGTCCTCTACTTCGCGATCCCGGCGATCAACGCCGACCTGGGGCCGAGCGGCACCCAGCAGCTGTGGATCTTCGACGTCTACGCCTTCGCCGTGGCCGGCCTGCTCATGACCATGGGGTCGGTGGGCGACCGCATCGGCCGCCGCAGGCTGCTGCTGATCGGTGCCGCGGCCTTCGGCGCCGCCTCGCTGGCCGCGGCGTACGCGAACAGCGCCGAGGCGCTCATAGCGGCCCGCGCGGTGCTCGGTGTCGGCGGCGCGACGCTGATGCCCTCGACCCTGGCCCTGGTCCGCACGCTGTTCACGGACGCCGCCCAGCGGGCGCAGGCCGTCGCCGTCTGGTCCGGCGTGATGACGGCGGGCGTGGCGCTCGGCTCGGTGCTCAGCGGCGTGCTGGTGGAGTTCTTCTGGTGGGGCTCGGTCTTCCTGGTGAACCTGCCGGCGATGGCGCTGCTGCTGGTCCTCGGCCCGGTCCTGCTGCCGGAGTCGAAGGACCCCGCCCCGGGCCGTTTCGACTGGCCGGGCGTCCCGCTGTCGGCGGCCGCGGTGCTCCTGGTCGTCCACGGCCTGAAGGAGATCCCGTCCGGGGGCTGGGAGGCGCGTCACGTCCTGTCGGTCGCCGTGGGACTGCTCTTCGCGGCCCTGTTCGTGCACCGGCAGCGGACGGCCGCCTCGCCGATGGTCTCCCCCGCCCTCTTCCGCGAGCGCGGCTTCGCCGCGGCCGTCGTGCTCAACCTGGTCACCCTGTTCGCCATGATGGGATCGGCGTTCTTCACCACGCAGTACCTCCAGTCGGTCCTGGGCATGAGCGCGATGGAGGCGGCCCTGTGGGCGCTGCTGCCCTCGGTGCCGATCGGCTTCGCGGCCCCGCTCGCCGCCCGTCTGGTGCGCGGGGGCGTCCACCGCGCCCACGTGGTGACGGCGGGCTTCGCCGCCGCCGCGGGCGGCTACGTCCTGCTGGCCCTCGTGGACACGGACGCCCTGGCGCTGTTGCTGGTCGCCTGCGGTGTGCTGGCCTCCGGGGTCACCATGGTGGTGTCCCAGATCACGGACCTGGCGCTGGGCGCCGCCCCGGTGGAGCGGGCGGGCTCCGCCTCCTCCCTGATGGAGACCGGGGCGGAGT
>NZ_MSGP01000573.1:0-368 GCF_002078235.1 Streptomyces viridosporus
GGTCTTTTACCCCATCGTGCGGTACTCGGGCAGCGGGGTGATGCTCACCCGGCGCACGTTCTTGACCACCGGTACGGGCACGACTCCGCGCATCTCGCACAGGTCGTAGCGCAGCTCGGGCGTCTCGCCGAACGGGTCGGCGTGCGCGTGAATCGCGCTCACCCAGTAGCTACCGTGACGGCTGGTCAGACTGCCGTGATAGTCGACCTTCTGCCACAGCACCGGCCCGGCGTGCTGCGGGTCCAGGCACCGGGCGACGGCGACAACCATCGGGTCGGCCATCCGCTCGGCCATCAGCAGGACGAACGCGCGCGCCACCGTGGCGCGGTCCACCGGCACATCGGCCAGGGCCGGACCCGTGTGCCCGG
>NZ_MSGP01000573.1:399-1175 GCF_002078235.1 Streptomyces viridosporus
CGGGACGCCCCCGGGCGGACTACTTCAGGAACCCGCGCGACCGGAGGAACTCGGCCGTCATGAGCGCGATTCCGTTGGGCTTGTAGATCTGCGGGAACCGCCGCATCTCCACCTCGGTGCGCCCCTGCGCGTCCGGCTCGATGAACTCGTGAACCAGACGGTACGGCTGGTCACCCACTGGCATTTCCAGCACTACCGGGCCCACCTTGGTGTCGAACCGAATTCCGGTGTAATTCGCGTCAGAGTTGTGCACGACCTTCGCGCCCATCCGCGCGCACACAAGCGGCAGGAAACCCGCGATGGTTCGGGCCTGAATTGCCAGGCCCGTCATGGGCGCACCCTGACCACCGCGCACCCGCCGGACGATTCCACCGGAAATGCTGATCTCCACGTTTCTCCCCTTCGTTGATCCCTGCGGTTGCCGGGGGGTCGCCTCCCCCCTGCACTTCAAATAATAAGCCTTCTTGGCTCGGAAGGGAAGTACTTGGATGGGTGTTGCGCTGGGTGTTGCGCCATGACGTTGCGCTGGATGTTGCGCTAGGTGTTGCGCCCCCTCCCGGCCGGCTTCTCCATTCCCACAGCTCAGCGCAACACTTGCGCCTGGTCGGGCTGCTGACATCCCCTCTGCTGCCACTCTCCCTACCCCAATGAGAAAGGAGGTGGGGGCGGGTGCGGGCGGTGCGGCGGCATCGGGGATCGGGGCCCACAGTTTTGATTGCGCGTCGGCGGAGCCTCCGCGTCGAGCCGGGCATGAATTCCGGCCCTCCAGGGCCGGA
>NZ_MSGP01000574.1 GCF_002078235.1 Streptomyces viridosporus
CGCCGCCGCGGCGGCGCCCAGCGAGACCCGGCCGGCCAGCGCCAGCCGGCGCAGCAGCCGCCGTGCCGTCTCCGACTGGTCGGTGTAGCGCAGCCACAGGGCGCGCTCCACCGGTTCGACCGGACCGTACGCGCCCAGGTCCGTGGCCAGCGCGCGCGGGGACCGCGGCCCCAGGGACGAACCGGCGAGCCGCAGCGCCAGCGGCAGGCCCCCGCACAGCTCCCGCACCCGCTCGGCGGACTCGGCGTCGTACGGCCCGGAGGAGTCCTGGGCGGCGGCCGCCAGCAGTTCCTCCGCGCCCGCCGCGTCCAGCGGCTCCACCGGTAACCGGTACACCCGGGCCGGAAGGTCGTCGGGCAGGCCGAGGGGCGCGCGGGAGGTGACCAGGACCAGGCTGTCGGACCGCTCGGGGACCAGCGTGCGGACCTGCTGCGGATCGGAGGCGTCGTCGAGGACGATGGTGACCGGCAGGCCCGTCAGATGCCGGTGGTACAGCTCGCTCAGCCGTCTGACCTGCTGGTCGGGGGAGGACCGCTCGCGGAACAGCAGCTGTTCGCGGGGCGCCCCGAGCCGGTTCAGCAGGTGCAGCAGCGCGTCCCGGGTGGACAGCGGCGGCTCACCGGAGCCCTCGCCGCGCAGATCGACGACGCAGGCGCCGCGGAAGTGGTCCTTCAGCTCGTGCGCGGCGCGCACCGCGAGCGTCGTGCGGCCGCTGCCGGAGGCCCCGTGCAGCACCACCACCGTCGGCCGCGTCTCCGCGCTCGCGCGGGCCGCCCGCACCCACTGCCGGATCCGCGCCATCTCCTGCCGCCGGCCCGCGAACGGGCCCAGCGGCTCCGGCAGCTGCCCGAACGACTGCTCCAGCACGCTCCGCCCGCGGGCCGCCGCGCTCTTGTCCGCGCCGCGCAGCCGCGGCCCCGCCTCCTTCCGCCCCGTGGACGCGGCCAGCATCCGCTGCTGGTCCAGGAACGGGCGTATCCCCCGCACCTCCAGCGCCGTCAGCCACTGCAGCCGCAACTGTTCCGGTCCGCCCGGCTGGTGCGCCGCGCCGGCCCGGCGGTGGGCGGCGGGCACGTGCGAGCCGACCACCTTCACCACGGTCGCCGCCGCCCCGACCGCCCCGGC
>NZ_MSGP01000575.1 GCF_002078235.1 Streptomyces viridosporus
CAAGGCGGCCGCGCGCGAGGTCACGTGAGGTAGGAGAGGCCGGGGTGGACGGCGGTGTAGCCATCGACGAGCCGGCGGGCCACGTTCACGGAGTCGACGAGCGGGTGCAGCGCGAACGCCTTGAGCGCCGCGGCGCGGGAACCGGACCCGGCGGCGGCGAGCACCTCGCGCTCGGCCGCCTTGACGGCGCACACCAGGCCGGTGGCGTGATCGGGCAGCGGGTCGGCGGGGACGGGGTGCGCACCGCCGGCGTCCACCCGGCAGGGGACCTCGACGACGGCCTCCGCGTCCAGCGGCGCGAGGGCGCCGCGGTTGCGGACGTTGAGGATCAGCGTGGTGCGCTCGTCGCGGGCGATGGCCCGCATCAGGGCGAGGGCCACCTTCTCGTAGCCGCCGGACAGGTCCTCCTCCTCGCGGTCCCCGGCGCCGGCGGTCTCGCGGTTCTCGGCCATGTAGGTGGCTTCGCGTTCGGCGCGGGTGCGGTTCCACAGCTCCAGCGCGGGGACGCCGGGATCGCCCGCCCCGGCGTAGAACCGGGCCTGCTGGTCCAGCAGGAAGGCCCCCCGGGTCCGCTCGGCCCGCCGGGCGGACCGTACGGCCTCACGGGTGAAGTAGTAGTAGTGCAGGTACTCGTTGGGGATCGCCCCCAGGGACCGCAGCCAGTCGGCGCCGAAGAGCCTGCCCTCCTCGAACGAGCCGAGCAGTGCGGGGTCGGCGAGCAGACGCGGGAGTTCGTCGCGGCCGGCGACGCGCACCGAGCGCACCCAGCCGAGGTGGTTGAGGCCGGCGTAGTCGATCCACGCCTCCTCGGGGCGCACGCCGAGCACCCTGGCGATGCGGCGGCCGAGGCCCACCGGTGAGTCGCAGATGCCGATGACGCGGTCGCCGAGGTGGCGGGACATGGCCTCGGTGACCAGGCCGGCGGGGTTGGTGAAGTTGATGACCCAGGCGTCGGGGGCGAGACGGGCCACCCGCCGGGCGATGTCGACGGCGACGGGCACGGTGCGCAGACCGTAGGCGATGCCGCCCGCGCCGACCGTCTCCTGGCCGAGCACGCCCTCGGCGAGCGCGATCCGTTCGTCGTGCGCCCGACCCTCCAGGCCGCCGACGCGGAGGGCGGAGAAGACGAAGTCGGCGCCGCGCAGCGCCTCGTCGAGGTCCGTGGTGGCGGTGACCTGCGGGGCGTCGGGCACGCCGTCGGCCTGCTCGGCCAGGACGCGGGTGATCGCACGCAGCCGGCCGGCGTCCGGATCGTGCAGCACGACCCGGGTCACCCGCCCCTCGGCGCGGTCCCCGAGCAGCGCCCCGTACACCAGCGGCACGCGGAATCCCCCGCCGCCCAGAATCGTCAGCCTCACCTCTGCACCCTTCCCCGGTACCGCCCGGTCACCGACCCGGACCGGAAGTGCTGGCGACCGGCACCTCGACGACCTTACCCGCGGCGCCCGACGCACCGGCGCGTCCGCGGCCCCGGCACGGACCGGCCGGATCCGGCACGCACCGACGGGCGCGGACCGGCGGGCCGGGCGCCACGGGGTCCGCGCGAGCGCCCCGGGAGCCACCGCGCCCCGACGCTCGCGCGGACCCCGTGGACGACGGTCCGGCGGCCGCGCACCGCCCCCTGCCGACCCGACGCACCGGGAGACAGCCGGCCGTGACCGCCCGCTCCGTGCGTGCCCGCCCCTTTCCGCGGCCGGACGGAGGGACCTGCGCGGCGTCCCGGTCCGCCCCGGGCTCCGCGCACGGCCTCCGCCGCGGCGCGCTTGCGCCCATTCGCGTCATTCATGAGGTGAACCCTCCCCGCGCACAAGGACTTTCTCGGTTACACCTCTTGACGGCGGAAGGGCCGCAGAGCACATTGGCGTCACTTTGAGAGCGCTCTCAGGACGTGGATCCGCGCTCTCGACGTACTCCCCGCACCGATCCTCCGCACCCGAGAGGCATCCCCACATGAGTGACACCTCCGGCATACCCCGCACCCCCCGCAGACCCCGCC
>NZ_MSGP01000576.1 GCF_002078235.1 Streptomyces viridosporus
GGGTCGTCCTCCGTTCACACCGCGCGTGCCCGAGCGGGTCACACGGCGGTCTCCTCGGGGCCGATCCGGCTGCGCACGGCGGTCTGCACCTCGGCCTCCTCGGCCGGGTCGGCGGCGAGCCGGCGCAGGCGCTCGACCACCCGGGTGTCCCCGGTCTCGGCGTGCCGGGCGGCGATCTCGCGGGTGGACTCCTCGCAGTCCCACAGGCACTCGACGGCGAAGCCGGTGCCGAAGGAGGGGTCGGTGGCGGCGAGGGCGCGCGCGGCCCGGCCCCGCAGATGGGACGAGGCGGTCTCGCGGTAGACGTGGCGGAGGACGGGGGCGGCGCAGGTGATGCCGAGGCGTCCGGCGCCGTCGACGAGCGTCCACAGGGTGGGGGCGTCGGGGCCCTCGCCCCGCACCGCCTCGCGGAGCGCCGCGAGGACCAGGTCGCGGTCCCGGGCCCCGCCCCGGCAGGCGAGGACGCGGCCGGCGGCGGCGCCCAGCGGGTCGGGCCGGCGGGCCCAGCCGCGTGCCCGGTCGACGGCCGTGAGGCTGCGCATGCGTTCGAAGGCGTCGACGGCGGCCTCCACGACGGCCGGCGAGCCCGTGGCCACGGCGCCCTCGATCAGCTCGAGGACGTCGGGATCGTTGCTGTCGGCGAGGTACCGCAGGGCGGTGCAGCGGGCTCCCTCGGGGCCGTCCTCGGCGGCCCGGACGATCTCGGGCCGGTCCTCGGGGCCCGCCACGGCGGCGAGGCAGCGGGCGGCCGGTACGTGGAGCGCGGCGCCGCGTTCGACGCCTTGCTGGGCCCATGCGAACACGGCCTGCACGCTCCAGCCGGGGCGGGGCCCGCCGGGGCGCATCTGCCGCTGCCAGCGGTCGAAGCAGCCGGCCTCATGGGCGGCGCGCACGCGCGTGGCGATGGACGCGCGCGGGTCGTCGGCCCACAGCCGCCAGGGCCTCGGCTCGAAGGCGTCGCGGACGGTGGCGGCCAGTTCCGCCTCGCCCTCGGCGTCGGTGGCGAACCGCGCCAGCACCGGGGCGGCGAGGGCGCGCAGGCCCGCGTCGTCGTCCCGGAGGGCGAGCTCGTCCAGGGCCCAGGCCCAGTTGGTGCCGTGGGCGGCGTACCTGCGCAACAGCTCGAGCGCGTCCCGCCTGCCGTAGGAGGCGAGGTGCCCGAGGACGGCGAGGGCGAGTCCGGTGCGTGACTCGTCGGTGTCGAGGACGTCCTCGGGGTCGAAGAGGTGGGCCTCGATCGCGTCCAGTCCGCCGTGCAGATCGAGGTAGAGGCGGGCGTAGTAGAGGGAGCGGTTCTCCACCTGCCAGTCGTGGCGCGGGTCGCGCAGCACGCAGTGGTTCAGCGCCGCGAGCGCTTCGGCGCGCGGGGCGGTGAGCGCGTGCAGCGTGCCGTCGCCGCGGCCCCGCTGGAGCAGGCCGAGCAGCGTACCGCTGGGCGCTATGACCGGATCGAACATGGGAAACAGCCTCACATCAAGCGTCGACGCAACCGGGGACGTGCCTTACCTGGCCGCGTGACAACACGTCGGGGCGCCCGCCGTTTCCTGCTCGTTGTAGACCATCTCTCTCTGCCTCTCGTCGGTGGCCCATGCGGACCGCATCACGGCCCGCGCGGTGCGGCAACACCTGCCCAGCCATCGCGTCCGTGAATCACGTCGTCATGATGACCCGGCGGTCACATCTCCCGCGACCGAAATTCCGGCGGCCCCGTACCGCCTCCCCGTTTTCCGTGTCGTCGCCGGTCAGGGCGTTCCGTTCAGTGCTCGCCGAACAGGTCGAGCAGTTCCGTCCGGCCGAACATCCGGGCCGTGTCGACGGCCGAGGGGGTGCCGGCGGACGGGTCGGCGCCGCCCTCCAGAAGGGCCTCGATCACCTCGGTCTCCCCCTTGAAGACCGCCCCCGCGAGGGGGGTCTGGCCCCGGTCGTTGACGCGGTCGGCGTCGGCGCCGCGCTCCAGCAGCGCGCGCACCGTACCGGCGTGACCGTGATAGGCGGCGAGCATCACGAGCGAGTCGCCCCGGTCGTTGGTGAGGTTGGCCGGGACCCCCGCGTCGACATAGGCCACGAGTTCGTCGGTCCGGCCGCGCCGGGCCAGATCGAAGATCTTGGTCGCCAGCTCCACGACCTCCGGGTCGGGGGCATCGGTCATCGGCCGGACCGCCTCTCTGCGCAGCACTTCGTGCATCGGGGACAGGGCGTACGTCTGCGAGCGGTGCAGAGCCGTACGGGTGAATCGCCAGGGTACTGGCTCGCGCGACACATGGCCCGACGCGTCCGAGGTGAGGATCACAGCGGATCTCCCGGCCGCGAGGACGCCGGTCCGTGGTCGGACGGAGCTCCGGAAGGCATTCCACCGAGCGGGCGAAAACTCCAGGAAATCACCCAGTTGCACCTTTTATCGTATAGATACATGCTGTGATGCTGGAAGTACTCATGGTGACTGTCCCCGTGAACCAGGAGAACTCACATGATCATCTCGATCTCATGCGTGGTGCTGCTCGGCATCGTCGTCTTCGTCTTCTTCCGCAAGGACGGGCTGAAGGCGTCGCATGCCCTGGTGGCCATGCTGTTCGGCTTCTATCTGGCCAGTACGGCCATCGCGCCCAGCATCAAGGCGGGTGGCGAAAGCCTGGCCAGCCTCCTGGGCGGGTTCAGGTTCTGATCCGGCTCCCCACGCCCCGCCCGC
>NZ_MSGP01000577.1 GCF_002078235.1 Streptomyces viridosporus
CCCCTTCTCCAGCACGAGGACCGTGTTGCCGCCCGCCCCCTCCTTGAAGCCCTCCCAGAACTCGGCCGCCGCGCCCGTGGCGAGCGAGAGCACCCACAGCGCCAGACCGAGGGACGACAGCACCGACCCGGCGATCGCCATGCCCCGGCCGCGTTCCCCCCGGCCGCCGTCAACGGGGTGGCCATCGCGGCCCTCGTCTTCGGTGTGCTGTGCTTCCTGCCGGCCGTCGGGCTCGTGCTGGGGCTGGTCGCGCTGCGGCAGATCCGGCGCCGGGGGGAACGCGGCCGGGGCATGGCGATCGCCGGGTCGGTGCTGTCGTCCCTCGGTCTGGCGCTGTGGGTGCTCTCGCTCGCCACGGGCGCCGCGGCCGAGTTCTGGGAGGGCTTCAAGGAGGGGGCGCGCGGCAACACGGTCCTCGTGCTGGAGAAGGGGGACTGCTTCGACGCGCCCGACGGCCTGGAGGGCCTGGCCTACGAGGCCTACCCGGTGCCCTGCGAGGAGGAGCACGACGGCGAGGTGTTCGCCCTGGTCACCCTGGACGACGGCGCGTACCCCGGCGACGACCGGCTCGCCGACACCGCCGACGAGCGGTGCTACGACCTCCAGGACGTCTACACCATGGACGGCTGGGCGCTGCCCGGCCACGTGGACGTGTACCACCTCGTCCCCTCCCGGGAGAGCTGGCGGTACGGCGACCGCGAGATCACCTGTGTGTTCGGCCACCGGGACGCACGGACCGCCCTCACCGGATCGCTACGCCGGGACGAGACCACGCTCGACCCGCACCAGGTGGCCTACCTCGAGGCGGCCCGCGTCCTCGACGCGGCCCTGGACGAGGCGCCCGAGGCCGAGTCCGCCGAGGACGACCTGTCCGGCCACAAGGAATGGGCGGGCCGGATCTCCGAGGCGCTCGCCGAGCAGACCGGGATGCTGCGCGGGCACGCGTGGCCCGCCGGCGCGCGGCGGCCGGTGACGGACCTGGCCGGCGAGCTGGAGAAGGCCGGGGCGCAGTGGGCGAAGGCCGCGGAGGCCGGTGACGTGGACGCGTACCACGACCACTCCGACAAGGGCTGGGAACTCATCGACCCCCGCAGGTCGGTCACCGCGCGCAAGGCCCTGGGCCTGGCCACCTCGCCGCCCGAGTACGACGAGGAGGAGGTCGAGCGCGACACCGGGAGTGGCGGCATGGAGGTGTGACGGCCGTTATAACGGGGAGAAAGTGCCTGGTAAAGCCCTTGCGCGGGGCATACATCACTTCGAGTGATTCTCTGGCCTTTGCTTGCCCGGGCGAACCCACGGTTGCCACGCTGTTGCTGTCTGTACAACCTGATGGGAGCGGCCAGTGACATTCGGTGAGCAGCCGGCGTATCTGCGCGTCGCGAGTGATCTGCGCAGGAAGATCGTCGACGGTCGGCTGCCCCCGCACACCCGCCTCCCCTCGCAGGCGCGGATCCGCGAGGAGTACGGGGTCTCGGACACGGTCGCGCTGGAGGCGCGCAAGGTGCTCATGGCGGAGGGCCTCGTCGAGGGCCGCTCCGGCTCGGGGACGTACGTGCGCGAGCGGCCGGTGCCCCGGCGGGTCGCCCGCTCCGGCTTCCGCCCGGAGCGGGGGGCCACGCCCTTCCGCCAGGAGCAGGCCGACGCGGGCGTCCACGGCACCTGGGAGTCCAGCAGCGAGCAGACCGAGGCCCGCGCCGCCGTCGCCGAGCGGCTCGGCATCGAGCCGGGCGACCGCGTGATGCGCACCAAGTACCTCTTCCGCGAGGCCGGCGAGCCGGTGATGCTCTCCACCTCCTGGGAGCCGCTGGCCCTGACCGGCCGGACGCCCGTGATGCTGCCCGAGGAGGGGCCGCTCGGCGGCATGGGGGTCGTCGAGCGCATGCGCGCCATCGACGTGATCGTGGACAACGTCACCGAGGAGGTCGGCGCCCGCCCCGGACTCGCCGAGGAACTGGCCCTGCTGGGCGGCGTCCCCGGGCACGTCGTCCTCGTCATCCAGCGCACGTACTTCGCCTCGGGGCGCCCGGTGGAGACGGCCGACGTGGTCATCCCGGCCGACCGCTACCGGGCCGCCTACCACCTTCCGGTGAAGTAGCGCCGTCCGCCCGGGGGCGCTCGCCCGGTGACAGGACCGGGCGCTCCGTCAAGTGAGCCGTCGCACACCCTCCCGTGCTCCGGCACCGCTTCGCTCCGGCGCACCGCCCGGGACCCGGCTGCTCCGCCGCCGTGGCGATCCGGCCGTTCTCGCAGGCCGCCCGGGGGTGGCGCGTCCGAGAGGGCGTGCCGCCGACCGGACCCGTCGGCCACCGCGCACGGCGCGTCCGCGCCCCGTGCGCCCTCCGCGTCCTGGCCGGTTGCATGCCTCTTTGTGAAAAGGCGTATTCGCTGCGTGAAGGTAAGGCGTAGGCTCGGGCATATGCGGAGTGCGGTTTCCTTACCGGGCGGGGCGCGGACGGGTAGCGGAGGGGCGAGATGAACGACAGCACGGTCACTCTTCCCTGGCTCGTCGTGCGGGAGGACGACAACGGCAACCGGTACCGCGTGGGCCGGTACGCGACCCGCGCCGAGGCGCAGAAGATCGCGGACAGCCTCGACGACCGCGGACACAAACAGCTCTACTGGGTCGAGCGGATCGGCCAGAACGGAACATCCGCCGGCTGACACCGACCGGCCGACCGGCCGACCGGCCGGCGCCGGCCGCCGGTCCGGGCACCCCGGCCGGCCTCCCGTAGGCTCCGGCCCATGAGCGAGCGGATCGTGGTGGTCGGCGCGGCCCTGTGGCACGAGGGGCGGCTCCTCGCCGCCCGCCGGAGCGCCCCCGCCGAGCTGGCCGGGCGCTGGGAGCTGCCCGGGGGCAAGGTCGAACCGGGGGAGAGCCCGGGTGCGGCGGTCGTGCGCGAGTTGCGCGAGGAGCTCGGCGTCGACGCCGAGGCCGGTGAGCGCGTCCCGGGGGAGTGGCCGTTGCGGGCGCCGTACGTGCTGCAGGTGTGGACCGCCCGTCTGCGTCCCGGCTCCGCCGCTCCCCGGCCCCTCGAGGACCACGACGCACTGCGCTGGCTCGCCCCCGCCCGGATCTGGGACGTCGACTGGCTCGAGCACGACGTGCCCGCCGTCCGGGACACCCTCACCCACCTCGGTCTCACCGCACGGCGGCCGTAGACGGCGTGCGCGTCGCACGCGTCGCACGCGCCGTGTCCGCCCCGCGGCCCCGCACCTGTGTCCCGCGCCGGTCGTGCCACAATGCGCCGCCGTGCACGGTACGCGGTCCGGGATATCGGGTATGTGCCGATTAACCCCACGAAACCGGGCATGGGTGGGCTCATCGGGCGGGGGAGTGATCCGCGTGATCGACACCGAAGGCGAGTGCGCCGAGTGGACGTTCCCCGCGCACCCGGGGGCCGTGCGCGCTGCCCGCGCGGCCGTCCGCGACCGACTGCGCGACTGGGGTCTCGACGCCCTCGGTGACCTCACGACCCTGCTGGTCAGCGAGCTGGTCACCAACGCCCTGCGGTACGCCACCGGTCCCATAGGCGTCCGTCTGGTGCGTCCCGCGAACCCCGGTGACGTCCTCCGGGTGGAGGTCTCCGACCCCCTCCCCGACTTCCCCCACGGGCGCGTCGCCCGGCCCGACGACGAGGGCGGCCGCGGACTGCAGCTCCTGGACTCCGCCTCCCGCAGCTGGGGCGCCCGGCCCGGTGACACGGGCAAGACCGTGTGGTTCGAACTCGCGGTGCCGCGGTGAGCGCGGCGCCACCGCTCACGGTCGTGCGCCCCCCTGGCTTCCGTCCACCGGCCGGTACCGGCCGGTGGAGGTTGCCGAAGAGGGGGTTCGACCACGTGTCCGCTGGTTAGAAGACTGGGAGTGTTCTCACAGAGGGGACCGAAAACCATCGGGATCGTGCTGTGATCGTGAACACCGTGTCGCGCGGCGCCGTAGTGCTGGATACTGCGGGCAGCCGTCTCCGGTGACCGGTGCCGGACGCGGTGAGCTGGAGGGGACGGTTCGCGTGAGCGAGATACCAGCGAAGGCCACGGAGTCCGAGGACTCGTCGGGCGGCCCGAGGACGGAGGCCGCGGACGGCCTCTTCTCCGGCGATGCCCCGTCCGCCGGCGCGATGTGGCAGAGCAGTCCGCCCGGCTCCATGTACGACTACATCAAGGTCGCCTCCTTCTCCATCGGCCCCGACGGGCTGGTCGACCAGTGGAGCCTGCGCGCCGAGCAGCTCTTCGGCATCCCCGCCGCCCGCGCCGTCGGCATGGACCCCATCGCCGCCTTCGTCGACCCCGACCGGCGTGAGCAGGGCCAGCGCAAGATGGCCGAGATCCTCGACGGCCGGGAGTGGACCGGAGTGGTGCCCTTCCGGCTGCCGGACACGGTGGTGCGGGACGAGCGCGACCGGGAGGGCCTGGCCGAGGTCTACGTCATGCCGACGCGGACCGAGGAGGGGGAGAAGGCCGCCGTCTGCATCGTCGTCGACGTCCGCACCCTGCGCCGCATCGAGACCGACCTCGCCGCCTCACAGGCCATATTCGGCCAATCCCCGTTCGGCTTCCTGCTGATCGACCCCGACCTGCGGGTACGCCGCGCCAACCAGCGGTTCGCGTCCATCTTCGGCGGCTCCGTGGACGACCACCGCGGCAAGGGCGTCCACGACTACCTGCCGCGCGGTGAGGCCGAGCGGGTCGCCGCGACCCTGCGCCGGGTGCTGGAGACCGGCGACTCCATCACGGACATGCACGTCACGGGCTTCGTGCCGGGCTCCGAGGAGCGCCGCCACTGGTCCGTCAACCTCTACCGCGTGCACAGCGGCAGCGGCCGGTCCATCGGCGTCGCCTGGCTGGGAACCGACATCACCGCCCGTCGTGCCGCCGCCCGCGAGGCCGCCGCCGCACGGCGCAATCTCGCCCTGCTCAACGAGGCCGGTGCCCGGATCGGCAACTCCCTCGACCTGGAGACCACCGCCCGCGAACTCCTCGACGTCGTCGTCCCCGGCTTCTGCGACCTGGCCACCGTCGACCTCTACCAGGGCCTGCTGGCCGGCGACGAGACCCCGCCGGGGCTGGCCGACGGCAGCGCGGAGGTGCGCCGCGTCGCCTTCGCCAGCGCGGTGTCCGAAGCGCCCTTCGACGGCACCGGAGAGCGGGTGAAGCTGGGCGCCGTCCACCACTACGCGTTCAACTCGCCCTGCGCGGCCGCCCTGCGCACCGCCCGCCCGCAGACCGTCCCCGGCGAGGAGGGCGGGCTGGTGCAGTCCACGCTCGCCGTGCCGATGGTCGCCCACGACACGGTGGTGGGGCTCGCGCAGTTCGCCCGGACCAAGGGCAGCGAGCCGTTCGGCGACCGCGACCGCGACCTCGCGGTGGAGCTGGCCGCACGCGCCGCCGTCTGCATCGACAACGCCCGCCTGTACCGGCGCGAGCACGAACGCGCGCTGATACTGCAGCGGTCCCTGCTCCCGCCCGGCGACCCGGAGGCCTCCGGTCTGGACATCGCCTGCCGCTACCTGCCCGGCAACGCGGCCACCGGCCGGCCCAGCGAGGTCGGCGGCGACTGGTTCGACGTCATCGAACTGCCCGGCCACCGCACCGCACTGGTCGTCGGCGACGTCATGGGCCGGGGCCTGCGCGCCGCGGTGGCCATGGGCGAACTGCGCACCGCGGTACGGACCCTGGCCCAGCTCGACCTGGAACCCGCCGAGGTCCTCTCCCAGTTGGACGAGATCGCCCGGGGCCTGGGCGCCCCCGGCGGGGTCCGGCAGGCCACCCGGGCGGCCCGCCGCCCCCGCGAGGCCGACCTCTCCGAGGTCTACCTGGCGACCTGCGTCTACGCCGTCTACGACTCGGTGACCAGGCGCTGCACCTTCGCCAACGCGGGCCACCTGCCGCCCGTCCTGGTCGAACCCGGCGAGCCCGCGCTGATGCTGGACGTCCCGCCCGGCATGCCGCTCGGCGTCGGCGGCGAACCCTTCGAGGAGGTCGAGGTCGAACTGCCCGAAGGCGCCCTGCTCGCGCTCTACACGGATGGACTGGTCGAAAGCCGCGACCACCCCCTCGACGAGGGCCTCCAGGCCTTCGTGGGCGCCCTCACGGGCCCTTCCCCCATGGCGTCCGGCCACCCTCCCTCGGCGACGGCGCCGCGCGCCGACACCCACCCGAACCTGGAGGACGTCTGCGACCACGTCCTCAACACCCTCGACACCCACCACGGCGAGGACGACATCGCCCTGCTGATGGCCCGCGTCCAGGGACTGCCCGCCGAGTCCGTCGGTGACTGGACCCTGCCGCGCGAGCCCCGCAGCGTGGGCCGGGCCCGCGAGCACGCCCGCGCCCAGCTGCTCGGCTGGGACCTGGAACCCCTCGTCGACACCACGGAGCTGCTGGTCAGCGAGCTGGTCACCAACGCCCTGCGCTACGGCGAGGGCGAGATCAGACTCCGCCTCCTGCTCGACCGCACCCTGGTGTGCGAGGTCTGGGACGCCGGTCTGGTCCAGCCGCGCCGCCGCCGGGCCCGCGACACCGACGAGGGAGGCCGCGGCCTCCAGCTCGTCGGCCTGCTCAGCGCGGCCTGGGGCTCCCGCCGCACCCCCCGCGGCAAGACCGTCTGGTTCGAACTCCCCCTCCCCGGCACCGACACCGTCCTCACCGACCCGGCGGAGGCGCTGCTGAGCCTGTTCTGACGGCCCGTCGGCACCGCGTACGCTCGGCCCATGAGCGCCGGCACCCGAGTCCCTCCGATACGCCCGATACGCCTGACGGCGGGCCCCCTCACCCTGCGCCCCTGGGCCCCCGGGGACGCGCCCGCCCTGGCCGAGCTGTACCGGGACGAGGCCCTGCGCCGCTGGGCCGCCGCGCCCGTGCACGACGAGGCGAGCGCGGCACGGTGGGTGGCCGAGCAGCGGCGCGGCTGGGAGACCGGTGACCGCCTCGCCTTCGCCGTGGAGGAGACGCGAGCCCCCGGGGCCGACGCCCGGCCGTCGGGCCACGTCGTCCTCAAGCGCCCTGCCACGGACCCCGCTTCGGCCGAGGTGGGCTACTGGACCGCGGCCCACGCGCGGGGCCGGTCAGTGGCCCCGCGCGCGCTGGAGGCCCTGGCCGGCTGGGCCTTCGCCACCTTCGCCCACGAAGGGCTGGTCCGCCTGGAGCTGCTGCACCAGGTCGACAACACCGCCTCCTGCCGCGTCGCCGAGAAGTGCGGGTTCGCGCTCGCCGGTCTGCTCCCCGCTGCCCCGCCGGCCTTCCCCCTGGACGGCCACCGGCACATCCGGCGGACGGCCCCGGCCGGATGACCGCAACCGGAACACCTGTTCCCCTCGTCCTCCCCGGCAACATCGACCACGAGGTCGCCGGCAGGAGCCGACGGGTGGGAGGGGATCCGGGATGGAACGCACGGAGCCGCAGGAACCGGTGACCGCGGCGGACGGGGCGGCCCCGCAGGACCCGCCCGACGGCGACCCGCCCGAGACCCCCGAAGCGCCCGACGCACCCGAACCCACTGACGGACCCGAAGCTCCCGACGCACCCGAACCCACTGACGGACCCGACGCACCCGAAGCCCCCGACGCGCCCGACGGAAAACGCCGCAGACCCTGGGTCCGCCGGACCGGACGGGTCGCTCTCGGTCTCGTCCTCGCCGTCCTCCTCCCCCTCCTCGCCGCCGAGACCGCCCTGCGCGTCAACTACGGGGGCGATCCGGCGGACGGCACGTACACCCGCGGCCGCGACGCCCTCTGGCTCGGTCACGCCTGGGTCGACGGGCGGAAGGAGGACGCCGACGTCGACGCGCTCGCCCGCCGGCTGAAGGGCACCGGCATCAAGGACCTCTACGTGCACTCCGGACCGCTGGAGCACGACGGCACCCTGCCGAAGTCGGCCTACCCGCGCGCCCGGTGGCTGATCGACGCCGTGCACCGGGAGCTGCCCGGCGTCCGCGTCCAGGCCTGGCTCGGCGACATCCTCGCCCCCGAGCACCCCGAGGCCCTGCACCTGGAACGGGCCGAGTCCCGCGCCGCGATCCTCCGCTCCACCCGCGAGGTCCTGGACACCGGCTACGACGGCGTCCACTTCGACCTCGAGCCCCTGCACTCCGGCGACGGGAACTACCTGAAGCTCCTCGACGCCCTGCACGAGGAGACGGAGTCCCGCGACGTCCCCCTGTCCGTCGCCGCCCACCAGATCGACCCGCTCCCGGGCTTCCACTCCTTCTGGGGCGCCCTCACCGGCCACCCCAAGTGGTGGTCCCAGGAGTTCTTCGGGCAGGTCGCCCGCCGCGTCGACCAGATCGCCGTGATGTCGTACGACACCATGCAGCCGCTGGAGGGCACCTACGGCGGCTACGTCGCCCAGCAGACCGCCCTCGCCCTGGAGGTCACCCCGCCCTCCACCGACCTGCTGATGGGCCTGCCCTTCTTCAAGGAGAACCGGTTCGGCCACTGGGCCCACGCCGAGACCGTCCCCGCCGCCGTCCGCGGGGTCCGCCTCGGCCTGTCCCGCACCGACGCCGACCGCGCCGCCTTCGGCGTGGCCCTGTACGTCGACTTCGCGGCGACTGAGGCGGACTGGAGGGCGTACCGGGACGGCTGGGTGGACGAGCCGTGACCCGGCCGGCGCTCAGCCCGCCGAGGAGCGCCTGCGGATCTTCGAGCCCAGCCACACCAGCGGGTCGTACTTGCGGTCGACCGCCCGCTCCTTCAGCGGGATCAGCGCGTTGTCCGTGATCCTGATCCCCTCGGGGCAGACCTCCGTGCAGCACTTGGTGATGTTGCAGTAGCCGAGGCCGTGCTCGTCCTGGGCCGTGCGCCCCCGGTCCAGGCCGTTCTCCTCGGCCGCGTCCAGCGGATGCATGTCCAGCTCCGCCACCCGCATCAGGAACCGCGGTCCGGCGAACGCCTGCTTGTTCTCCTCGTGGTCGCGGACCACGTGGCAGGTGTCCTGGCACAGGAAGCACTCGATGCACTTGCGGAACTCCTGCGAGCGGTCCACGTCCTCCTGCATCATCCGGTACTCGCCCGGACCGAGCCCTTCCGGCGGCACGAAGGCCGGGACCTGGCGGGCCTTGGCGTAGTTGAAGCCGACGTCGGTCACCAGGTCGCGGATCACCGGGAAGGCCCGCAGCGGGGTCACGGTGATCGTCTCGTCCCGGTCGAAGACCGACATGCGGGTCATGCACAGCAGCCGGGGACGGCCGTTGATCTCCGCCGAGCACGAACCGCACTTGCCGGCCTTGCAGTTCCAGCGCACGGCGAGGTCGGGGACCTGGGTGGCCTGGAGGCGGTGGATGATGTCGAGGACCACCTCGCCGTCGTTCACCTCGACCGCGAAGTCCTCCAGGCCGCCTCCCCCGACGTCCCCGCGCCACACCTTGAAGCGGGCCTCGTAGCTGCTCACGCGTCCAGCTCCTCTTCGGTGAGGTACTTGACCAGCTCCTCCTTCTCGAAGAGGGCGAGCAGGTCGGGGCGGATGGGTTCGGTTCTCTCGCGGGTGAGGGTGATCTGGCCGCGCACCGGATCGGTGGCCGCGAGGCCGCCCGTGGGGTCGGTCAGCTCGCACAGCAGGTTGACGTTGCGCCACGCGCGGTCCATCACCGAGTGGTCCTCGCGGGTGTGCCCGCCGCGCGACTCGGTGCGCTCCAGCGCGGACCGCGCCACGCACTCGCTGACCAGCAGCATGTTCCTGAGGTCGAGGGCGAGGTGCCAGCCCGGGTTGAACTGCCGGTGCCCCTCGACCCCGGCCCGGCGCGCCCGCAGGCGCAGCTCGGCCAGCTTCTCCAGCGCCTGCTTCATCTCGGGCTCGCGCCGGATGATGCCGACCAGGTCGTTCATCGCCTGCTGGAGTTCCTGGTGCAGGGCGTACGGGTTCTCCGGCGGCCCCTCGGCCGGTGCCTCGCTCTCCGCGGAGAACGGCCGCAGCGCCTCCGCGGCGGCGGCGTCGACCTGGGCGTCGTCCGCCCGGGGCCGCGCGGCCGTCCGGCCGGCCGCGTACTCGGCCGCGTACAGGCCCGCCCGGCGCCCGAACACCAGCAGGTCGGACAGGGAGTTCCCGCCGAGCCGGTTGGAGCCGTGCATGCCGCCGGCCACCTCGCCGGCCGCGAACAGCCCCGGCACCCCGCGCGCCGCCGCCGAGTCGGAGTCGACGGCGATGCCGCCCATCACGTAGTGGCAGGTCGGCCCGACCTCCATCGGCTCCGCGGTGATGTCGACGTCCGCCAGCTCCTTGAACTGGTGGTACATCGACGGCAGCCGCCGCCTGATCACCTCGGCCGGCATCCGCGTGGACACGTCCAGGAAGACCCCGCCGTGCGGGGAGCCGCGGCCCGCCTTCACCTCGGCGTTGATCGCGCGGGCCACCTCGTCGCGGGGGAGCAGCTCGGGCGGACGGCGGTTGTGGTCCGGGTCGTCGTACCAGCGGTCGCCCTCCTCCTCGGACTCGGCGTACTTGTCCTTGAAGACGTCCGGGACGTAGTCGAACATGAACCGCTTGCCCTCGGAGTTGCGCAGCACCCCGCCGTCGCCGCGCACCGACTCGGTGACCAGGATCCCCTTCACCGACGGCGGCCAGACCATCCCCGTCGGATGGAACTGCACGAACTCCATGTTCAGCAGCGGGGCCCCGGCCAGCAGCGCCAGCGCGTGGCCGTCGCCGGTGTACTCCCACGAGTTCGACGTCACCTTGAACGACTTGCCGATGCCGCCGGTCGCGAGCACCACCGCCGGTGCCTCGAGCACGAAGAAACGGCCGGTCTCGCGCTCGTACCCGAACACGCCGGCCACCCGGTCGCCCTCCTTGAGGACGCGCGTGACCGTGCACTCCTGGAAGACCTTCAGCCGCGCCTCGTAGTCGCCGGTCTCGCGGAAGTCCTCCTGCTGGAGCGCGACGATCTTCTGCTGGAGCGTGCGGATGAGCTCGAGCCCCGTGCGGTCGCCGACGTGCGCGAGGCGCGGGTACTCGTGGCCGCCGAAGTTGCGCTGCGAGATCCGGCCGTCCTTCGTCCGGTCGAACAGGGCGCCCCAGGTCTCCAGCTCCCACACCCGCTGCGGCGCCTCCTGGGCGTGCAGCTCGGCCATCCGCCACTGGTTGAGGAACTTCCCGCCGCGCAGGGTGTCGCGGAAGTGGACCCGCCAGTCGTCCCCGGCGTTGACGTTGCCCATCGCCGCCGCGATGCCGCCCTCGGCCATCACCGTGTGCGCCTTGCCGAACAGCGACTTGCAGATCACGGCCGTACGGGCGCCCCGCTCGCGCGCCTCGATGGCGGCGCGCAGTCCGGCGCCGCCCGCACCGACCACGACGACGTCCCATTCCTGCCGGTCGACCACGGTCATCTCACAAGGCCCCAGTCATCGAAAGATCGTCAGAAGAAGCGCGGATCGTCGAAGGCGCCGGTCGCGACGAGGTACACGTAGAGGTCGACGAGCGCCACGCTCAGCAGCGACGCCCAGGCGAGCTGCATGTGCCGGGCGTTCAGCCGGCCCACCCACTGCCACATCCGGTAGCGCACCGGATGCCGGGAGAAGTGCTTGAGCTTCCCGCCGACGATGTGCCGGCAGGAGTGGCAGGAGATCGTGTACGCCCAGATCAGCACGATGTTGACCAGGAACACCAGGGTGCCCAGACCCATGTGGCCCCAGTCGTAGTGCTCGTCGCGGAAGGCGAGCACGGTGTCGTACGTCAGGATCCCGGCGACCACGATCGCCGCGTAGAAGAAGTACCGGTGGACGTTCTGCAGGATCAGCGGGAAGCGGGTCTCCCCGGTGTACTTCCGGTGCGGCTCGGCCACCGCGCAGGCCGGCGGGGACGCCCAGAAGCCCCGGTAGTAGGCCTTGCGGTAGTAGTAGCAGGTCAGACGGAAGCCGAGCGGGAAGATCAGGATGATGACCGCCGGTGAGAGGACCCACCAGCTTCCGAACAGCTCCCAGTTCGGCCCGGCGCGCATCGGCACGCAGTTCTCCGCCAGGCAGGGCGAGTAGAACGGCGAGACGTACGGTGCCGCGTAGTAGTCGGCGTTCGACAGGGCCCGCCAGGTCGAGTAGACGACGAAGGCGAGCAGACCGGCCGCGGTGGCGGCCGGGGCCAGCCACCAGCGGTCGGTCCGCAGGTGCGGGGCGTCGATCGCGGCGCGCGTGCCCGCTGTGACGCCGCCGCTCCGGCGACGGGGCTCGGTGGCGGGGGGTTCCGTACCTGTGGCCACGGGTCCACTCCGGTCGGGGTCGGGGGTCAGGGGGCGCGACGGTCGCGGGCACCGAGCCCTTCGTCGTCCGTGTCCACCCACAGCGAGGGGTCGTACGGGGTGTCGGGGATGGAGACGAGGTCGGGCCGCTTCGGCGCGGTGGCCGACGAGGCGGCCGTCTCCCGCAGCAGCGCGACGCTCTCGCGCAGGTGATTGGCGTCGGCGCGGACGCGGCGCATCTCCAGGCCACCGCTGCCGAGCTGCTTCTCCAGGCGCCCCACCGACCGGATCAGATCGTCGAGACAGCGCTGGACCGTCGTCAGTTCGTCGTGCACGGACATGACTTGCCCTCACTTCCACGGGTCCTTCAGGCCCAAGGCGGCAACGTTCATGCGCCTGCGAGTGTTGCGCGTCACACCTTGCGCTGTGAAGGGATGTGCATCGATTGGCCGAGGCGTGGGGGGTGCACCGTCCGGTGCTTTGCGCCGCACGGGTGGGCTTCCCGCCCGTGGCCGCCGTGTCGCCCCTCTTTGCGGAACCCTTTCCTCTTCAGTGGCCGCATACATCAGATGAACTCCAAATACCACCAAAAGGGATCGTAACGCCCGCGGCTTCCGGAGGTAACCAGAGATGTCCCACGACGGCATCGGCTCGCGCGCGGTGATGCGCTCGGTCGCCTTCCTCACGGCGGGCGTGCTCGCGGTGCCCGCGCTGGCCGGATGCGGCTCCGAGGACCCGGCGGGCAAGCCCCTGGCCGGACCGGACATCGAGTCCGCCGATCGGGCGAAGATCGCGGACGGGGGCACCCTGCGCTGGGCCGTGGACGCCGTCCCGGACACCCTGAACACCTTCCAGTCGGACGCCGACGCCACCACCACCCGGGTCGCGCAGGCCGTCCTGCCGTCGATGTTCCGGATGGACGAGCGGGGGCGGGCGGTGCGCAACCCCGACTACCTGGAGTCCGCCGAGGTCGTGAAGACCGAGCCCAAGCAGGTCGTCCTCTACCGGATCAACCAGCAGGCCGTCTGGAGCGACGGCCGCGAGATCGGCGCCGCCGACTTCGCCGCCCAGTGGCGGGCCCTGTCGGGGAAGGACACCGCCTACTGGACCGCCCGCAACGCGGGCTACGACCGCATCGAGAAGGTCGAGCGGGGCAAGGGGAACCTGGAGGTCAAGGTCACTTTCAGTCGCCCCTACGCCGACTGGCGGTCGCTGTTCACGCCGCTGTACCCGAAGGAGGTCATGGGCACCCCGGACTCCTTCAACGACGGGGCCCGCAAGAAGCTGAAGGTGACCGCCGGCCCCTTCACGGTGAAGAAGGTCGACAGCAAGGAGGACGAGGTCACCCTCACCCGCAACGCGCGCTGGTGGGGCAGTCCCGCCCGGCTCTCGGAGATCGTGCTGCGGGCGGTGCCCCGTGACGAGCGGGTCTCCGCGCTCGCCGCCGGCACCCTCGACCTGGCCGAGATCGACCCGGCCGCCGCCCGCCACATCACCGCCGCCGGGCCGCAGAGCACGGGCACCCCCCTCATGGGCCCCGGCGCGGACCGGTCCGCCGCCGACGAGGAGGTCTCCGCCCGCGGGAAGCGGAGCGAGAAGGCCGCGGACCAGGTACGCCGGCAGAAGGCCCTCAGCGGCTTCGAGGTGCGCAAGTCACTGGAGCCGGCCTACACCCAGCTCGCCCTCAACGGCGCCGACGGCCCCCTCGCCGACGAGCGGGTCCGCCGTGCCGTGGCCCGCGCCCTGGACCGGAAGGAGCTGGCCGAGGCGGTGCTGAAGCCGCTCGGTCTGCCCGCCGAGCCCGTCGGCAGCCACCTGGCGCTGTCCGGCCAGGCCGCCTACGCCGACAACAGCGGCGCCCTGGGCCGCCAGGACACCAAGGAGGCGCAGGCGCTGCTGGCGGACGCCGGGTGGGTGCCGGGCGGGCCGGTCGAGGAGAAGAAGGAAGAGAAGGAGAAGGCGAAGGAGGGGGAGAAGGCGAAGGAGGGGGA
>NZ_MSGP01000578.1 GCF_002078235.1 Streptomyces viridosporus
AGGTCGTCGTGGCGCCGCAGCCCGTCCCGTACGGTGGCGGCGGTCTCGGCCAGCAGCCTCTCCGCGTGCCTGGCCCGTTCCTCCGCCGTCCGGTCCGGGCCGAGGAGGTACTGGACGGCCACCGCTGCGGCGCCACGACGACCTGCGCAGCGACCTGGTCCGGTACACCGAGGACGTGAAGCAGCTCGCCGAGAACCTCCCCGTCGCGACGGACCGTTCCGCCGGGCCCCAGCCGGCCCGGATCCCCATCGAGGCGGTGCCCGACCTGGCCACCAACTTCGCCGACGTCCTGGCCCCCGGGCCCCCGATCCTGTCCACCTTCGTCCGCCTGGAGATGCAGCGGGTGATCGGGTACATGACGGACCTCACCACCCTGACGGTGGAGTGCCCCGGCGAGAACCACGACTGGATGCTCGCCCTCACCCGCGCCGCGGAGGAGTCCATCTGCGCCACCAGCACCTCCGTCGACCGGGAGTTCTGGAACAGCGAGCCCGCCAGCCGCTACCTCCACGCCCAGCAGGAGGCGATCGACGAGCACGGGGTGCCGGTACGGCGGCTGTTCCTGCTGGAGAGCGCGCGGGAACTGGACGACCGGCTGCTGCGGCTGTGCGAGGAGCAGGAAGTGCTGCACATCGAGGTGCGCGTGGCGGTCCTGCCGGAACTGCCGCCGCACCTGCTGCGCGGCACCACCAACGACTTCATCGTCTACGACGAGGCGGTGTCCTTCGAGATCGACCAGGACCTGCGCGACGTCAACATCAGGACCCGGCTCATCGCGCGGCCGGACCACGTCCAGGACCGGATGAAGCGCTTCAGGGACCTCTGGGAGGCCGGCATGAGCCTGCGCGAACTGGAGGTGCGGGTCGACGACGAGGAGGACGGCACCTGGATGGTCGACCGGGGCTGAGCGGGCACGGACCGGCCCCCTCCCGGGGCCCACGGCACGGTTGATCGAGCGGTTCCTGCGCGGCCCGTCCCCGCCGGTGGCCGCCGGCCCCGACTGTCCGTCGGACCGTGAGCGGGGGCGCTCGCCCCGGTCGCGCGCGGCCTCGACGACACGGAGGTCGCCGAGTCGTCGGGTCTGGGCCCGCTCACCGCGAAGCCCCGCGTCAGCCGGATCATGGGCAGGCTCGGGGCGCGGGGCCGGGCCCAACTGGTCATCGCGGCCTACGAGTCGGGACTGGTGGCACCGGGAAGGCCATGACCCGTGGGCGCGCCGTGTCCGCCGCGCGTCCGTCAGAGGGTGTGGTGCAGCCAGCGCTGGATGGTGGTGTTGATGCTGCCGGACAGCGCGCTGAGGCTGTCGATGGCCTCGCGGTCCTCGGGGCGGGGCGGGATGCCGGCCGCGGTGAGGGCTGCCTGGAGTTCCAGCCGCCGACGGTCGCGCGGGGCGATGGAGGTGTCGAGGCGCTCGGCCGGGTTCGGCGGGGCCAGCAGGTAGTCGCCCTCGGCGAAGGCGTGGTTCGGGCCGTACTCGAAAGCGGTGGCGGTCATGTCGGTCTCCTCGCCAGGGGTGTCGGTTCTGCAGGACAGGAGCCCGCCTGCGCCCGCCCCGGTTGCGACCGCGGCGAAACGTCACGCCAACGGAGCCATCGACAGTTCATCGTCCGGTCCGACGAGCAGCCCGGAAGGCCCCGCCGGTGCCTCCTCGGACCGTCGTGCGGCGGACCGACGGCCGCCCGCGGGAGACGACCGGGACCTCTTCGACCGAGTGCGTCACCGGGGATGCCCTGACCGGGTGGCCGAACGCCTCACGCAGCTTCAGCACGCCGCTGAGCGGATACGCGGCGCGGCTCCCAGCGACGTCCTTCTCGTACACCGCGGGCGGCACCGTGCCGTTGCGCGCGGCCGGCATCGACTTGGCCAGGAAGGAACAACGGCCGGTCCGGTAAGGGGAGGCGGGCTGCAGGAGCCGGTGTCATGTGGTGGCTGTGGGGCCACTCACCGAGAAGCGAGTGGCCCCACGGTGCGGAGGAACTCCGTCCAGGCAGCCGACCCGACGACGACCACCGGTCCGCCGGTCACCTTGCTGTCCCGGACGGGGACGGCGCCGGGGACTCCGTCGGCGACCTCGACGCAGCTGCCGCCCTCACCGTTGCTGTAGCTGCTCTTGCGCCAGCGTGCGTCGCTCAGGTCGTACTCGCGCATCGTCCGAAGTCCTCTGCCGCCGACTCGATCAGGGCCAGGGACGCCTCTGGCGACAGCCCGGCGACCCTGAGCAGATCGTATGCGCGCTGCGCTCGCTTCACCACGGCCGGGTCGTCGACCAACGTTCCCGAAAACGACGTCTCCGTATAGGCGACGGGCGGCGCGTCATCGAACTCCATGAGCGTCAGCATGCCGCCCATGCACGGGTGGGCCCCCTCCGCGTAGGGAAGGACCGTCACCACCACGTGGCGCTCACGCACCAGTCGGGCGATGTGCTCCAACTGCCCGGCCATCGCCGCGCGTCCGCCCACCGGGGTGCGGAGTGCATTCTCGTGCAGGACGACCCAATACTCCGGCCGTGTCACGTCGTTGAGGACGCGTGCCCGTTCCAGGCGAGCCGTGACTTTCTCCTCGACGTACTCGTCGGTGACGAACGGGTTGGCCGCCACGGTTACCGCGCGGGCGTACCCCGCCGTCTGGAGAAGTCCTGGAACCAATGCGGGAGCGAACTCGCACAGCTTGGTGGCGAGCTTCTCGAGCTCCACCACCTCCGCGAAGTAATCCGCATACCGCCGGTCGTCGATCAGCTTCCTGCACAACCGCTCGAAAATACCGTCGGTTTGCAGGACCGCGTCGATCCGCTGTGCCACATCCAATTGAGGTTTCCGAATGGCCTGTTCGAACTGGCCGACATAGCCGCCCGAGACGAACACCCGCGCCCCCAGCTCCACCTGCGTGAACCCCGCCTCCTCCCGTCGCCGCTTCAACTCCGCCCCGAAGAACTCCCACGCGGCCTGGCGCGAACCATTGGCCATTGCTGCCCCCTTCTTCGCCCCTTTGCACAACCCCGTGCTTGTAGTGCGCAAACCCTTCCCGAGTGTAGACACGGAGTGCGACCGTGGGGATACGAAGAGTGAAAGTCGAAAGGGAAGGGGATCGCGGTGGAGGTGCAGCGCTCGGTGCTCTGCGTCGAAGAGGCGGAGGAAGCGGTGGAGGAATTGCGGGCGGCGCTCGCGAAGGCCGGAATCACCCTGCCGTCACTGGGGCTGGACCCGGTGAGTCTCGCGCGGGAGGTGCCCTGTCCGCTCGTCGAACTGGGGCGGTGCTCCGCGGAGACCGCCCGGCGGATCGCGGTGGCGGTGACGGCGGCGACGGCGGTGGCGCGGTGAAGCCTCCCGTCGGTGCCCACGTCGTCGACACCCGCACCGAGCGGATCGGCGTCGTCACGGGGCACGAGGGGCCCTACGTCCAGCTGAGACCGTACGGCGGCGGCCGGGAGTGGGACGCCGATCCGGGGGCCGTCCGCCGTGCGACGCCGGCGGAGCGGTTGCGCGCGGCGACCGCGTACGCCAATGCCCGCAGCCGCGGTGAGGTGCCCTGAGGGGTGGGCGACAATGGATGTCATGAGTCTGTTCCGCGACGACGGCATCGTGCTGCGCACCCAGAAGCTGGGTGAGGCGGACCGGATCATCACGTTGCTCACACGCGGTCACGGGCGCGTACGCGCCGTGGCGAGGGGGGTGCGCCGGACGAAGTCGAAGTTCGGCGCGCGCCTCGAACCGTTCTCGCACGTGGACGTGCAGTTCTTCGCGAAGGGGAGCGAGCTGGTCGGGCGCGGTCTGCCGCTGTGCACGCAGAGCGAGACCATCGCGCCGTACGGCGGCGGGATCGTCACCGACTACGCCCGCTACACCGCCGGCACGGCGATGCTGGAGACCGCCGAGCGGTTCACCGACCACGAGGGCGAGCCGGCGGTGCAGCAGTACCTGCTGCTGGTCGGGGCCCTGCGGACGCTCGCCCGGGGCGAGCACGCACCGCACCTCGTCCTCGACGCGTTCCTGCTGCGCTCCCTCGCCGTCAACGGCTACGCGCCCAGCTTCGGCGACTGCGCGAAGTGCGGGATGCCCGGGCCGAACCGGTTCTTCTCGGTCGCGTCCGGCGGCTCCCTCTGTGTCGACTGCCGGGTGCCCGGCAGCGTCGTACCCTCGCCGCAGGCCCTGGAACTGCTCGGCGCGCTGCTCACGGGAGACTGGGAGACCGCGGACGCGTGCGAGGCGCGGTACGTCCGGGAGGGGAGCGGGCTGGTGTCCGCCTACCTGCACTGGCACCTGGAGCGCGGACTGCGCTCGCTCCGGTACGTCGAGAAGTGAGCGCGAGCAGCACGTCGCGAGAGACAAGCACAGAACGTCGGCACGAGGAGACGAGAGACACATGGTCGTACGCGGGTTCCTGGGGCGCCAGCGCCGGGAGTACAGGACGCCGGAACCGCACCCCTCCGGCGCGCGGCCCCCGAAGCTCCCGGGCGAGCTGGTCCCGAACCACGTGGCGATCGTCATGGACGGCAACGGGCGCTGGGCCAAGGAGCGGGGGCTGCCGCGCACCGAGGGGCACAAGGTCGGCGCCGAGCGGGTGCTGGACGTGCTGCAGGGCGCGATCGAGATGGGCGTGGGGGCCATCTCCCTGTACGCCTTCTCCACCGAGAACTGGAAGCGCTCGCCGGACGAGGTGCGCTTCCTGATGAACTTCAACCGGGACTTCATCCGCAAGAGCAGGGACCAGCTGGACGAGCTCGGGGTGCGGGTGCGCTGGGTGGGGCGGATGCCCAAGCTGTGGAAGTCGGTGGCCAAGGAGCTCCAGATCGCCCAGGAGCAGACGAAGGACAACGACCGGCTGACGCTGTACTTCTGCATGAACTACGGCGGGCGCGCGGAGATCGCCGACGCCGCGCAGGCGCTCGCGGAGGACGTGCGGGCCGGGCGGCTCGACCCGTCGAAGGTGACCGAGAAGACCTTCGCCAAGTACCTCTACTACCCGGACATGCCGGACGTCGACCTGTTCCTGCGGCCGAGCGGCGAGCAGCGCACGTCCAACTACCTGCTCTGGCAGAGCGCCTACGCCGAGATGGTCTTCCAGGACGTCCTGTGGCCGGACTTCGACCGCCGTGACCTGTGGCGGGCCTGTCTCGAATTCGCCTCCCGGGACCGCCGTTTCGGCGGTGCGATCCCCAACGAGGAGCTGCTGGCCATGGAGGGCGAGCAGGCGTGACCCGAGGTCGCCGGGGGCTCGCCCCGGCGGTGCGGGCCCGGTCCGCGCGTCGTACCGGCGGGGATCGCGCTCCCGGGCCGTCGTCCGCCGCGCGGGTGGGACGTGCGTGAGCCCCGGGCCCGGGTTCTCCGGGCCCGGGGCTCACCGGTCCTCACGCGTCGCGGGTCGCCGCGCACTCCGCGCAGGTGCCGAAGATCTCGACCGTGTGCGCCACGTTGACGTAGCCGTGTTCGGCGGCGATGGCCTCGGCCCACTTCTCCACGGCCGGGCCCTCCACCTCGACCGCCCTGCCGCAGCCGCGGCAGACCAGGTGGTGATGATGGTCGTCGGTGGAGCATCGGCGGTAGACGGACTCGCCCTCGGCGGTGCGCAGGACGTCGACCTCACCGGCGTCGGCGAGGGACTGCAGCGTGCGGTAGACCGTGGTGAGTCCGACCGAGTCGCCCTTGTGCTTGAGCATGTCATGGAGTTCCTGCGCGCTGCGGAACTCGTCGACCTCCTGAAGCGCAGCCGCCACAGCGGCCCGCTGCCGAGTGGCGCGGCCCTTCACGGGCGGTCCAGCGGTGGTCACCGTTGCCTCCTCACGTCTGCCTCTGCCGGGGCCATTGTGCCAGTGTCCGGGCGGAGGTGGGTCAGACGTCCGCCCCGTCGGCGGTCACGCGGCTGGCCGGGATCGCGCACTCCACGGGGTCACCGCCGGGATGTGCGGCGGCCAGCGCCCGGGCGCGGCGGCGGGCCAGCGGGGTCGCCAGTGCGGTCAGCACGATGAACGCGCCGATCGTCAGCAGCACGATCGTCGCGCCGGGCGGCACGTCCTGGTAGTACGAGGTGACCGTGCCGCCGAGGGTCACGCTCACGCCGATCGCGACGGCGAGGGCGAAGGTGGCGGCGAAGCTGCGGCTGAGCTGCTGGGCGGCCGCGACGGGGACCACCATGAGCGCGCTCACCAGCAGCAGGCCGACCACGCGCATCGCGACCGTGACCGTCACCGCCGCCGTGACCGCCGTCAGCAGGTTCAGGAAGCGCACCGGCAGGCCCGTGACCCGTGCGAACTCCTCGTCCTGGCTGACCGCGAACAGTTGCCGGCGCAGACCGACCGTGACCAGGACGACGAACGCGGCCAGGACGCAGATGGCCGTCACGTCGGACTCGGAGACCGTCGACAGGGAGCCGAACAGGTAGGACGTGAGGTTCGCGTTGGAGCCGGTCGGGGCGAGGTTGATGAACATGACGCCGCCCGCCATGCCGCCGTAGAAGAGCATCGCGAGGGCGATGTCGCCACGGGTCCGGCCGTACCAGCGGATCAGCTCCATCAGGACGGCGCCGAGGACGGAGACGAGCGCGGCCATCCACACCGGCGACCAGCTGAGCAGGAAGCCGAGGCCGACGCCGGTCATGGCGACGTGGCCGATGCCGTCGCCCATCAGGGCCTGGCGGCGCTGGACGAGGTAGATGCCGACGGCGGGGGCGGTGATGCCGACCAGGACGGCGGCGAGCAGTGCCCGCTGCATGAAGGCGTAGTTCAGGATTTCCATGGGTCAGCTCAGCAGTCCCGTGCGGATCGGTTCGGCGCCCGCCGGTGCGTGCGGGTGGACGTGGTCGTGGCCGGGCAGGGCGTGCTGGCCGACGGCCTCGGGGGGCGGGCCGTCGTGCAGGACGCAGCCGTCGCGGAGGACGACCGCCCGGTCGATCAGGGGCTCCAGAGGGCCCAGTTCGTGCAGGACGAGCAGGACGGTGGCGCCCTCGGCGACCTGGGCCCTCAGGGTCTCGGCGAGGACCTCCTGGCTGGCCAGGTCCACGCCCGCCATCGGCTCGTCCATGATCAGCAGTTCGGGTCCGGCGGCGAGCGCGCGGGCGATCAGCACCCGCTGGTGCTGGCCGCCGGAGAGCGCGTCGACGGAGTCCTTGGCCCGGTCCGCCATGCCGACCAGGTCCAGGGCGCGCCGCACCGCCTCGCGGTCGGCCTTGCGGAAGACGCCGAAGCGGGTGCGGGCCAGGCGGCCCGAGGAGACCACCTCGGTCACCGTCGCCGGCACGCCGCCCGCGGCGGTGGTGCGCTGCGGGACGTAGCCCACGCGCGCCCAGTCGCGGAACCGGCGCCGCGGGGTGCCGAACAGCTCGATCTCGCCGGCGCCGACCGGCACCTGGCCGATGATGCTGCGCACGGCCGTCGACTTGCCGGAGCCGTTCGCGCCGAGCAGGGCGACGACCTCACCGCGGTGCACGGTGAGGTCGATGCCGCGCAGGACGGGGCGTGCGCCCAGCTCGGCGCGGACGCCGCGCAGGGATATGACGGGCTCGTTCATGCCGTCCTCCGAGGGGGCGGGGTGTCCGGGGGCGGTCACTTGGCTCCCAGGGCGGTCTGCAGGGACTTGAGGTTGGACTCCATGACCTGGAAGTAGTCGTCGCCGCGGGAGCCGTCGGTGATGCCCTCGATCGGGTCGAGGACGTCCGTCTTCAGCCCGGCGTCGTCGGCGAGGGTCTTCGCGGTCCGGTCGCTGACGAGCGTCTCGTAGAACACGGTGGTGACGCCGTCGGCCTCGGCCGTCCTCGTGAGCTCCTTCACGCGTGCGCCGCTGGGCTCGGACTCGGGGGACAGGCCGCTGATGGCCTCCTCGATCAGGCCGTAGCGCTCGGCGAGGTAGCCGAAGGCGGAGTGCGTGGTGATGAAGACGTCGGTCTTCCTGTTCTTCAGCCCGGTCTCGAACGCCGCGTCGAGGTCGTGCAGCTTGCCGACCAGGGCCTCGGTGTTCTTCCGGTAGTCGGCGGCGTGGTCCGGGTCGGCCTTCTCGAAGGCCTTGCCGACCCCCTCGGCGACCTCGGCGTACTTGACCGGGTCGAGCCAGACGTGGGGGTCCTTGCCGCCTTCGTGCTCGTGCTCGTGGCCGTGTTCGTCCTCGTGGCCGTCCTCGTGGCCGTGTTCGTCCTCGTGGTCCTCGAGGGAGGTCAGGGTGGCCGCGTCGATCTTCGTGCCGACCTCGGACTGGGCGATGGCCTCGTCGACGGAGGGCTGCAGGCCCTTGAGGTGGAGCGCCGCGTCGGACTCCTGGAGTCGCACGATCTGCTGGGTGCTGAGCTCCAGGTCGTGCGGCTCCTGGCCGGGCTGGGTGAGACTGGTGACGTGGACGTGTTCGCCGCCGATCTGCTCGGCGAGGAACGCCATCGGGTAGAACGACGCGACGACGTCGAACTTGTCGGTGTCGCCCGCGGCCGCACCGCCGGAGGAGCAGGCGGAGAGGGCGCCGAGACCGAGGGCGGCGGCCGCGGCCACGACGGCCGTGGGTATGGGGAGTCGTCGTACGTTCATGACAGTCATTTTCAAATAATATGGAAACCGTTGTCAACAAGGGGGGTGGGGGTCCGAACAGGGAGACCGATTGGTTGAGGGGCGGTCCTCGCCGGTAACCTGGGTCATTCGCTGGAAGCATCTCGCTTCGTCGCCCGTCGTCGTAATGAAGAGAGCACCGTGGCCGCCGACAAGATCGACACCATCGTCAGCCTGAGCAAGCGCCGTGGCTTCGTATTCCCCTGCAGTGAGATCTACGGCGGCCAGCGTGCCGCCTGGGACTACGGGCCGCTGGGTGTCGAGCTCAAGGAGAACCTGAAGCGCCAGTGGTGGCGCTACATGGTGACGTCGCGCGAGGACGTGGTCGGAATCGACTCGTCCGTCATCCTGGCCCCCGAGGTGTGGGTGGCCTCCGGCCACGTCGCCACCTTCACGGACCCGCTGACCGAGTGCACCTCCTGCCACAAGCGGTTCCGCGCGGACCACTTGGAGGAGGCCTACGAGGAGAAGAAGGGCCACGCCCCGGAGAACGGCCTCGCCGACCTCAACTGCCCCAACTGCGGCAACAAGGGCACCTTCACCGAGCCCAAGCAGTTCTCGGGCCTGCTCTCCACCCACCTCGGCCCGACGCAGGACTCCGGCTCCATCGCCTACCTGCGTCCCGAGACCGCCCAGGGCATCTTCACCAACTTCGCCCAGGTGCAGACCACTTCGCGCCGCAAGCCGCCGTTCGGCATCGCCCAGATGGGCAAGTCCTTCCGCAACGAGATCACGCCCGGCAACTTCATCTTCCGCACCCGCGAGTTCGAGCAGATGGAGATGGAGTTCTTCGTCAAGCCGGGCGAGGACGAGAAGTGGCAGGAGTACTGGATGGAGCAGCGCTGGAACTGGTACACCGGTCTCGGCCTGCGCGAGGAGAACATGCGGTGGTACGAGCACCCGAAGGAGAAGCTCTCCCACTACTCCAAGCGCACCGCCGACATCGAGTACCGCTTCCAGTTCGGTGGCAGTGAGTGGGGCGAGCTGGAGGGCGTCGCCAACCGCACCGACTTCGACCTCGGCGCGCACTCGAAGGCCTCCGGCCAGGACCTCTCCTACTTCGACCAGGAGGCCGGCGAGCGCTGGACGCCGTACGTCATCGAGCCGGCGGCCGGTGTCGGCCGGGCGATGCTCGCCTTCCTGCTCGACGCCTACGTCGAGGACGAGGCGCCCAACGCCAAGGGCAAGCTGGAGAAGCGGACCGTGCTGCGGCTCGACCACCGCCTGGCCCCGGTGAAGGTCGCGGTGCTCCCGCTGTCCCGCAACCCCGAGCTGTCGCCGAAGGCGAAGGGCCTGGCCCAGGCGCTGCGGCAGAACTGGAACATCGAGTTCGACGACGCCGGCGCCATCGGCCGCCGCTACCGCCGCCAGGACGAGATCGGTACGCCGTTCTGCGTGACCGTCGACTTCGACACGCTGGACGACAACGCGGTGACCGTGCGCGAGCGCGACACCATGAAGCAGGAGCGCATCTCGCTGGACCAGATCGAGGGCTACCTGGCAGCGCGTCTGATCGGCTGCTGAGGCGTCCCCCGACGACCGACGTCGACCGGCCCCCGGCACGGCACCACTGCGGTGCCGTGCCGGGGGCCGGCGCGTTTCCGGGGGGTGTGTCCACGGGCGGACGTCATGAGGCGCCGCCTCCCGGTGGCCACGCTCGCGGCCCCCGCCCTTAGCCCTACGCGGCCGCCGGGTTCACCGTCGCCTGGTGGGCGTCGGCGAGGTGCTCCTGCGCCCTGGCCCAGGGCAGGAACCGGGCGCCTCTGCGCCAGCCGCACGTGTCGCAGCTGAGCGTGCGCTGCACGCCGGTGCGTCGCACGCGCACGACGTGCTCGCGGCCGTGGAGATCCCAGCGGCTGATCTTGTCCGTGTCGAGCTGCGGCATGGCCCCTCCGGTCTTGCGCCGTCCGTCCTCGTACTCCTTCCCCGTTCGGCGACGGCAAGCAGCGCACGGCGGGAACACGACGCCGACCGGCGTTCCGGCGCGCTCCGTTCGCACGGGCCGGTCCGTGGAATCCCGGGCCGCGACGGAGTGCGGCACGGCACCGTTTCGCCACTGCCGCGGAGGGTGGGGGAGGGG
>NZ_MSGP01000579.1 GCF_002078235.1 Streptomyces viridosporus
TCCGGCGGGGCCCGGCGGGGCCGGGGTCACTTGCCGGTGAACTTCTCGTACGCCCCGAGCACCTCGTCGGTCGGCCCGTCCATGCGCAGCTCGCCGCGCTCCAGCCACAGCACCCGGTCGCAGGTGTCGCGGATCGACTTGTTGTTGTGGCTGACCAGGAACACCGTGCCGGCCTCCTTGCGCAGCTCCCGGATCCGCGCCTCGGAGCGCTTCTGGAACTTGCGGTCGCCGGTGGCCAGCGCCTCGTCGATCATCAGCACGTCGTGGTCCTTGGCGGCGGCGATGGAGAAGCGCAGCCGGGCCGCCATGCCGGAGGAGTAGGTGCGCATCGGCAGGGTGATGAAGTCGCCCTTCTCGTTGATCCCGGAGAAGTCCACGATCTGCTGGTAGCGGGCCCGGATCTCCTCGCGGGACATCCCCATGGCCAGCCCGCCCAGGATGACGTTCCGCTCCCCGGTCAGGTCGTTCATCAGCGCGGCGTTCACCCCGAGCAGCGAGGGCTGGCCGTCGGTGTAGACCCGGCCCCGCTCCGCGGGCAGCAGCCCGGCGATGGCCCGCAGCAGGGTCGACTTGCCCGAGCCGTTGGAGCCGATCAGCCCGATCGCCTCGCCCCGGTAGGCCACGAAGGACACCCCGCGCACCGCGTGCACCGTGCGCACCCCGCGCCGCGCCTCGTCCCGGCCCCGGGCCAGGATGCGGCTGAGCGCCGCGGTGGCGCTGCCCCGCCCGCCCCGGGCGCCGTTGACCCGGTAGACGATGTGCAGGTCGTCGGCGATGACCGTGGGCACCCGCGCGCCCGCCGTCTGCTCAGCCACGGCCGTACCTCTCCTCAGCCTTCCAGAAGTAGACGAAGCCCACCGCGCCGGCCAGCAGCGCCCAGCCCGCCGCGAACGCCCACACGTGCGGCGGCAGGTACGCCGCGCCGTAGCCGTCGATCAGCGCGAACCGCACCAGGTCCATGTAGACCGCCGCCGGATTCCACTGCAGCACGTCCGCCAGCCACCCCGGCACGTCCCGGCCCGCCAGCATCGCCGGGATGCTGAACATCACGCCGGAGGCGTACATCCAGGTGCGCAGCACGAACGGCATCAGCTGCGCCAGGTCCGGCGTCCGGCTGCCCAGCCGCGCGAAGATCAGCGCCAGCCCGGCGTTGAAGACGAACTGCAGCGCCAGCGCGGGCACCACCAGCAGCCAGGCCGGGCCGGGCACGCTGCCGAACGCCAGCACCACCACCACCAGCACGACCAGCGAGAACAGCAGCTGCTGCAGCTGCTGCAGGGCGAACGAGACCGGCAGCGCGGCCCGCGGGAAGTGCAGCGCCCGCACCAGCCCCAGGTTCCCGGAGATCGCCCGCACCCCGGCCAGCACCGTGCTCTGCGTGAAGGTGAACACGAACACCCCCGTCACCAGGAACGGCACGTAGATGTCGTGCGGAATGCCCCGGCGGGCCCCCAGCAGCAGCCCGAAGACGAAGAAGTACACGGCCGCGTTCAGCAGCGGCGTCGCCACCTGCCACAGCTGCCCCAGCCGCGCCTGGCTGTACTGGGCGGTCAGCTTCGCCTGCGAGAAGGCGAGGACGAAGTGCCGCCGCCCCCACAGCTGACGGACGTACCCCGGGAGGGACGGCCGGGCACCACTGACGGACAGCCCGTACTTGGCGGCGAGCTGGGCTGCCGTGAGGCCCTCGTCGGGCGGCACGGACGCGCTCGCCGCGACCGTGCCGTCGTGCGTTGTCTCACTCACTGATGGAAAACTTTCGTCCTCGAGATGCGCGGCCCGTGCGGGCCCGGCATGGGCCCGCGGAGCCGGGTACGGCCCCCATGTTCCCGGATACGAGCTTGTCAGATGACCGGGGGGCGGCCCAGCCGGGTCAGCCGCCACACCGTACGCCACCGCATGGGCCGGCGGGGTCCGCAGGGGGTGGCCCAGCCCTCCCGGAACCCGCCGAACCACGCCTTCAGGGCGGGACGCGAGGGGCGGCGCAGGAGGGTGAGGAGCATCCAGACGCCCAGGTAGACCGGGACCAGGAGCGCGGGGAGGTTGCGGCGGGCCAGCCAGACGCGGTTGCGGGCGACCATGCGGTGGTAGACCGCGTGCCGCGAGGGCGCGGTGGTCGGGTGGTACAGCACCATGTCGGACCGATAGTCGATCATCCAGCCCGCGTCGAGCGCCCGCCAGGCCAGGTCGGTCTCCTCGTGGGCGTAGAAGAACTCGTCCGGCAGCCCGCCGACCTCGGCGAAGACCTGGGTGCGTACGGCGTTGGCGCCGCCGAGGAAGGTGGTCACGCGGGAGGAGCGCATCGGGTCGGAGGCGCGCAGCCGGGGCACGTGGCGGCGCTGGGTGACACCGGTCTCCGGGTCGGCGATGCGGAAGCTGATGATGCCGAGCCGCGGGTCGGCGGCGAAGGCCTCGCGGCACAGCTCGGCGGTGTCGTGGTGCGCCAGCAGGCCGTCGTCGTCGAGGAACAGCAGGATGTCGACGTCCCGGCCGCCGGGGCCGAAGGCCTCGATGCCGACGTTGCGGCCGCCGGGGATGCCGAGGTTCTCCGGCAGCTCGACGGTGCGTACGACCGACGAGAACTCCGTCACTTCCGGGACGGGCGATCCGTTGCCGACCACGACGACCTGGACCGGGTCGCCGTCCTGCTTGGCGACGGAGTCCAGCAGGGCGCGCAGCTCGTCGGGGCGGTTGCCCATGGTGATGATCACCGCGCCGACCTTCATCCGGGCGCTCACTTCAGCCTGCTGGAGGCGAGGATGGACACCAGGTGCAGCACGGTCTGCAGCAGCGCGATGCCGGCGAGGACGGCGGTGCCGAGGCGGGTGAAGAACAGGTCGCCCTGGACCGCGTCCGCGATCGCGAGGACCAGGATCAGCAGGGACGCCTCGATGCCGAGGATCAGCCGGTGGAACTTGAGCGCGGCGGCGGCCCTGCGGGCCAGCGCCATGCCGGAGGAGCGCGGCTCGGAGGCGGCCTCCTGCACGGGCGGCAGGCCGCCCTGGTGGCGGGCGACGCCGACGAGGTCGGTCTCGGCCTTGACCAGGATCGCGCCGAGCGCGGCCAGGGTGCCGAGGAAGGCCCAGAGCCAGTCGATGCGCCCGGGCCCCCACAGGTCGGCGGCGCGCAGCCCGAGGCCGACCAGGACGGCGGCGTCGCACAGGTAGGCGCCGACCCGGTCGAGGTAGACGCCGCCGAGCGAGTACTGCTTCTTCCAGCGCGCGACCTCGCCGTCGACGCAGTCCAGCAGCAGGTACAGCTGGACCATGAGCACACCGAGGACGGCCCCCGCGATCCCCGGCACCAGCAGTGCCGGGGCCGCGAGGACACCGAAGACGGTCATCAGGTACGTGAGCTGGTTGGGCGTGACCCTGGTGTTGACCAGGTAGCGGTCCACCCGCAGGGACACCTCTCGCATGTAGAGGCGTCCCATCCAGTGCTCACCGCTGCGCCGGTCCTTCACCCCCGGTGGGTGCACGACCGGACGGAGTTCAGCTACCGATGGCCTTGACATAGTCGGCGTAGATGTCCTTGATCTGTTCGGTCTTCAGGTCGAGATGCTCGAGGATCGTGTAGCGGCCGGGCCGGGTCTCCGGAGCGAATTCGACGGCCCGGACGAACTCGTCCGGCGTGAATCCGATCTCCTCCGGCAGCACCGGCAGCCCGTGCCGGCGCAGTACACCGGCCATGTGCGCCGACTCCTCGTGCGCCCCCCGCAGGTACATCGCGAAGGCCGCGCCCAGTCCGCACTGCTCGCCGTGGGCGGCGGCGCGCTGGGGGAAGAGCAGGTCGAAGGCGTGGTTGATCTCGTGGCAGGCCCCGGAGGACGGCCGCGAGTCGCCCGACACGGACATGGCGATGCCGCTGAGGACCAGCGCCTCGGCGAGCACCTGGAGGAAGTCGTTGTCCCCGATGCCGCCCGGGTGGCGCAGCACGGACTCGCCGGCCTGCCGGGCCATGGCCGCGGCGAGCCCGTCGATCCGCTCGCCCTTGACCCGGCACGCCAGCTCCCAGTCCGCGATGGCGGAGACGTTGGAGACGGCGTCGCCGATTCCGGCACGGACGAACCGCACCGGGGCCTCGCGGATGACGTCGAGGTCGATGACGACGGCGATCGGGTTCGGCACTCCGTAGGAGCCGCGGCCCGCGTCGTTGTCCAGGGTGGCGACCGGCGAGCACAGACCGTCGTGCGCGAGGTTCGTCGGAACGGCGACCAGGGGCAGGCCCACGCGCGCCGCCGCGAACTTGGCACAGTCGATGATCTTGCCGCCGCCGAGCCCGACGACCGCGTCGTAGTGGCCCGCCTTCATGGCGCCCGCCAGCCGGATCGCGTCGTCCAGCGTGCCGCCGCCGACCTCGTACCAGGTGGCGCCGGGCAGGGACGAGGCGATCCGCTCGCGCAGCCGGGCGCCGGAGCCGCCGCTGACGGCGACGGCGAGGCGGCCGGACTGCGAGATGCGCTCGTCGGCGAGGACACCGCCCAGGTCCTCGAGGGCACCGGGGCGGATGTCGACGACGAGCGGGGAGGGGATGAGCCGAGTCAGTACTGGCACGCGATCTCCCGTCCACGGGCGAGGTCGTCGTGGTTGTCGATCTCCACCCACTTGACGTCGCCGATCGGCGCCACGTCGATCCGGAAGCCGCGGTTCACGAGCTCCTGGTAGCCGTGCTCGTAGAACTGCTGCGGGTCGGCTTCCCAGACGGTCCGCAGCGCGTCGACGAGCTCGGGGGCGGCGTCCCCCTCGATGAGGGTGACGCCGATGTACTCACCGGTCGCCTCGGCCGGGTCCATCAGCTTGGTGATCTTCGTCATGCCCTTGTCCGGGTCGACGACGACCTTCATCTCCTCGTCGGCCAGCGACTTCACGGTGTCGAGGGCGAGGATGATCTTCTTGCCCTCGCCGCGGGCGGCGAGCAGGGTCTTCTCGACGGAGACCGGGTGGACGGTGTCGCCGTTGGCGAGGATCACCCCGTCCTTGAGGGCGTCACGGCCGCACCACAGGGAGTAGGCGTTGTTCCACTCCTCGGCCTTGTCGTTGTCGATGAGGGTGAGCTTGAGGCCGTACTTCCGCTCCAGCTCCGCCTTGCGCTCGTACACGGCCTCCTTGCGGTAGCCGACGATGATCGCGGCCTCGGTCAGGCCGATCTCGGCGAAGTTGCCGAGGGTGAGGTCGAGAACCGTCGGTTCGCCCTCTATACCCGCGGGACCCACCGGTACCAGTGCCTTGGGAAGGCTGTCGGTGTAGGGACGCAGGCGCCGTCCGGCGCCGGCCGCCAGCACGAGGCCGATCATGCGGGTTCTCCTTCATCGTGTACGGCGGGCGCGCCGCCCCGGTGGGCGGTCACCCAGAAGCGGATGCTCTCGGCGAGCACCAGCAGGGCCACGGCCACGGCGAGCACCGTGAGCGCGACCGAGAACTGAGGAGCGGTGAGCAGAGCGGCCAGCGCGGCGACCACCAGGACACGGCCCTCGTGCCCCCCGATCGCCCGCACCAGCCAGTGCGGGGGCGCGCCCGCGTCGCCGCGGATGCGGTAGACCGTGTCGTAGTGATGGTAGGCGACCGCGGCAACCAGCCCGTAGGCCGCGGGAAGCGCTCCGTTCACGTCCGCGTCGGCCGCCAGCGCCAGGACGGTGCCGTACTCGGCGGCGCGGAAGAAGGGGGGCACGAGCCAGTCGAGGGCGCCCTTGAGGGGGCGGGCGACGGCCAGGGCGGAGGTCAGGACGTAGACGCAGGCGGCGGCGATCGTCCAGGGGCCGCCGAAGCCGGTGAACACGGCCGTGGCGACGACGGCGAGGCCGCCGAGCAGGGCGACGGCGGGGACCGCCGCCCCGGGCAGCCGTTCCGCGGGGGCCTTCAGCGGACCCGCGAGGGCCTCGGCGAGCGGCCCGGAGTCGGCGAGGTCCGCGAGGGCCCGCGCCGCCCGGTCGGTCCTCCTGGCCCTGCGGGTCAGCGAGCGCAGGACGCGGCCCACCGTGGTGTACGTCGCGGCGAAGGCGCAGCCGACGAGGAGCGCGTAGAAGGTGATCCGGGGGGTGGTGACGGCCGTGAGGACGGCGATCATGGCCCAGCGCTCGCCGATCGGCAGAACGATCATGCGGCGCACCCAGACCGTCCAGCCGACGCTGTCGAGCCGGTCGGAGAGGGCGGCGGTGGGGCTGGTGTTGGCGGCGGCGCCGGGGTCCCCGGTGTTCGCCTCGTTGAAGGAGAAGTCGACCACGTGCCGGCAGGTCTGCAGGACCATCGCGCCGAGGGCGAGGGCCCACACGTCGTCGCCGCCGCGGGCCGCGCCGAGGGCGAGGCCGGCGTAGTAGGCGTACTCCTTGGCGCGGTCGAAGGTGGCGTCGAGCCAGGCGCCGAGGGTGGAGTACTGCAGGGAGTAGCGGGCGAGCTGGCCGTCGGTGCAGTCCAGCACGAAGGAGGCGAGGAGCAGCACGCCGGCGGCGACGAAGCCGCCGCGGGTGCCGGTGGCGGCGCAGCCGGCCGCGACGAGCGCGGTGAGCAGCGAGGCGGTGGTGACCTGGTTGGGGGTGAGGCCGCGGCGGGCGCACCAGCGGGCGATGTAGCGGGAGTACGGGCTGATGAAGTGGGTGGTGAAGAAGCCGTCGCGGGCCTTGACCGCCGACTTCAGGCGGACAGCCTCGTCGTCGACGGCGGCGACGGCCTGCCGGGCCTCGTTGCGGGTCTGCGGGTCGCCGGGGACGGCGGCGACGAGGCTGCCGAGCTCGGGCCGGTGCACGTCGGCGCCGTCGGCGTCGAGGGCGGTGGCGATGCGGTCGGCGAGGCTGTCGACGAGCGTGGTGCCGCCGACCGCCGGGTGGTCGCCGGCGGCCTCGGCGGACACGGAGCTCTCGTGGGCCAGCGCACGGGCCAGGGCCCCGCGCCCGGCCGGCCGGGCGGTGACGGCGCCCGGGATCGCCGCGAGCTCGAAGCGGGGGTCGGTGAGGCCGAGGCGCAGCGCGTGCACATGACCCACGAACCGGGCGTCGACCACCGCGACCCGCTCCCCCGCCGGCACCCCGGCGAGCAGGGCCTCGGCCTCGGCGGTGCCGGACACGGCGCGTACGTCGAAGCCGAGGGAGCGCAGATCGCCCTCGAGTGACGAACCGGGGACCGGCGGACCGGTGAGGATGGCGGTCGACAACCGAAACTCACTCCCTGGGTGCCGACGCGTCCACGCCGGTCATGTACATGATGGGACGCCCGTGCGGGGACCTCCGGGCGGCATGTCGGCAGAGGTTATCGGATGCCCGGAAGCACGTGTTCACCACCCGTTCGGCGGTTGGATCGACGCGGTTCGCCCACACCGCTGCCGCGATCATCATCGGGGATGCGGGGCTCGCCCCACAAACCGCGCCGCCGGAAAGGGCACCGAGGTACATGCGGAACATTGCGGGGCAGCCGGCCCGCTCGACATAGGGTGGGCGACCATGACATGGCTGATCACCGGCGGAGCCGGTTACATCGGGGCACATGTGGCGCGGGCCATGACCGATGCCGGGGAGCGCGTCGTCGCGCTGGACGACCTCTCGGCCGGCTCGCCCGCCCGGCTCGCCGCCGACGTCCCCCTGGTCAGGGGTTCGTCGCTGGACGGCGAGCTGCTGAAGCGGGTCCTCGCGGAGCACGGGGTGACGGGGGTCGTGCACCTCGCCGCGCGCAAGCAGGTCGCCGAGTCGGTGGCGCAGCCGACCCGGTACTACCGGGAGAACGTCGGCGGCCTCGCGACGCTCCTGGACGCCGTCGCGGAGGCCGGGGTCGCACACTTCGTGTTCTCCTCCTCCGCGGCCGTGTACGGCGACCCCGGTGTGGACCTCATCACGGAGGACACGCCCTGCGCCCCGGTGAACCCCTACGGCGAGACCAAGCTGGCCGGCGAGTGGCTGGTGCGGGCGGCGGGCCGGGCGCACGGCATCGCCACGGTCTGCCTGCGCTACTTCAACGTGGCGGGGGCGGCGGCGCCGGAGCTGGCCGACACCGGCGTCTTCAACATCGTGCCGATGGTCTTCGACCGGCTCACCCGGGACGAGGCCCCGCGGATCTTCGGAGACGACTACCCGACCCCGGACGGCACCTGCATCCGCGACTACATCCACGTGGCCGACCTGGCGGACGCCCACCTGGCGGCGGCCCGCCGGCTGTCCGACGGGGACCTCACCGGCGACCTGACGGTGAACATCGGCCGCGGCGAGGGTGTCTCGGTGCGCGAGCTGATCGCGGTCGTCGGCGAGGTCACCGGCGACACCCGCGCCCCGCTCGTCGAGGGCCGCCGCCCCGGCGACGCCCCCCGCGCGGTGGCGTCGGCCTCCCGGGCGGCCGAACACCTCGGCTGGACCGCCCGGCGCTCGGTGCACGAGATGGTCGACTCGGCCTGGCGGGGCTGGCGGCTGCATCGCGGGACCTGACCCGCCCCCGGCCCGCACGGTTCTGACCTGCATAACGTTTCCGCAGGTCAAGGCACATGACAACGGTGTTCAGTGCCGCGTTGCCGGATACCCCCCACCCGTAGTTCACTGTGATGCGGAGAGACCACGGAAGGGCGGTTTTCATGGGGGCTGGGCACGATCACGGGCACGCACACGGTGTGCCCCCCGGCGGTACCGCGAGCGCGGCGTACCGCGGCAGGCTGAGAGCGGCGCTGGCGATCACGCTCGGTGTCGTGGTGGTCCAGATCGTCGGCGGTACGCTGGCCGACTCGCTCGCCCTGGTCGCGGACGCGGCCCACATGGCGACGGACGCCCTGGGCCTGGGCATGGCGCTGCTCGCGATCCACTTCGCGAACCGTCCGCCGAGCGAGCGCCGCACCTTCGGATACGCCCGCGCGGAGATCCTGGCCGCGCTGGCCAACTGCCTGCTGCTGCTCGGCGTCGGCGGCTACGTGCTGTACGAGGCGGTCCAGCGGTTCATCACCCCGGCCGACACCGAGGGCGGCCTGGCGATGGTGTTCGGCGCGATCGGCCTGGCCGCCAACCTGGTGTCGCTGATGCTGCTGATGCGCGGGCAGAAGGAGAGCCTGAACGTGCGCGGCGCCTTCCTGGAGGTGGCGGCGGACGCGCTCGGCTCGGTCACGGTGATCGTGTCCGCGCTGGTGATCCTGACCACCGGCTGGACGGCCGCCGACCCGATCGCCTCCCTGGTGATCGCACTGATGATCGTGCCCCGCACCTGGAAGCTGCTGCGCGAGACCCTGGACGTGCTGCTGGAGGCGGCTCCCAAGGGGGTCGACATGGCCCAGGTGCGCGCGCACATCCTGGCCACGGAGGGCGTGGAGGACGTCCACGACCTGCACGCCTGGACGATCACCTCGGGGATGCCGGTGCTCTCCGCGCACGTGGTCGTCAGCTCCGAGGCGCTGAACGCCATCGGGCACGAGAAGATGCTGCACGAGCTGCAGGGGTGCCTGGGCGACCACTTCGACGTGGAGCACTGCACCTTCCAGCTGGAGCCCGTGGGGCACGCGGAGCACGAGGCACGGCTCTGCCACTGAGCCGGCCGGGGCGCGGGCGGACGTCCCGCGCCCCGGCACGGACGGTTCTCCGTCGGCCGCTGCGGGCACGATCCCCTTCCAGGCCCCGCTTCCACGGTGTCCGGCCGGCGCCGGCCGCCTCCCGCGCCGCCCCGGGACATGCGGGCGTGCGGCGGAGTGTCGGGAGTGCCGGATTCGTGCGGCAGACTTGGGGCGCGAAGACCGAGTGAAGGATGGGTATGCCGATCACACCTGCCACCGCGACGCACGGCGCGTCGGACGGCACCGCAGAGGCGATTTTGCTGGAACTGGTCGACGAGGACGGTGTGACGATCGGCACCGCGGAGAAGCTGGCCGTCCATCAGCCACCAGGACAGCTGCACCGGGCGTTCTCGGTGTTCCTGTTCGACGAGCGCGGGCGGCTGCTGCTCCAGCAGCGGGCGCTGGGCAAGTACCACTCCCCCGGCGTGTGGTCGAACACCTGCTGCGGTCACCCCTACCCCGGTGAGGCGCCGTTCACGGCGGCGGCCCGGCGGACGTACGAGGAGCTGGGGGTGTCGCCCTCCCTGCTCGCCGAGGCCGGCACGGTCCGCTACCACCACCCGGACCCGGCCTCGGGTCTGGTGGAGCAGGAGTACAACCACCTCTTCGTCGGCATGGTGCAGTCCCCGTTGCGGCCGGACCCGGAGGAGGTCGCGTCGACGGCGTTCGTGACCCCGGCCGAGCTGGCGGACCGGCACGCGAAGGACACGTTCTCCTCCTGGTTCATGACCGTCCTGGACGCGGCCCGCCCCGCGGTCCGGGAGCTGACGGGAGCGTCGGCCGGCTGGTGACCGACGGCCTCGCGCGCCCTGGGCGCCGAGGCGTCGAGGAGTTGCGCGCCCGCCGGTCGGGGCCGGGTTTCCGGCCCCGACCGGCGGGCGCGCGTGCTGTCCGCACGCTTTCCCGACCGAGCCCCCGATTCATTCCCACTTGGGTGGTTCACCCCGCTTTGACCACTATTACTGGAACATGACACATCGAGCCCCGTCGATGATCTCTTTGACATAACAAAGCAATGGGCATCGCAATTGCAACTTGCAAACAGATGTCCATAAAGATGCGGTACCAATGCCCGCCTTCTCGACAAAACTCCCGCCCGACATATCAGGGACTTGCCCAGATCAGGGTAAATCCCGGGCGGAACACTTTGCACATGGTGAGTCGACGTGATCCCACGGTGACTCGAAAGAGCTGTTACCTTGCCGAAGGTTTGCGGGCTCAAAGAGCCTGCCTCTTTGTGAACGTCCCTGGTTCAGCGATGAGCTGCCCGGGCGGAGCCTTTCCCCGCTGCGCGACGCGCGGGATGTGTCCGCGACCCACCGGTCGACACACCGGATGGTGCGGCTGACGCCGGGCTCCACGAGTCGAAGGAGGTGGCGCGCGTGGGCGGACTGGAGACAGCTCAGTTCAACGCCCTGGTGGTCGTAGGTCTGTTGGTCTTCTTCTACGGAGGGACCTTCCTGATCTCGACCCGCATCGGCAAGAAGGAAGAGAACGCCGACGGTTACATGACCGCCGGCAACAACATCGGCTTCGGGATCTCCGCGGCCAGCATGACGGCGACCTGGATCTGGGCGTCCTCGATGTACGCCTCCGCGACGTCCGGCTACACCTACGGCATCTCGGGCCCCATCCACTACGGGCTCTGGGGCGCCCTGATGATCCTCTTCATCTACCCCTTCGGCCGGCGGATCCGCGCCGTGGCACCGAAGGCGCACACCCTCGCCGAGGTCATGTACGCCCGGCACGGCCGCTCCAGCCAGTTGATGCTCGCCGGCTCGAACGTCGTCGGCAGCCTGATCAGCCTGATGTCCAACTTCATCGCCGGTGGCGTGCTGATCTCGATGCTGTCGCCGTTCACCTTCACCCAGGGCGTCTTCGCCGTCGCCGCGGGCGTGCTGCTCTACACCCTGTGGTCCGGCTTCCGCGCCTCGGTGCTCACCGACTTCGTGCAGGTCGTCGCGATGCTGGGCGCGGTGGCCGTCATCGTCCCGTTCATCTTCCTCGCGGCCGACTTCCCGGCGGCGTTCGAGACCGGCGCCGCCAACCTGACCGCGGAGCAGGGCGACTTCTTCTCCAGCGTGGCCTTCATGGAGCAGGGCGCTCCGTACATCGCCGCGGTGCTCGCCTACGCGATCGGCAACCAGACCATCGCGCAGCGGCTCTTCGCGGTGAGGGAGGACCTGATCAAGCCGACCTTCATCACCGCGACCATCGGCTACGGCGCGATGGTCATCGGTGTCGGCATGCTCGGCGTGCTCGCCCTCTACCTCGGCTACGAGCCGGTCGGCGGCGACCCGAACAACATCATTCCCGGGATGGCCGCCGAGTACCTGCCGCCCGTGCTGCTGGGCCTGTTCTTCATCATGATCGTCGGCGCGCTCTCCTCCACCGCCGACTCGGACCTCGCGGCCCTCTCCTCGATCATGATGGCCGACGTCTACGGCCAGAACGTGGCCGGCAAGGAGAAGGCCGACCCGAAGACCATGCTGCTGGTCGGCCGCATCACGATGGTGGTGGCGACCGCGCTGGCCGTGGCCTTCGCCAGCCTGCAGCTGAACATCCTCGACCTGCTGGTGTTCGTCGGCGCGCTGTGGGGCGCCCTCGTCTTCCCGGTGTTGGCCAGCTTCTACTGGGACAAGGTCAGCGGGAAGGCGTTCACCACCTCGGTGCTCGCGGCGCTCGCGGTGTTCCTGCCGGTCCGCTTCAGCTGGATCTCCGTGGACGGCGCCTTCGGCATCGTCGTGGACGTGCTGTCGGTCATCGGCATCGGTGTCGTCCTCGGCCTGATGGTGTTCGGCTTCTTCGGCGCCAGGGCGGCGAAGATCGTCGGCGCGGCGGCGGTGGTGGTGTCCGCGCCGTTCGCCATCGGCTCCCTGCACGAGTACGCCACGCTGTGCGGCTCACTGGTCGCCTACTCGGTGTCCACCGTCATCTGCTGGGCCATGTCCGTGCGCCGGCGTGAGGGCTTCGACTTCGGCCTCATCGCGCGGCGCACCGGTGACTTCGACGGCGGCTCGTCGGGGGCCGCCGACACGGGCACCGCGGCCGCCGACGGCGAGGCCCGGGTCCCGAGCCCGGCAGGAGGTGCCGACGGCGATCCCGAACCCGCCGGAACCAGCACCAAGTGACCCCCGAGGAGGCACCGTGACCAGCGCAGCCCTGACCGTGTACGTCCTGATGTGGCCCGTGCTCGTGGCCGTCGTCCTGTTCGTGATCAGCCGTGGGTTCTTCCGCGAATGGGCGGAGGCCCGCCGCAACGGCGAGGACCTGATCTGACCCGGCGCCCGGCCCCGTCCCCGGTGCCCTCGGGTGCCGGGGACGGGGCCGGGC